>JAIBJM010000094.1 GCA_020029535.1 Gammaproteobacteria bacterium | reverse complement strand
GTGTGGCTGAGATGGCCAGAGTGGTCTGTCCGGGCGGTGCGGTGCTGGCCTACATGTGGGACATGGAAGGCGGTGGCTTGCCCTATGCGGTTCTGCACGAGGAAATGCGTGCGCTGGGCGCTGCCGTTGGCGCGCCAGCGAGTCCGGAGGCGTCGCGATCCGATGTGATGGAGCAACTGTGGACCAACGCGGGGCTGCAGGCGATCGAAACGCGGCAGATCACGGTGCAGCGTACCTTCGATGATTTCGACGATTACTGGTCGACCGTTCTGGGCGGGCCCAGCGTAGGCGCCGGTATTGCGGCGATGGCGCCTGCGGATGTTGCATGCTTGCAGGCACGTGTGCGTGCGCGACTGCTGGTGAATGCGACGGGTCAGATGATCTGCAGTGGCCGCGCCAATGCCATCGCGGGTCGGGTTCAGCAGGGGCAGTTCAGATGACGGATCAAACTGCAGCCAACGGCCGTTACCGGGCCGCGGTCATTGCACTGCACTGGGTCATCGCGGTGCTGATCATCACGCAGATGGTGATAGCGGTGCGCATGGGCCCCGAAGAGTCACCGGCCCAGCACAATCTGGAGGCCCTGCACGTGTCGGTCGGGCTGACCATCCTGCTGTTGTCGGTGGCTCGCATGGTGGTGCGGCTGCTGTACACGCCGCCGCCGTTGCCGGTCGCTATGGCGCGGTGGCAGCGGGTGCTGGCGCAGATCGGTCACGCGGCTTTCTATGTGTTGATCCCGGCGATTCTGCTGACTGGCTGGTCGCTGCGCTCATTCGCTTCGCAGCCGGTGGCTTTCTGGGGCGTCGAGGTGTGGCCGAGGCTGCCCTGGTTCAGTTCGCTCGCGCCCGATCAGGGCATGCCGCTGTACCATCGGATCGAACTGGTTCACGAGATCATGACGGGTCTGTTGCTGTGGCTGCTGCTGTTGCATGTGGCGGGCGCGCTGTGGCATCAGTTCAGGGGGCCATCGGTGCTGTGGCGCATGCTGCCGTTCATGCGGCGCCCGTCCAATCTGTAAGGAGAGTCGCCATGCCGAATACCGTTCGTCTGCATCGCGTGCTGCGTGCTCCGCCGGAGCGGGTCTATCGTGCCTTCCTCGACCCGGATGCACTGGCGAAGTGGTTGCCGCCCCACGGCTTCACCTGCAAGGTGCACAGCTTCGACGCCAGGGTGGGCGGCAGCTACAAAATGTCGTTCAGGAATTTCAGCAGCGGCAGCAGTCATTCCTTCGGCGGTGAGTATCTGGAGCTGGTGCCGGACGAGCGCATCCGTCACACCGACCGCTTCGACGATCCGAACCTGCCGGGCACGCTGATGGTGACCATTACCTTCAGGAAAGTGTCGGTGGGTACTGAACTGAACATCGTGCAGGAGAACATTCCCGACGTGATTCCGCCCGAGGCCTGCTATCTCGGTTGGCAGGAATCACTGGCGCTGTTGGCGCACGTGGTGGAGCCGGAGATTCCGGGATAAGGCTCGGCAGTCATGTCTGCGCATCCGCTGGTTCGTCTTCTCTGGTGTCTCATCGGCGCGGGCTGCGCCATAGCGCTAGCACTGTGGGTGACGGGCTTGCCGGCAAATCCCTTCCTGCTGGCATCTCTTGGCGGTACCACCGTATTTCTTTTCGGTCTTACCCGGGCACCGGCGGCACAGCCGCGGGCGCTGCTGGGTGGTCATCTCGGCGGTGCATTCATTGGCATCGCCTGCTACCAGGCCTTTGGTGAGTCGCTGGGTGTGTATGCGCTGGCGACCATGCTCGCACTGGCATTCATGCTGCTGACCCGCACTGTTCACCCGCCGGCGGGAGCCAATCCCGTCATCATGGTCTACGTGCACGCGGGATGGTCGGTGCTGTGGCAGCCGGTGTTGCTCGGCGTAGCTGCGTTGCTGCTGGTCGCTGTCGTGTGGAGCCGCTTGTATCCGGGACTGGCGCGCTACCCGGTCGATCCGCTGGCCCCGTCACCGCCCACGCTCAACTGGGGTGGCTGGGGGCCATAGCCAGGTGCAAAAGATGTCGGGGTCATTTCTGCTGGTCAAGTTGCTGCTCGGCGCGCTGGGCGCCATTTTCGCCGTGCTGCTGCTGTCGTTGATGTATGGCGACCCGGCGCTGCGCGCCGTACCGGTGCTGACTGTTTCGGCGGTCACCGGAGCGCTGGGGTTGCTGGTCGCGTTGCGCGTCTACGGCATGCACGCCGCCATCCAGATGCCGGCCCTGCTGATGGCCATTCTCGCGGTGCTGGTGTACTGCGTCGGAATCTTTGCCGGTTTCGCCGTTGCGCGACTGGGACTGTTCTGACGGCTGACGCGCTGTCGCCAGAGACGGCGCGTGAATTCCCCGCTAGGCTGCGCGCATGCAGACCGATATCGAATCAGTGGGGCGCTTCCTGCGCGACTTCCAGCAGCAGCTGTGCGCGGCCGTCGGTGCGGTCGATCGCGGGCGGGGCTTCGTGCCCGATGTATGGCGCCGCGATGGCAGTTCAGGGCTGGGTGGCGAAGGTGTGACCGCGGTGCTGGAGGAGGGCGCGGTCATCGAGCGCGGCGGCGTGGCTTTTTCCGATGTGCGCGGCGACAAGCTGCCGGCGGCCGCCACGGCGCGCAATCCGCAGCTGGCCGGGCGCAGTTTCCGCGCGCTGGGCGTGTCGGTGGTGATGCATCCGCGCAATCCGCAGGTGCCCACCAGCCACATGAACGTGCGCTTCTTCAGCGCCGGTGATGTGTGGTGGTTCGGCGGCGGTTTCGATCTGACGCCCTATCTGGTCGATGAGGCCGATGTGATCGCCTGGCATCGTGCAGCCGCCAGCGCCTGCGCGCCGTTCCACGCCGGCATGTATCCGCAGTTCCGCGCGCACTGCGACGAGTATTTCTTCCTGAAGCACCGCGGCGAGGCACGTGGCGTGGGCGGTCTGTTCTACGACGACCTGAACGAACAGATGGGGCCGTTCAACCTGCCGTGGCAGCAGTGCTTCGGGTTCATGCAGAGCGTGGCGCGGCACTACCTCGATGCCTGGGTGGCATTGCTGCAGCGGCGCCATGCGTTGTCCTATGGCGAGCGCGAGCGCAATTACCAGCTGTACCGGCGCGGCCGCTACGCCGAGTTCAATCTGGTGCTGGATCGCGGCACGCTGTTCGGCCTGCAGTCGGGCGGACGCACCGATTCGATACTGGTGTCGATGCCGCCGCTGGCGCGCTGGAGCTATCGCTCCCCCGATGAGGAGCTGGATGCGCGGTTGCTGCCGTATCTGACCACGCGTCGCGGCGAGGACTGGCTGGCCAGGGACTAAGCCCTGATCAGCCGTTGGCTACGCGTTCACGTTTCCAGGGCAGCACATTGGAGGAGGGCGGCTCTGCGGCCGGTGCGACGGCAACCGCCGCTTCCTGTGGCACGGCGCGCAGCTGCGGAATCGGCCCGTCGCCGAACAGCTGCTGCCGGTTGTTGTACAGCCAGCGCTCGATATGCCGGCGGAACTTGTCGATGGCCTGTTGGCGTTGCGCGGCGAAACCATCGTCCCCGATCAGCTGCAGCTGCACATTGCCGATGTTCCACCACCACTGCATGCGGTCGAGCTTGTTGTCCTGCAGGTAGGGCAGAGTGATTGAAAATCGCCGCCCGTCTGCCGTCGCCGAGGTTTCGGCGTGGGCAAAATAATCCTCGAGCGCTCGAGGCAGCTCAACATGCGGCATCGGGGTAACCGGAGCAGCGGCAGGTGATGCCGATCATAACGCCGGGGCGGCGAGTCCGGTCATGGTTTCGGCGGTGAAGGCGGCACCCGCATCGCTGGTGAATACACCGGTCAGCTGTGCGGTTACCGGCGCATTGCCCGCGGCTTTCAATGCCGCCGTCAGTTGATCGGCCAGTCCGGTGCGTGCCGCGGCGGCCGTGAAGCGCAGCGGGATCTGCACGTCGGCACAGGCCGGATCGGCCAGTACCGCCTGGCCGCTGCGGTCGGTGCCTATGCTGGCCGATACGCTGACCAGACGCTGCACGTATTGCGAAAGATTGCAGGCGGTGGCCGTTGGCAGTGCGCGCTCGGTGCCGCCGCAGGCCGAGAGCGCGCCGGCCAGCGCTGCCATGCCTGCCAATGCCCTGATGATGGATGAAATCATGATTGTCCTTATGCGCTGAATACGGTGGCGGCATCGAACACCGGACCATCGACACAGACACGCTTCATGGTGGGTCCCTCTGCCGTCTGCACCAGCACCGCGCAACCGGCGCAGCCGCCGACGGCGCAGGCCATGTATTCCTCCAGTGAGACCTGGCAGGGCAGCGAAAATTCACGGGCCACCGCGGCGATGGCCGTCATCATCGCGGTGGGGCCGCAGGCGAAAATCTCCACTTCGGCGCGTTGTGCTTCACCGAGCGATTGCAGCCAGCGGCGTGCCAGCTCGGGCACGTAACCATCGAAGCAGCCAGGAAAACCGGCCTTCGTGGCTAGCCGCGACGGCACGCCCCATTCATCCAGCAGCGGCATGCAGGCAATGGCTTCGGGCGGCATGCCCGGCACCAGGATGCTGGAGGGTCGGGCGCGGAACGGGAAGGGCAGCTCCGAACCCATCAATACCAGCGGCTTCCATGTAGCGCGCCGGTCCTGCAGCAGTTGTTCGGCCAGGAACACCATCGGAGGGATGCCCACGCCGCCGCCGACGGCCAACACCCTCGGACGGTCCGGATGCAGCGTAAAACCCTTGCCGATGGGGCCCAGCACGCTGAGGCTCTCGCCGGCGCGACGCTGCGCCAGCGCTGCCATGCCCTGGCCCACGACCTTGAACAGGATTTCAATCCAGCCGGCGCCGCGATCGACGCGCATGATGGACAGCGGCCGGCGCATGCGCACAGTGTGATCGCATTGCAGATGCACGAAGGCGCCGGGCGCCGCGCGCGCCGCGCAACGCGGCGCCTGCAGCCGCAATACATGCTGATTGGCCTCGAAGGCCGTGTGCTGCAGGATTTCCGCCTGCTCCAGGCAGATGGTGCCGCGATGCGATTGGCTCATGAGCGCAACGGCCGTGGCCGAGCGATGGTTTCCAGCACGGCCATGCGCATGGCGACGCCATTGCGCACCTGATCGCGGATCACCGATTGCGGGCCATCGGCCACCGCCGAATCGATCTCGACGCCGCGGTTCATTGGTTGCGGATGCATGACGATGGCGTCGGGCTTGGCGAATGCGAGCCGCGCCGGCGTCAGTCCGAAGCGCGCGAAGTAGTCATCGCCATCGGGAATGGCTGCCTGCTCCATGCGTTCCTTCTGGATGCGCAGCATCATCACCACGTCTACGTCGCGCAGTCCTTCTTCGGGTGTTGCGAAGCGGTGTGTACCCGCGAATTCGCCGGCATCCGGCATCATGGCGGCCGGCGCCACCAGCCGCAGGTCACCGACGCCGAGACCGCGGAACACCTCGTAAGCCGAACGTGCCACGCGTGAATGACGGATGTCGCCCACCACGGCGATGGTCAGGCGCTCGAAGCGATCGCCTTTGCGCTGACGGATGGTCAGCGCGTCGAGCAGGCCCTGCGTGGGATGCGAGACATGCGCCTCGCCGGCCGACAGCACGCTGACATGCGGCGCCACATTTTCCGCCACATGCGCCACCACGCCGGCCTGCGGGTCGCGGATGATGAACATGTCGAAGTGCAGCGCCTGCAGCGTGTAGATGGTGTCCAGCATGGTCTCGCCCTTGGCGCGCGAAGACAGTTGCACTTCCAGGTTGACCACTTCGGCACCGAGACGCCGGCCGGCCAGCTCGAACGACACGCGGGTGCGCGTCGAAGGTTCGGTGAACAGATTGCCGATGGTGATGCCGGCCAGCGACTGGTTGGCACGCGGCTGCTCGCCGGGCTCGCAGACAAAGTGCTGCGCGCGGGCCAGCAGATCCTCGAGCTCGGCGCGCGGCAGGCCGTCCAGCGTGATCAGGTGACGCAGCGAACCGTCCGGCCGCCTCTGGTTGATCATCAATTGCGATCCTCGTGTTCGCCCGCCAGCCAGCGTTCCAGAATGATCGCGGCGGCCAGGCTGTCGATGTCTTCACGCTGCACGCGTCGGCGTCGCGTGCCCGCCTGACGTCGTTGCTTGAGCTCGGCGCCGGCTTCCACCGACGACCATCGCTCATCCACGCGTGCCACCGGCAAGCGGTAGCGCTCGTGCAGGGCAGTAGCGAACCGGTCGGCGGCGCCAGCCAGCGTTCCCGGTGAACCGTCCACATTATAGGGCGTGCCCACCACCAGCTGGCGCGGCGCATAGGCCCGCAACAGCGCATCGATGGCGGTCCAGTCGGGGCCGCTGTCGTGACAGGAGATCGTGGTCAACGGTGTGGCGCGGCCGCTGATGGTGTCGCCGCTGGCGACGCCAATGCGTCGCTGGCCATAGTCAAAGGAGAGGATCAGTTGCGCGCGGTTATCGGGGTTGGGCACGGGCCCGAAGCATAGCCCAATCGAGGGTCTGTTCACGACCGACGTCGATGTGTTGCCGCCATCTTTCTGCCGAAAGCGCGCAGATTCGCGGGCTCTTGCAGCGAGCCTTCACGACGTAGCCTGTTCCGTCCCCGCCGGCTATCGGGACGCTCGTCATGTCCGCCGCCCCTGCGCGGCGAGTGCGTGCACCGCCGTTCATCGACCCGCCGGGCTACGCACGCCACCAGCCCGAGGCGACGCTGCTGTATCGCCTCATCGAGCAGTACTACCCGGCCTTCCGTGACCTGCGTGCCGGCATGGACCGGCCGACGCTGTCATGCCGAGAAGCTGGTGGCGTTCAGCTGCAAGAAGCGTGGCTTCTGCCCGTCCTGTGGTGCGCGCCGCATGGCCGAGACTGCCGCGTTGTTGGCCGACGAGGTACTGCCCGAACGACCCCTGCGGCAGTGGGTGCTGACGCTGCCGTATGCATTACGGTTCCTGCTGGCCACCGATTCGGGAGCACTGACGCAGGTGCTGGGTGTCGCGTACCGGATGATCTCAGTCCATCTGCTGCACAAGGCCGGGCTCACGCGCGCCACCGGCGACACCGGTGCGGTGACACTGGTTCAGCGCTTCGGTTCGGCACTGAACCTGAACGTGCACTTCCACATGCTCTTCCTCGATGGGGTGTATGTGGCCGATGGCACCGATCCGCCGGTGTTCCGTCACGTCGCTGCACCGGGAGCCGCCGATCTGCAGTCACTCGATCACCTATCGCATTGCGGTGGGACCCAGAGCCGGCCAGAAGCTGTTCACGCTGCAGACCGTGCCAGCCCGGCCACTGGATGACGATCCCCGCGGCGCCGCCCGCGCCCGCCGGTGGCCACCGAGCGCCTGGCACTGACCGCCTCCGGTCACGTGCGCTATACGTTGAAGACCCCGTATCGCGACGGCACCACGCACATCGTGCTGGAACCGCTGGACCTGATGGCCCGCTTGGTGGCGCTGGTGCCGCCGCCACGGATGCACCTGACACGCTTCCACGGTGTGTTCGCACCCCGCAGCCGGCTGCGGGCGCAAGTCACGCCCGCCCATCGCGGCGTGGGTGCATCGAAGGAGCCGGGTACTGCACGTGAACTGCAGCCATCAATTCCGCCTCATGTGGCGATGAACTGGGCGCGACGACTCAAGCGCGTGTTCGGCATCGAGATCCAGGGCTGTATGCGCTGTGGCGGCAAGCTGCGCATTCTGGCCAGCATCGAGG
>JAIBJM010000116.1 GCA_020029535.1 Gammaproteobacteria bacterium | reverse complement strand
TGGATAGCCGCCGTATGGCGTTCGGATGATCAATGGCCGCTTGGGGTCGATTCCGGAAATGGACTGAAGTGCCAACCGGTCGTTCGATCCGATTTCGAAACCTACGGCCGGTAACGATTCATTGCGGCCGTTGGTGACGCAGAACCCCAATGGCCGCAAAGGCCGAATGGACTAAACCGCTCGCGCGGTAGGGGTGGCTCCGATTGGGCGCTGGTGGATGATCAAGCGTGAGTAGGACAAGGGTTCTGCTTATGTTGTGGAACGAGGCAAGCCGCCTCGGTTCACGACAGGAGCAGAGCCATGACTCGAACGACCCGGACCGTCAGCGCATTGCGCCAACGCATGATTGACGACATGCGCATGCGCAAGTTCGCCGCGAAGACGCAGTCCCACTACATCCGCGCAGTTAGCCAGTTCACCCGTTTTCTCGGTGCCTCCCCGGACACGGCGACGGACGAGGATCTGCGCCGCTACCAGTTGCACCTTGTCGATCAAGGCACCTCGCCGGTGTCGCTCAACGCTGCGATCAGCGGGCTGAAGTTCTTCTTCGAGATCACCCTCGCTCGTGCCGAGGCAATGGCCAAGATGCACTCGGTGCGTATTCCCCGCACCCTGCCGGTGATACTGAGCCCTGAGGAAGTGACCCGCCTGATCGCCGCAGCCGAGCCCCTGAAGTACCAGGTGGCGCTATCGCTGGCCTACGGCGCAGGACTGCGCGCCAGCGAGGTCGTTTCGTTGAAGGTTACTGACATCGACAGCCAGCGCATGGCGCTGCGCATCCAGCGCGGCAAGGGGCAGAAGGATCGCTACGCGATGCTCTCGCCGTTGATGCTCGAGCGTCTGCGTGGCTGGTGGCGGGTGGCCAACAGCCAAGGCAAGATGCTGCCGGGCGGCTGGCTGTTTCCCGGCCTGAATCCCATCGATCCGCTGAGCACCCGGCAGCTCAATCGGGCCATTCATGCCGCCGCAGATGCCGCCAAGCTGGACAAGCGCATCTCGATGCACTCGCTGCGGCATGCCTTCGCCACTCACCTGCTGGAGCAGAAGACCGATATCCGCGTGATCCAGGTTCTGCTCGGGCATAACCAGATCCAGACCACGACGCTATACACGCAGGTGGCCACCGAGCTGTTGCGCCAGGTGACCAGTCCGCTGGAGAAGCTGCCCGCCTCGTAGGTCAGCCGCCATGAGCAGTTGCGCCCTGGAGGTGGCGGATATCTTTCGCGCCCACGGGCCGGCTTGGCGCCAGTCTCAGCAGGGCCACTTGAGCCTGGGTCAGCTCAAGGTGATGTCGGCCATCGAGCAGTGCCGTAGCGCGGCACTGGGCGGACATGTGCTGCGCTGCCAGGCCTGTGCGCATACCGAGATCGCCTACAACTCCTGCAGGAACCGGCATTGCCCGAAGTGCCAAGCCCGTGCGGCGAAACGCTGGCTCGAAGCCCGCCAGGCCGACCTGCTCCCGGTGGACTACTACCACGTCGTCTTCACCCTCCCGGCACCGATCGCCAGGATCGCCTACACCAACAAGGCGGTGATCTACGGCCTGTTGTTTGAACTCGCCGCCGAGACCCTGCGTACCATCGCGGCCGACCCCAAACATCTGGGAGCACGCATCGGCCTCACCCTGGTGCTGCACACCTGGGGTTCGGCGCTGACCCACCATCCCCATGTACACGGCATCGTCCCTGGGGGTGGTCTGTCGGCCGACGGGCAGCGCTGGGTGGCCTGCAAGCCCGGCTTCTTCCTGCCGGTGCGCGTGCTCTCGCGGCTGTTTCGGCGCCGCTTCCTCGAAGAGCTCGACCGGGTGCATCGCGCCGGCCAGTTGCAGTTCTTCGGCGAGGACGCAGCGTTGGCCGACACAGAAACCTTCGCCGCGTGGCTCACGCCGCTGCGAGCCTGCGAATGGGTCGTCTATGCCAAACGTCCCTTTGCCGGTCCCGCGGCGGTGCTGGCGTATCTGTCCCGCTATACCCACCGTGTGGCGATCTCCAACCAGCGACTCATCGCGTTCGACGATCAAGGGGTCACCTTTCGCTGGAAGGACTATCGCCTCAAGGGCCACACCCGCATCAAGACGATGACCCTCAGTGCAGACGAGTTCATGCGCCGCTTCTTGTTGCACGTTCTGCCCAGCGGCTTGCACCGCATCCGCCACTATGGGCTGATCGCCAACGCCGAGCGCCGCGGCAACCTCGCGCGGGCACGTGAGCTGCTGCAGGTCGAAGCGCCGGGCGCCCAAACCGAACCACAGACCGAGGGCAGGCCGGGCGCTTGCGCCCCGCCAAGCTTTGTCTGTCCGGACTGCGGAGCGGTGATGATCGTCATCGACACCTTGCTGCGCACGCCACGCATCCGCGCACCGCCGCAGCTCCAATGCGCGCCATGAACGCACGTACCGCTCGACACCCACAGCCACCGTCGGCTCTTCTTCGCGCAGGGTCGAAGGGAGACGTTTTGCCCTACCGCATGAAAACGTCGCCTGTTGCTCGCATCGTGACCCAACAGTCTCGCGATTCTGCCTCGCAACTTGGTATCGAAGCAGTCTCGCCGCTGCGTAGACCCCTAGGATCGCCACTCATCTGCCGAGTGCAGATCCTTAAATCCCCATAGACGGGATAGGCTGCGCTCACCACCGCGGGGCTTTCCGCGGTTTCCTCCCTTCTGGATTGTCCGACGCCTGCCCACAGGCGTAGGCGAATCATTGACAGGCAGTCCGTGAGGGCAGGCATCGAACAATCCTCAAGAGATGCCGTC
>JAIBJM010000028.1 GCA_020029535.1 Gammaproteobacteria bacterium | reverse complement strand
CCGCCGTAGATGGGCAGCACATGGAAGCCCGGCATGGCCGTCGCGTATTTCTGGAAAGCCTCGGCCACCTGGATGGCCAGCTCGCGCGTGGGCACCAGCACCAGCGCCTGCGGTTCCCGGCCCCGCAGGTCGATCTTCGACAGGATGGGCAGCGCGAAGGCCGCGGTCTTGCCGGTGCCGGTCTGCGCCTGCCCCAGCACGTCGTTGCCGGCCAGCAGCGCCGGGATGGTGGCGGCCTGGATGGGCGATGGCGTTTCGTAGCCCACCGTGTTGACGGCCTGCAGCACGGCCGCGCTGAGACCAAGCTCGGCGAAGGTCTGGGGCGTGGCGGCTTCGTTCATGGCAGCACCGGTAGTTGCGGGCGCGGGAGTCTAGCCGTTTAAATCCACGCCCATGGACAAAGAACGCCTCGAGAACATCGAAGTCAAGCTGGCTCATCTGGAGCAGGCCTTGCAGCAGATCAGCGATGAGGTGGCCCGCCAGCAGCAGCAGCTGGATGCCGCGCTGTCCCGCGCGCAGCGCCTCAGCAACCGTCTGGAGGAACTGGAGGGCGGGGGCACCAGCGCCACAGACTTCGAGAAGCCACCGCATTATTAGAGTCTTAATTACACGAACACCGTGTAATATGGCGGCAGCTCCTTTCGAGGGCCGCCGCGATGAAAAACATCACCATCACGCTGGATGACGAAACCGCCGCCTGGCTGCGTGCCGAAGCCGGGCGCCGGAGCCTGAGCGTTTCGCGCCTGGTCGGCGAATTGCTGCGCGAACGAAACCAGGAACTGCAGGCCTACGAGCGCGCCATGCACGATTACTTCAGCCGCAGGCCGGTGTTGGTCGAGCTGGATCAACCTTTGCCGAAGAGGGAGGAGCTGTATGACCGCCCCCGTTTTCGTCGATAGCAACATCTTCGTCTATGCGCATGGCTCGAATGAGCCGCGCAAGCAACCGATTGCCCAAGAGGTCCTGAGAGAACTGTGGCGCGATCGCAATGGACGCATCAGCATGCAGGTGCTGAGCGAGTTCTACGTCAATATCACTCGCAAGCCACGACCTGGTCTGAACGTCGCCGCCGCCTGGCGCGAGGTTGAAGCGCTGCTCTCCTGGTCTCCGCAGGTCATCGACCGCCCGCTGCTCGAGCGCGCGCATCAGATCGAAGAGCGCCACAAAATCAGCTGGTGGGACGCGCAGATCGTCGCCGCCGCCGAAGCCCAGCATTGCCCGCTGCTGCTGTCCGAAGACCTGCAGGATGGCGCGGTCTACGGCCGCGTCACGGTGCGCAATCCATTCACCAGCGGTGTGCAGGAAGCGCTGACCACTTACGCCGCGACCGAATCTCCCCGCCCCCGCCATCGTCCGCGCGGCCGTCCACCCGGTTCGCGCCGCGCTGCCGTGCTATAGTGCCGCGCCCCTCGCGGGGCAGCCGCCATTCGCGGCCATGTCATTGAAACAACAGAAATTTTATCTACGGGGAGAGACTTGATGGATGCCGCGAATTGGCTGTGGCTGGCGATCGGTGCCGGCGTGTTGGCAGTGGTGTATGGCGTCATCGCGCGCGCGCGCATCATGGCATTGCCGGCCGGCAATGCCCGCATGCAGGAAATCGCGGCGGCGGTGCAGGCCGGCGCCAAGGCCTACCTGAACCGTCAGTACCGCACCATCGCCATTGTCGGTGTCGTGCTGGCGCTGCTGCTGTGGTGGCAGCTGGGCGCGACGACAGCCGGCGGCTTCGCGGTGGGCGCCATTCTCTCCGGCCTCACCGGCTTCATCGGCATGAACATCTCGGTGCGCGCCAATGTGCGCACCGCTGAAGCGGCCAACAGGGGACTGAACGCGGCGCTGCAGGTGGCGTTCCAGGGCGGTGCCATCACCGGCATGCTGGTGGTGGGGCTGGGGTTGCTCGGCGTGGCCGGCTACTACACCTTTCTCGGCGGCTATGCAGCCGGCGATGACGCGCTGCATGCGCTGGTGGGCCTGGCCTTCGGCGGTTCGCTGATCTCCATCTTCGCGCGACTGGGCGGCGGCATCTTCACCAAGGGCGCCGACGTGGGCGCCGACCTGGTCGGCAAGGTGGAAGCCGGCATTCCCGAAGACGATCCGCGCAACCCGGCAGTGATCGCGGACAACGTCGGCGACAACGTCGGCGACTGCGCCGGCATGGCGGCCGACCTGTTCGAGACCTATGCCGTCACGCTGGTGGCCACCATGCTGTTGGGCGGCCTGATGATGAAGGATATCGGTGCAGCCGCGGTGCTGTTCCCGCTGGCGCTCGGCGCGGCTTCGATTGTCTCCTCCATCGTCGGCACCTTCTTCGTCAAGGTGTCGGACGGCGGCAAGATCATGAATGCGCTGTACAAGGGCGTGATCGTCTCGGGTGTGATCTCGGCCATTGCGTTCTGGTTCATCACCAAGTCGCTGATGCCCGGTCAATTCAACGCCATGTTCGGCTGCACGCTGATCGGCCTCGCGCTGACCGCCGCAATGATCGTCATCACCGAGTACTACACCGCCACCGAGTACGCTCCGGTGCGGCGCGTGGCCGAGGCTTCGCAGACCGGCCATGCCACCAACATCATCGCGGGCCTGGGCGTGTCGATGAAGTCCACCGCGCTGCCGGTGATCGCGGTGTGTCTGGCCATCTGGGGTTCGTTCGAGCTGGCCGGCCTGTACGGCATCGCCATTGCGGCGACCGCCATGCTGTCGCTGACCGGCATGATCGTGGCGCTGGATGCCTATGGTCCCATCACCGACAACGCCGGCGGCATCGCCGAGATGGCGGGCCTCGACAAGAAAGTGCGCGACATCACCGATCCACTGGATGCGGTGGGCAACACCACCAAGGCCGTGACCAAGGGCTATGCCATCGGTTCGGCCGGTCTCGCCGCGCTGGTGCTGTTTGCCGATTACACCCACAACCTCGAAGCGGCCGGCAAGCTGGTGGACTTCTCGCTGTCCGATCCGGCGGTGATCATCGGTCTGTTCATCGGCGGTCTGGTGCCCTATCTGTTCGCCGCCATGGCCATGGAAGCCGTGGGTCGCGCGGCGGGTTCGGTGGTCACCGAAGTACGCCGTCAGTTCCGCGAGATCAAGGGCATCATGGAAGGCACCGCCAAGCCAGACTACTCCAAGGCGGTGGACCTGCTGACCAAGTCGGCGATCAAGGAAATGATCGTGCCCTCACTGCTGCCGATTCTGGTGCCCATTGTCGTGGCCTTCGGCATGAATGCGCTGATGGGCCCGGGTGCGGGCATCAAGGCGCTCGGCGGTCTGCTGATCGGCACCATCGTGACCGGACTGTTCGTGGCGATCTCCATGTGCACCGGCGGCGGTGCCTGGGACAATGCGAAGAAGTACATCGAGGAAGGTCACTACGGCGGCAAGGGTTCGGATACGCACAAGGCAGCGGTGACCGGTGACACCGTCGGCGATCCGTACAAGGACACGGCGGGGCCGGCCATCAATCCGCTGATCAAGATCATCAATATCGTGGCGCTGTTGCTGGTGCCATTGCTGTAAGAACCAAAGCAACGGATGAGCATGAAGCCCGGCCATGTGCCGGGCTTTTTTTGTCCGTTCGATACTGGCGCGCCTTCGGGCCCTCCGTGCTGCGCTCAGACGGCGCGCGGTTCAGAAATTTTCGCGACGAAAATTTCTGCCGTTCCCGAGCGTCGGCCGGCGCCCCGAAAAGCTGAAGACATTTCGGGGCGCTACGGAGCCTGCGGCTCCTTCGGCCTCCGCTCGGCGCGCCGCATTCGCGAGCGCGGCCTGACCCGAAGCCGCGCCTGGGTCGTACGTGGTTAAGGAAAGTCCAGCATTGACGGGTTGTGCGAGCGGTGGTTTAGTCGGGAAGATGGTTACCATAGTTCGCACGTTTTATTGGGCCGAAGTGTCGTTTTATAGGGCGACACCTCGGTCGTCTGATTTTACGTAGGCCTTATCACGATCGTTCCACTCGGCTACGCTCACCGCGATGGTTTGGAATTCTCAAGAAGACCTGTTTGCGCCTGGCCAGCCCGCTGGTCCGGTCTCGTATGACATGCCAGACGGAGATGTTCTCTTCTATGAGAAGTTTTTTGACCGTCCTGAATCTGATGTCCTCTACAAGGTACTCCGCGCGCACATTGGCTGGCAGCAGGACACCATCAAGGTCTATGGAAAGTCCCACCCCCTCCCGCGGTTGACTGCCTGGTACGGCGATTTCGGCAAGAGCTACACCTATTCAGGAATTCCCATGCGACCGCATCCTTGGTCGCCAGAGCTATTGAAGATCAAGCAAAGAATAGAGGCCAAGGCCGGGGTCGCATTCTCTAGTGTGCTTCTGAATCTCTATCGTACAGGCCAAGACAGCGTGAGTTGGCATCGCGACGACGAACTTGAGCTTGGAAAAAATCCGATCATCGGTTCCGTGAGCTTCGGCGAGACGCGAGTCTTTCAATTGAGGCACCTGACGCGAAAAGATCTGCACAAAGTCGATATTCCCCTGACGCACGGGTCCTTCTTGCTTATGCGTGGACCCACTCAGCATCATTGGGAACATCAGATTCCAAAGACATCTCGCGCGGTTAAGCCACGCATCAATCTGACGTTCCGCGTTATTCGATAACCCTCAACCCGATGCACAACAAAATATTATGCGAGCTGTTCGCTACGCATGGGTTGAAGGATGCAGAGTCGCAGGCAGCTTACCTCCAGTCGTTAAAACCGTATGCGATACAAATATGGGAGGCCTATCAGAACCAAGCAATTTCTATCGACTATTCCAATCTGAAGGCTCAAGAAGCCTACCTACTTCGGTATTTCACGCCCTACTCATATCTTATCTCCACTGTGCTCGGAGACATGGGGGAACGCGGAATGCTACTGTTCGGTCACGATGACTTGCTCAAAGTCTCGGTATTCGGATGCGGCCCAGGCCCAGAAATGGCCGGGCTGATCCGTCACCTCAAGACCATATCCAAGCGCCCACAAATGCTGTACGCGCGTATGCTTGACGTGGCCTCGGATGCGTGGTCCCACGGCCGGGCGATTGCTCATAGAGGAATCATTTCCGGAGAATGGGACCCGTCGCTTATTCAGATTGACTCTGCCCATATCGATATTGCCTCCGAAGCGCCGTTTCCGGATCAAGATGCAGATCTCCTTGTGTTCCAGAATTGCTTAAACGAACTGAATAGCGAGAAACAGAAAACCGTCGAGGTCAAACTCAGGAACACGCTCTCGGCAGCGCCTACCGCAACTACCATGATGCTAATCGAGCAACAAGGGTACGACTCGACTGATGAGCTACTTCGGAGACTGCAACAGTGGGCAAACGAAACGACTGACCTTTACGCAGCGGGGCAGTCGGGCTCCTTCGACTGTTGGGACCTCCCTGATCGAATTCCTGAACTCATACTCCAGCATCTATTTGTACGGAGGCGCGATAGGTCCCCGGTTCAATCACATGAGCGTGGATTGATCTTGCGCAGCAAGGTGAAGTATCGATGGCTCACCATCGCCAAGAAGCCATAGGGCGCTGTCCTAACTCAGCGTAGCGCAGCCGGGAGCCATAAAGTGCACATCGCTACAGTCTGTGCACGGCTTGCCGGGCTTATCGGTAGGCCGCGATGACGGGCTTCACTATGGATATCAGACCTCCGGTGCTGGTCCTATCGCCAGAGGAGCGGGCGTTCCTCGACAAGTACTGGTACTGGCTGGACCGTCTTGAGTCTGGCCTTCTCTTGCCATCTACGGAGAGGCAACGACAGTTTCTTGCGGTGATTCGGGGCGAAGCCCCAGCCAAATATCCCAATGAGCATCTGTGGCTAAGAGTTAAAGCTGCGCGAAAGATTCAGCAGACTTTTCAAGATGCATTGAGAGAAAGGGACAGGCTCGCAGGAGAACTGTCTGCGCGGGACGCGGTGATAGCGAATCTGCGTGCCAAGATTGACAGGCAGAATGCGATAGTAGAATCGCAGAATCATATGATCGCTGGAATGCGCAGTATCATTGCAGAAATTGATCCTTCGCGACTGGAAACTGTGCCTGCGACACGCAGTAGTGACAGCATCATGTGTAGGCAATGCAGAGGAGACGGGGGCGGTGGTCGTTGCCCTCGCTGTGGTGGAAACGGTATTGAGCCTACTCGGCCCTAATATCGCTGCTATTTGCAGGTCTTAAGCTAAATCAGCCGCCGCCAGGTGAATCATGCCCACTTCATCCGAAGACATCGAACAACAAGCGATCATTGATGTGGAAGCGGCCTGGGCGCGCGAGATCGACAGCCGCGTAGTGGCTCTGGAACGCGGAGAAGTTGAGCTCTACGCGGCCGAGGATGTGTTTGCCGACGCACGCCGGCTGTCCCGATGAGTCGGGCATTCAGCGTCACCGTATTCATGCCTCAACGCAGCTGATTTGACTGATTGATTCAGCCGCGTCGGCACGCTTGAATCGGCGCATGATTTCCTCTCCGACAGGCCGGGCCGCTATACGCTTGTAGCGTATACATGCCTCACGTATAGTCGCTCATGATCTTTGTCGAACTGCCTGCCTTCACGGCGAGCAGACTGTTCGATGACGATACGCTGCGGCTCATCCAGCTGACGCTTTTGGCGAATCCGCTGGCTGGAGACCTCATCCCGGATGGATGGGGACTGCGAAAGTTGCGGGCGCCGCTGCCCGGGCGTGGCAAGCGCGGTGGTGCGCGGGTCATTTACTACTGGTACGTGAATCAGGAAATTTGCTACCTGGTTTACGCCTACGCGAAGAACCACCAGGCGGATCTGACATCTGCCCAGCTGCGGCTTCTGGCGCAGGTCATGCGGGAGGAAGTGGATCATGGATAAAGAGGATTTCGCCGGTCTGCTGGCCGGTGTCCGGCAGATGAAGCGGCACATGCAGGGCAAGCGTGTACCGGGTGCACGCACGACCCGCGTCGAGATGATTCAGGCGCGCAAGATCCGGTGCGCCGCGGGTCTGTCGCAGTCGGAATTCGCGCAACTGATCGGGGTGTCACTCAAGACACTGCAGAACTGGGAGCAGGAACGTACGGCACCCACCGGCCCTGCCCGCGCGCTGCTCAAGATCGTTGCGGCCAATCCCAAGGCGGCGATTGCAGCACTGCACTCCGACTGAAGGAGGGTCTTATGCTGCAACCTGTTCGTAGGAAAACTTCGGTGCATCGGCCCGGGTGGATGCGTGCTCCATCGTGATGGCGCAGATGTTGCCCTCGGCATCCAGTTCGAGCAGCGTGTCCTCATCCAGATCGCGCGTCTCGGCAATGCGCGCCGCGCGGAACTCGATCAGCAGTGTGTCTGTATCGTGAAAATATCGGACCTTCATGGCTTGAACCTTCGATCAAGGAAAGCGTTGTGTACTGTCTGCCCGTCGGAGAGCAGGATAACCCGGAGATAGCGATTGTTCATCTCGGGTATCTGGCACCAGCGCCTGATACGGCCATCCTGCTGGATCACCTCCCGTATGGGTGTCTCGATCGCACGCCGGTCGGGCAGATTCCGGCAATAGCTGAAGTAACGTGTGACCTTCACACCGCATAGTTGACTGCGAGTGCTTCCGAGTGAGAGCGCTGGAAAACTACTGCAAATCGATCAATTGGCCTGCGGTGCCCATGCTGATCGACATGCCCCTCACCCCCGGTGCTGCCGTACGCCGACGGCATGCAGCCACCTTCGCTCTAAATCCACGATGTCGGCTCCGGCCCCGGGGTCGTGTGCCTGCATTGCGATGCTGACGCGTCGGTTCAGTGGCGGGCGCTTCAACAAATCGGTGATGACGTCGGAGCTCATCGAATGCAAAGACAATCATAAGCAGGTGTATTCGCCATACTCTCATCAGCCCTGGCGCGCGGCGTTGATCGCTGCGACGTCGATCTTCTTCATGTCCATCATCGCGGTGAAGACGCGCCTGCGCAGGGCGGCGTCGGGGTCGCTCAATGAAGCTGTCAGCACGGCGGGTGTGATCTGCCACGATACGCCCCACTTGTCCTTGCACCAGCCGCACGCACTTTCCTGGCCGCCGTTCAGGCCGATACAGGGAATGTCCAGCACCGTGAACTCGACCACCAGCACATCATCCTCCTTGCCATCGGGGTAATCGGTCGGGGCACGTTGCACGGCACCGACTGTGCTGCCGGGAAAGGTTCTGCAATAGAAGCCGCTGCTTCTTCGGCGTTGTGGTTGTACCAGAGGCAGATACGGTTTTTGGGTGTTCCGATTGCCATGAGTCGACCCTCTTTTGCGTCAGCGCATGCTGCAACAGCATCGCATCAGCGCGACCGGCCTTCCATCGCCGCGCGAAGTATGCGGTTGATGCGTGTGTGGTAACCCCTGCCGAATGATTTGAGCCAGCCCAGCACGGGCCGTGCATTCATGTGCAAATGCGGCAGATCTGCCTGACTGGCTGCGACACGGCGCGGTGATTGAATGTCCGCGCCATAACTTCGTGGCATTTTGACGTCGGTGCACACCTGTGCATACAATTCACCATGCGGAATACGAGTGGGATTCTGTCAAGGCGGCTGAGAACTTCAGGAAGCACCAGGTACGGTTCGCGGATGCGGCGCTCTCGCTTGAAGACCCGATGGGGCTTTCGTGTCCCGATCCGGACTCTTCCGGTGAGTCACGCCTGATTTACCTTGGCCTGGATCCTGCGGATCGCTTGCTGGTGACAGCATTTACGATGCGCGGGCGAACCGTGCGCATCATTTCGTCGCGCAAGGCAAGTCGCGCCGAGCGGCGGGCATACGAGGCCGGAACATGAGAAAGGAATACGTCTTTTCGAAGGTGAAACGTGGCCCTGCGGTTTCCGCTCCGAAGGGCAAGTCGAGAATCACCATTCGTCTCGACGAGCAAGTGCTGGAATGGTTCAAGGCCCGGGTCGACGCAGCCGGGGGCGGCAATTATCAGACGCTCATCAACGCCGCGCTGCTCGATCACATCAAGCGCGAGGCCGAACCGCTGGAAAAGACTCTTCGCCGGGTGCTTCGTGAAGAGCTGCGCAAGACCGGCTAGCCCGCCGAGCTCACGGCGGCTGGTCCCCGGGCCGGGCACAATGTTCGTAACTTGACCCGCGACTTGCGCCGGGACTAGTGTCGGTCTCAAGAACAAACCGGGAGGCTGCCATCATGACTCCATGGGAAATTCAGGGCCGCGAACTCATCAACTGCAATTGCTCCTACGGTTGTCCCTGCCAGTTCAATGCGCTGCCCACCCACGGCTTCTGCGAAGCCATGGGCGGCATCAGCGTGGACCGCGGGCATCACGGCAGCACCACGCTGGATGGTCTGACCATGGCGGTGATCTTCAAGTGGCCGGGGCCCATTCACGAGGGCAAGGGCCAGTGCCAGCCCATCGTCGACGCACGCGCCAATGCGCAGCAACGCGAGGCGCTGCTGAAAATCATGTCGGGCCAGGACACCGACCCCATGGCTACCATGTTCGCGATCTTTGCTTCGACAGTGGAAACGCTGTTTGAGCCAATCTTTGCGCCGATCGAATTCCAGGTGGATGTGGAGAAGCGCGTGGGCAGGATTCACGTGCCCGGCGTGCTGGAAGTCACCGGGCAGCCCATCCGCAATCCGGTCACCGGGGCCGAGCACCGCGCGCGCATCGAGCTCACCGAAGGTTTCGAGTACGAGATCGCGGAAATAGGTTCGGGTACCAGTCGCTCGCAGGGCAACATCGGGCTGGCGCTCAAGGACAGCTACGCACAGTTCGCGCACCTGCACATGAATGGCCACGGACTGATCCGGCATCGCCAGGTGGCGTGAACGCTGCAGCAACAGCGCTGCGGCGCGAGGGCGTGGTGGTGATCGCGGCGCTGGCGCTGCTGGTACTGCTGGCGTGGGTATACCTGTGGCGCGGCGCAGGCATGGGCATGAGCGCGCCGGACATGACCGTCCTCACACTGTTTCCCCACATGCAGTCCGAACCCATGCCGGGCATGGTGCCGCCACCTTATCTATGGCTGGTTTCGCTGGTCATGTGGTGGGTGATGATGATCGCCATGATGACGCCCGGCGCGGCGCCGCTGGTGCTGCTCTACAGCCGCGTGCAGCAGCATGCGGCACGCACTTCCACGGTCCGCTATGCGTCGCCGATGATGCTGGCCGCCGGATACCTGCTGGCATGGCTGGCGTTTTCGCTGCTCGCCACAGGGTTACAGTACGCCCTGCAGCGCATGCAGCTCGTTTCCCCGATGATGCTGTGGTCAAGGAATGCGTGGTTGTCCGCGGCGGTGCTGATCAGCGCCGGGCTGTACCAGCTGTCACCGCTGAAGCAGGCCTGCCTCAGGCAATGCCGCGGTCCCGCTGATTTCCTGAGGCGTCATTCGCGACCCGGCACGGCAGGCGCACTGCTGACGGGCTTGCAGCACGGTACATGGTGTGTCGGCTGTTGCTGGGCATTGATGCTGCTGCTGTTCGTCGGCGGCCTGATGAACGTGGTCTGGATTGCGCTGTTGACCCTGCTGGTGCTGGTCGAGAAATTCGCGCCGCCGGGCCAGTGGACGGCGCGCCTGTCGGGTGTGGTGCTGATTGTGTGGGGGATGGCGACGCTGGCGGTGTGACTGACGGCTTCAGCGATCACTTTTCGATGTCGGTGCGGATCGACGAGAACCAGGCAGGCAATGAGCGTTAATATTCCGGCCGACAAGGCCCGCGCAGTCGTCGCGGCCTTGGAGCAGGAAATGACCACCACGCTCGCCACCAAGTCCGACCTCGATCACCTGCGGGATGAACTGCATGCCACGCGCGACTTATTGCGGCAGGAACTGCACGCCACCCGGGATGCCCTGAGAAGCGAGATTATTGCGGTCGGAAGTTCAGTCGACACCCTGCGCGACTCATTGAAGCAGGAGCGCGCTGCCGACCGCGAATCAACCGCGAAGGATACGAAGAATCTGGAGCAGAGGCTTCAGATCAAGCTGGGCTACATGCTGGCCGCAGGACTTACGCTGCAAACCGCCGTGCTGGCGTTTCTGGTGAAGCTGTGAAGTCCAGACGGTCAGCGCGTACCCAGCCAGGCATCCCTGGCCATGACGCCGACATCGGGTTGATCCGTGAAGAAACCGTCCAGCCCCGTTTCAAGAAAGCGGCGGATCTCACCCGCCAGGTCACCCTGTACCATCGGATCCTGCCCGCTGCGATAGTCGAGCGGCAGAAAGTCGTTTTCCGCACGGAACGTCCAGGCATGGACGATCAGGCCAGCCGCGTGCGCGTCGTCGACGACCGTGGTCGCGTTGCCGAGGCTCCCGTCCGGATTGCGGGGAATGATCAGATCCTTGTTCAACCCCACGCCGTCGGCGTAGCGGGCAATTCCGGCCAGACCTTCGCGCTTGATCAGGTCGGCATTGCCGATCAGCTGTATCAGTCGCAGGCGGGTCATGCGACTGAGGGCACGGAGATTCGCAACCTCGAATGACTGGATGTAGACCGGCGCTTTCGGCCCCGTGTAACCGTAACGATGCAGCGTCCTGACCAGCGGCTCTTCCATCGACAGCCCGATCGAATCGAAGTAGCTGGAGTGCTTGATTTCCGGATACACCCCGAGCGGTGCAACGTCTTCTCCATTACGTGCCTTCCTGCGGCGCTCCGCGTTGATCGAATCGACCAGCGTCAGCACTTCCTCGAGCGTCGGTATCCCGAACTGATTGTCGAAGCGGGTGTTGGCCGGACGCAGCTGCGGAATGCGTTCTTTGGCGCGCAGCGTCTTGAGTTCGGCGAGGGTGAAATCTTCAGTGAACCATCCCGTGATCGAATCCCCATCGATGACCTTGGTCGTGCGGCGCGCAGCGAAAGCGGGATGCTCCGCGACGTCGGTGGTGCCGCCGATCTCGTTTTCGTGCCTCGCCACCAGCCGGCCATCCCTGGTACTGACGAGATCGGGCTCGATATAGTCCGCGCCTTGCTGGACGGCGATGTAGTACGCAGCCAATGTGTGTTCCGGCAGGTAACCCGGGGCGCCGCGGTGACCGATCACGATGGGCGTTGCAGCGCCGGCCCCGGCCGCGAACAGCGCACCAACCACAATCAGCGAAGAACGGACAACACGGGCTTCCATGGGAGTCTCCCGACAGTGAGTGAAGGATACTGAAAGCTATCGCCAATGAATTGCAGAATTCTTGCGAGGGTGCAGCTGGCCACCCGCGCCGGGGCGCGCTAGCATCGCCGCCCCACTTCCAACAGGCCGCTGCATTGCTTCGCGATCAATCAAAACCAACCGCGGTGATCGGGTTCGGATGCATGAATCTGAGCCATGCCTACGGCCACCCGCCGTCCGCCGAACAGGCCCGGCGCGTGTTGCTGCGCGCGCTGGAGCTGGGCGTCACGCATTTCGACAGCGCGGCGCTGTACGGATTCGGCAGTAACGAAGCGCTGCTGGGCAGCGTGCTGCCGCCATTCCGCAACCGCATCCATCTATCCAGCAAGTGCGGCATCACCGGCGTCGACGGCAAGCGGGTCATCGACGGTCGGCCAGAGACCCTGAAGCGCACACTGGATGAGTCGCTGCTGCGACTGCGGACCGAGGTCATCGACCTGTACTACCTGCACCGCTGGGATCCGCGCGTGCCGATCGAGGACAGCGTCGGTGCGCTGGCCGACATGGTCGCGGCCGGCAAGGTGCGCGAGCTGGGACTGTCGGAGGTATCGGCCGCCACGCTGCGCCGTGCGCATGCAGTGCACCCGATCGCGGCCGTGCAATCCGAATATTCATTGTGGAGTCGCAATGTCGAGCTGGGTGTGCTCGAGGAATGCCGGCGCATCGGCGCAATGCTGGTGGCGTTCTCGCCGCTGGCACGCGGCTTCCTCACCGGTGCGCTCACCGATCCGGCTGCACTGGAACAGGACGATCTGCGTCGCAAGATGCCGCGCTTCCAGCCACCGCACTGGTCGCACAATGTAGCACTGCTGGAGCCGTACCGGGCGCTGGCCACCGCAGCCGGCTGCACGCCGGCGCAACTGGCGCTGGCATGGCTGCTGCAGAAGGCGCCGCATATCCTGCCGATACCAGGCACCACGTCGCTGGCGCATCTTGAAGAGAATGTCTCGGCGAGCGCGGTGCGGCTGGAAGCGCCGCTGGTGGCGCGGCTTGAATCGCTGATCAACCAGTCCACTGTCAGTGGCGCACGCTATTCGGCTGCCACGCAAGCCGAAATCGATACCGAAGAATTCCCGGCCTGACGCCATCCGGCAACACCGCATGAAACCGGTGCGCTGATGAGATGAAGCGCGCGCCCGTTGCACCTCGACCGTACAAGATCAGCGTCGCTGCAGACAGACGTCGGCGCATTCCGACGATTACGTCGGCGGGCGACTGCATGTCCACGCGGTTACAGCTGTTGCCGTTGTCCTTCCCATCCATCCGATACTGCAGATGACCTAGGCACACGAGTTGCTGATTGGACTTGGGGGCTGACGTGAACAGGAGCGGATCATGGTTGGCAGCAAGGTTCTTTTTTCAGCGATGGCTCTCGGCGCCGCCACCCTGCCATCCAGTGCGCAGGTGCCACGCGCCGAGCTGGTTTATTCCGTTCCGCTGACGGCGCAGTCGGTACCGCTGGACAGCTTCCGGCCCCGGTTCGAGCTGGCACCAGCCAGCTACATACCGGCGGCCAGCACGCTGCTGCTGGTGCGACGCGATCCGGCACAGCGCATGACGCTGCCGCCGGCGTCATCGGGCGATGGCTGGCAGAAGGTGCTGATTGCCCTGGCGCTGGTGGCCTATCAGTTGCGACGCAAGCATCGATCATTGCGGACCCAGCCCTTCGGGCTGTAGCCAACGATGAACATCGAACTGATGGAGCGACCACGGGCGCCCACGGGGCACTATGTGCCACTGCGCGATCGCACCACCGATGTCAGCGCCAGCGATTCCTTTGCATCGTTCGCGTTGAAGGCGCTGCTGTATCCGATCACGCCGGTACTGACGCTGCTGGCCTGTCTGGCGGTCTGGGATGAAACCCTGCGGGGCCCCTATTTCCTGATCTGCGTGCTGGTGTTCTTCGGCATCGCCGATGCGCTCGATGTACTGCCGGCGCGCAATCTGCCAGCGGGCACGCGCGCGCTGCGCTCGCTGGCCGACATTACGCTGCGCTGGATCATGCTGCTGGGCTTCGTGTGGCTGGTGATCAAGCTGTCCGAATTGGGTTACACGCTGAACCGTCCGCTGCTGTGGACCTGGGCCGCGGTGACGCCGCTGGCGCTGTGGATCGCCGAGCATGTGGCCGGCGAGCTGCTGAACCGCCCGCCGCGCAATGGTGCCGGCATCCGCACTGCCGTGGTGGCCGGCGCCACACCGCTGGGCGAGCAGCTGGAACAGCAACTACGCGCGCATGCCGCCATGCGCATCCGCATCTGCGGTTACTTCGACGACCACGACAGCCGGCGCGCGCCGCCGGCACTGCATGGCTCGCTGCTGGGACCGCTGTCGGAGCTGGGCGCCTGGGTGCAGCAGCACCGCATCGATATCGTCTACATCACGCTGCCCATCAGTTCGGACCAACGCATCGTGGAACTGCTCGAATCGCTGCGCGATTCGACCGCGTCGATCTACTTCGTGCCCGACTTCACCTGCTATGAACTCGTGCAGCCGCGCTTCGATGTGGTGGAAGGCATTCCGGTGATCGCGGTCTGTGAATCGCCGTTCTACGGTTTGCGCGGCGTGGCCAAACGACTCAGCGACATCGCCATCGCAGGCGGCGCGCTGCTGCTGCTGGCACCGCTGCTGCTGCTGATTGCACTGGCCGTGCGGCTCAGCTCGCCGGGCCCGGCGCTGTTCCGGCAGCGCCGCTACGGCCTCGATGGCCGGCAGATCGAGGTGTTGAAGTTCCGCTCGATGACGGTCACCGAGGACGGCGAGCGCAGCTACACGCAGGTGACGCGCGACGATGCGCGCGTGACGCGCATCGGCCAGCTGCTGCGCAAGACCTCGCTGGATGAACTGCCGCAGCTGTTCAACGTGCTGAACGGCGACATGAGCATCGTTGGCCCGCGTCCGCACGCCATCGCGGTCAACGAGAACTACCGGCGCCGCATTCCGGGCTACATGGTGCGGCACAAGATCAAGCCGGGCATTACCGGCTGGGCGCAGGTCAATGGCCATCGCGGCGGCGATGACCTCGATTCGATGACCCAGCGCATCGCCTTCGATCTCGAATACCTGCGGCATTGGTCGCTGGGTCTGGACTTCGTGATCCTGCTGCGCACCTGCAGGGTGATCTGGAAGGACTGCCATGCCTACTAGAATCACCCTGGCGTTCCTCGCTGTGCTGGTGCTGTTGTGGAGCAGCGTCGCGCAGGCCGCCGCCAGCAGCGATTACCGCATCGGCGCCGGCGATCTGCTGCGCGTGGCGGTATTCGGCGCCAGCGACATGAACACCGATGCGCGTGTCACCGACTCCGGCGGCATCACCTGCCCGCTGATCGGCGTGGTGCGCGTAGCCGGGCTGTCGACCAACGAAACCGAAGCGCTGCTGGCCAAGCGCTACGCCGACGGCAACTTCCTGCGCGGTCCGCAGATCTCGGTCACCGTGGTGGAGTACCAGAGCCAGAAGGTCGCAGTGCTGGGGTCTGTGGGCAAGCCCGGCCAGTATCCGCTGCGCTCCAGCCGTGTCACGGTGCTGGATATCCTGGCCGATGCCGGCGGTGCGGCGCCGCAAACCGCCGGCGACAGCGCCGTGCTGACGCGCGCTGACGGCAAGCAGGTGAATCTGGATCTCGAGGCGCTGTTCAACGGCGATCCGCGACAGAACGTGGCGCTGGCCGGCGGCGATCGCCTGTACGTGCCGCGCGCCGAGCAGTTCTACATCTACGGCCAGGTGCAGAAACCCGGCGTCTACCGCCTGGAACGCAACATGACGGTGTCGCGTGCCATCACTGTCGGCGGTGGACTCACCGCGCGCGGCTCGGAGCGGCGTGCCGTGATCAAGCGGCAGGCCGACGGCAAGGAGAAACGCTACTCGGCACGAGCGTCCGATCTGTTGAAGGCCGATGACGTGCTGTTCATCAAGGAGAGCCTGTTTTGAGCTTCAGTCAGCTGCTGCAGATCCTGTGGGCGCGCCGCGGCACCGTGCTGATCGCCGTGATCCTCGCGGTGGGTGCCACCATCGCGGTGCAGATCCTGCTGCCCAAGCGCTACGTGGCCACCGCCTCGGTGGTGGTGGATTCGCGCGCCGTCGATCCGGTCACCGGTGCCACCACAGTCTCGGCCTCCAGCGCCACGCAGCTGGCCACACAGCTGGATGTGATCACCAGCCGCGCCGTGGCCGCGCGGGCCGCCGACAAGCTGGGCCTGCAGGTCGATGCGGCCCCGGCGCTGGTGCGCGCCGTCACGGCCCGCCCCTCGCGTGAAAGCAATGTGATCCAGATCGAATTCGAACACACCGATGCCGTCTTCGCGGCCCGCGCCGCCAACGCCTTTGCCGATGCCTACCTGGATGCCAGCCTGGAGCTGAAGCTGGATCCGGCCAAGCGCCAGAGCGCCTGGTATGAACAGCAGCTGGAGAGCCTGCGCAACAATGTGGAGGCGCGCCGCAAGAGCCTGACCGAGTACCAGCAGAGTCACGGCATCGTCGCCACCGACGACCGACTGGATGTGGAAAACGTGCGGCTCGAGGAAATCTCGCGCCAGCTGGTGGAAGCGCAGCGCGCAGCGAAGAACGCCGGTGTGCGGCTGTCGCAGGCCGATCAGTCCGGCGGTGCCCTGCAGGAGCAGCCCGACCTGCAGAGCAATGCGCTGCTGCAGTCGCTGAAGTCGGACCTGACACGCGCCGAGTCGCGACTGGCCGAGCTGTCGCAGCGCTTCGACCGCAATCATCCGCAATACATCGCCGCCAACGCCGAAGTGAAGTCGCTGTCGGACCGGCTGTCCTCCGAGATGCAGCGGGCGCGCGGGTCGCTGGCGCAATCGGCCTCGATTGCCAACCAGCAGGTGGCCGAACTGCAGCGCGCCTTCGATATGCAGAAGGCGCGCCTGCTGCAGATGCGCGGCCAGCGCAGCGAGATCTCGATGCAGGACCGCGAGGTGCAGAACGCACAGAGCGCGTACGACGCAGCGCTGCAGCGTTCGAGTCAGCTGCGGCTGGAAAGCCGGCTGAACCAGACCAACGTGGCGGTGCTGGACCGCGCCTCGACCCCGCTGGGACCCGCGCGCCTCGGGCTGGGCGTCAGCGTGGCGCTGGCGCTGGTGTTCGGCGCCATGCTGGGCGCTGCGCTGGCATTGATGCTGGAACGCCTCGACCGCCGCGTGCGCTCCGGAATGGAGTTTCTCGAACTCGGCGGGCTGGAAGTGCTGGTCGACATGCCACGCCTGCGGCCCAGCTTCCGTGTACGTAGCCCACAGCTGCCGCGCCGTTCCGGAGTGCTGCTGGAAGGCGGGGGCACCTGAACAGCGAGGAAACAACGATGGCGAGCAGCAATCTGGCTACCGCACGCAAGAGCATCGCCCCGGCGCATCGGCGCATCGGTGCGCTGCTGATGGAGAGCGGCAAGCTCGGCGAACACGACCTGCAACGCGTGACCGAGTATCAGCGCCGCCATGGCGTGCGCTTCGGCGAAGCCGCGGTGGCGCTGGGCCTGACCAGCGAGGCCGAGGTGCAAGCCGCGCTGGCGCGGCAGTTCAACTACCCGGTGGCGCGGCGCGGCGAGTCGGCGCTCAGCCCGATGCTGGTCAGCGCCTATCAGCCCTTCGATGCCGGCGCCGAAGCCATCCGCGTGCTGCGCAGCGAGTTGACGCTGCGCTGGTTCGATCGCGGCCACCGCGCCATTGCCATCACCAGCGCGCGCAGCGGCACCGGCAGCAGCACGCTGGCCGCCAATCTTGCGGTCAGCTTTGCGCAGTTGGGCGAGCGCACACTGCTGATCGACGCCAACTTCCGTCATCCGGCCCAGCACTGGCTGTTCGGTCTGCTGGCCGACGCGGGCCTGGCCGAAGTGCTGGTGGGTCGCGGCTCACTGGAAGAAACCTGCCTGAGCATTCCGGTGCTGGAGGGGCTGGCTGTGCTGTGCGCCGGCCCGGTGCCGCCGAATCCGCATGAGCTGCTCAGCGGTCGGCCGCTGCGTCAGCTGCTGGAACAGGCGCAACAGCGCTTCAGCGTCATCATCATGGATACGCCGGCAGCACTGCAGTACGCAGATGCACAGATCATCGGCGCGCGCACCGGCGGCTACCTGCTGGTGTCGCGCCGCCATCAGACCCGCGTGGCGGATGCACGCGCTACCATGGCGCGCTTCGCGCCCACCGGCGCCATACCGCTGGGCGCGGTGGTGATCGACTGATGGCCACTGCCACCCCGTTGTCGCGCGCGCTGCCGGCCGGGGACGTGGACTGGACCACGCGGCTGATCGTGTTCATGCCGCTGATCGCGACCACGCTGCTGGCCAAGTTCTCGCTGCCACCACTCGGCGCCTACGGCATTGGCATCAGCGGACCGTTGATCGTCGCGGCGCTGCTGTTCGGGCTGATCACCGGCCGATTGCTGCTGGTGCCGCGCCGGCTGGTGCTGCTGCTGGTGATGCTGTCGGGGCTGGGGTTGATGCAGATCCTGCGCAGCGGCGATTTCTCGTTGACCTCGCTGCTGCTGATGGCGGCGATCGGCGGCTGCTATGTGTTCGCCTGCAGCGACGAGCGGCTGGATGCCGCGCTGGCGCTGCGCTTCTTCGGCGCGCTGACGCTGGCGATCGCCGTCGCCGGCATCGTGCAGTTCGGTGCGCAGTTCGTGCTCGGTCAGAGCATGGCATTTCCGATTGAAAATCATGTGCCTGCGCAGCTGCGCACGCAGGGCTTCAACAACGTGATCCCGCTGTACTACGGCGCGCCGATCAACAAGGCCAATGGCCTGGTCATGCTGGAGCCGTCCGAATTCAGCCAGCTGTGTGCGCTGGGCATCATCGCCGAACTGGCCAGCCGCGCACGATGGTGGCGGCTGTCGGTGCTGTCGGCGGCCATGATCGTCTCCTACTCGGGCACCGGCTTCATTGTGCTGGCCGGTTCGTTGCTGTTGTTTGCCATCCTGCATCGCAGCTGGAATCTGCTGCTGCCGGGCGCGGCCTTCGTCGGCATCGTGGTGCTGTTCGCCGAGCCGCTGCACCTGGGTACCTTCCTCAACCGGCTGTCGGAGTTCAGCTCGCCGGGCTCCAGTGGCTTCGCGCGCTTCATCGGCTGGCGCGAACTGTTCGCCGACCAGTTCTGGCCCTCGGGCTCCGCGGTATTGTTCGGTCATGGCGCCGGAACCTTCTACGAAGCCGCGCTGCGCTACTCGGCCGCCGAGATGTCGTACAGCAAAATCGTGTTCGAGTTCGGCATGTTCGGCGCGCTGCTGTACTTCGGCTTCCTGTTCTACTGCCTGTTCAGTTCGGGCGCGCCGCTGGTGCTGCGTTTCGCGGTGGCGCTGACCTACTTCATGAACGGGGCCTACACCATGTCGGTGGCAGGGCTGGCCCTGACCCTGCTGCTGTGGCCGTCTCCGGACCACAGGCGCCGGCAGCACGTGCCGCGTCTGATGGAGGCACCGGCATGAGCAACCTGCTGCTGACATTGAGCCTGCTGTGCCTGCTGCTGGCCGCGCATCCCTTCCTCACCTATCCCGTCTCGCTGTGGCTGCTGGCGCAGTGGCGCCGCTGCCCGCCGCCGCTGTATGCGCGGCCGCAGCCGCTGCGCTTCGCCATCTGCATGTGCGCCTACAACGAGGAGGCCGTCATCGAGGCCAAGGTGCGCAATCTGCTGGCGCTGAAGGCCGGGCATCCGACGCTCCGCGTGCACGTGTACGTGGATGCCGCCAGCGATCGCACCGCCGCGCTGCTGGAGCCTTTCCGCGCACAGATCGATCTGCAGGTGGCCACCGAGAGACATGGCAAGACGCATGGCATGAATCTGCTGGCCGCGCGCGCCAATGCCGATGTGCTGGTGTTCACCGACGCCAATGTGATGCTCGATGAGTACTGCCTCGACGATCTGCAACGCCAGTTCGCCGATCCGCAGGTGGGCTGCGTCTGCGGCAATCTCCGCTACATCAATGGCGAGGCGTCGGTCACGGCCGCCTCGGGCTCGGCGTACTGGCGCTTCGAAGAAGCGCTGAAGCGACTCGAGACGCGCTGCGGTTCGGCCATGGGCGCCGACGGCTCGATCTTCGCCGTGCGGCGCGCACTGCGCCGCGCACCTCCGGATCACATCATCGACGACATGTTCGTATCGCTGATGGTGCTGATCGAAGGCCATCGCGTGGTGCAGGCGCGCGATGCACGCGCCTGGGAGGCATCGGCCACCGACGCCACCGACGAGTTCGCGCGCAAGGTGCGCATCGCCTGCCAGGCCTTCAATGTGCACCGGCTGCTGTGGCCGCAGCTGCGCCGCCTCGATGCGCTGACGCTGTACATGTATGTCTCCCACAAGCTGCTGCGCTGGCTGTGCATCTGGCTGCTGGCGCTGGCGTTGCTGTTCGCGCTGGGCGCCGCGGCACTGGCCGGTCACCTGCTGATAGCGCTGACCGGTGCCGTCACCGTGGCCGCATTGCTGCTGGAGGCGCATCGCCGACAGATGCGACTACTGGCCCGGATCGTCGATCTGCTGATCGCGCTGACCGGTGCCGGGCTCGGCGTCTGGCGCTCGCTGCGCGGCGAACGCTTCCAGACCTGGACACCAGCGGCCTCGGTGAGGGAGACCGGACATGTCCCGACCTGACCGGTACGGATTGATCCTTGCACTGCTGGCGCTGGTGGCGCTGGCAGCGGGCCGCGCCGTCGCCACCGATCTGGGTGTTTACCAGGGCGCCGGCTGCGACGGCGTCAACGGCAAGCGCAACTTCACCCGATGGCTCGGCCGTGAACCCGATCTGATGGTGGATTTCATCGCCTGGGAGATGCTGGAGACCCGCAATGTCTGGTCCGTCAAATGCTGGTCCGAGGCCGACCAGAAGAAGGTGGTGTTCTCGATTCCGATGCTGCCCGGGTCCGGCGCCACGCTAGCCGAGGGCGCCGCCGGCAAGTTTGATGCGCTGTTCCGCGACTACGCCGCCATCCTGGTCAGGTACGGTTACGGTGATTCCATCATCCGCATCGGCTGGGAATTCAACGGCAACTGGTATCCATGGGCCGCCAGCAAGGATCCCGAGGCATGGATTGCCTACTGGCGCCGCATCGTCAATGCCATGCGCGCGGTGCCGGGCGCGAATTTCCGCTTCGACTGGAACCCCGCCAATGGCTGGAATGCGCTGAAAGCCGATCGCGTCTGGCCCGGCGACGACTATGTCGACATCGTCGGCCTCGATCTCTACAACGTCACCTGGAACACCGCCGTCACCACGCCACAGCAGCTGTGGCAGGAAATGCGCAGCGGTGCGTATGGCCTCGAATGGCAGCGCGATTTTGCCGCCACGCATCGCAAGCCGCGCTCGCTGCCCGAGTGGGCCACCGGCATCCGTCCCGAAGATGGCAAGGGCGGCGGCGATGACGCCTACTTCATCGAGCAGGTGGCGGCGTGGATCGGCGCCGGCGATTTCATCTATCACAGCTACTGGGACTACGCGCATCCGCCCTACAACGGCAAGCTGTCCGACGGACATCAACCGCGCGCCGCCAGTGCCTATCTGAAGGCCTTCGGTCGCAGGCCGCGCGCGCCGGTGATCCAATGAGCGCCACCGGCATCGCGGGCCGCGACTTCAACATCGCCGTCAACGGTCACCGCGGTGTATGCGCCATGGCGGTGTTCCTGTTCCACATGGGCGCGTCGGGGATCCTGGGCTGGCCGTCGGGTTCGGCGGCGGCCGACGCGGCCTACCTGCTGTGGTCGTCCTGCGCCTTCGGCGTCGAGATGTTCTTCATGATCAGCGGTTTCGTGATCCTGGGCAGCCTGCTGCGTCACGCCACCATCGGCGCCTTCCTGCGCGACCGCTTCGCGCGCATCTTCAGTGCCTGGGTGCCAGCGCTGATCGCGGTGACGCTGGTGTGCCTGGTGTTCCGGTTGAAGATCTTCGCCGACATCAGCGCGCTGCAGGCGCTGGGACTTTTCATCGCCAACCTGCTGCTGCTGCCACCGGTGCTGCCGCTGCCGCTGATTCATCTGGGCTCGTGGAGCCTGACCTACGAGTGGGTGTTCTACCTGACCGCGGCGCTGGGCATGCTGCTGCTGCGACGCGGACTGCCGCGCCGCTGGGCCGTTGCGGCCTGGGTGCTGCTGGCCTCCACCTTCATCACGCTGTTCCCGCGTTCGCTGTTCTTCATCACCGGCATCCTGGTATTCACGCAGCGCGCCTGGTTCGAGCAGCACCGGCGCTGGCTGAGGTTCCCGCTGCTGAGTCTGCTGCTGTTCCTGAGCTGCTGGCGATTGACCGACGTCTACGAGGCCGGCTTCAGTCAGACGCTGCTCGACTTCCTGCGCGATGGGCGCTGGGTGCCGGCGCTGCTGGCCTTCGCTGCGTCCATCCACATGTTCGCCAGCATCTGCGTGCGGGCCGATTGGCAGAGCGCCTTTCTTGAAAGCCGTGCCTGCCAGTTTCTCGGCACCATCAGCTACAGCTTCTATCTGTGGCATGTGCTGGTGATGGGCGTGGTCAAGCGCATCGTCGTGCCGCCGGTGCAGGCGGAGCTGGGGGCCGGCGTGGCCTTCGCGGTGTTCTCGCTGCTGTCGCTGGTGGTGGCGCTGCTGGTGTCGTGGATGTCGTGGCAGCTGTTTGAAGTGAAGCTGGCAACGCGAATGAAACAGGCGATGACGCGCCGGCCGGTGCTGCGGGACGCGGAGGTGGTGCATGTGCGCTGAGTCCATGCCGCTGAAATGTCTGTGGATATCGCGCGACATCCCCTACCCGCTCGACACCGGCGCGCGCGTGTACTCGGCGCGCGTGGCCGAATCGCTGGCGGAATGCGGCGCGTCGATCCGCTATCTGGGCTACGGTTCGCTGCACGCCATTCCCGCCGGCACGCACATCGACTGGGTGCCGGTGCCCGGCGCGCGCCGCGGCCAGCGCAGTGCGCTGTTCAGCGCCCTGCCGCTGGCAGCCGCCGTCGATGCCACGCCGGCCTATGACAGGCTGTTGAGCCAGCAGCTTGAAGAGTACTGGGATGTGATCGCCATCGACGGCTACGGTGCCGGCTGGGCGCTGGCGCGGCATGCCGCGCGGCTGCGCCGGCAATGCGGACTGCTGCTGCATGTCTCGCAGAACCACGAAACGGCAGTGTGGCGCTCGATGGCGTCCGGGGCCGAGGCATCGCTGACGCGGCGCCTGGCGCTGCTGCAGAACTGGCTCAAGGTGCGTGCGCTGGAGCGGCGCATCCTGCGTCACGTGGATCTGCTGACCACCATCACCGAGGAAGATGCAACCACACTCGGCGCCGGCATGGTGCCGGAGCGGCGGCTGACGCTGTTGCCGGGCCACAGCGGCTGGCGCGCGGCGGCGCGCAGCATCGATGCGCTGACGCCGCGCCGCGCCATCATCGTCGGCTCCTTTCACTGGGCCATCAAGCAGGAAAACCTGCGGCGCTTTCTCGAAGTGGCCGATCCGCTGCTGGCGCAGCATGGCATCGGACTCGATGTGGTGGGCGCCATGCCCGAGACGCTGCTCGGCGATCTGCAGCGCCGCTGCCGCGCCACGCGCTTCCTCGGCTTCGTCGATGATCTGGCGCCATACCTCGCACAGGCGCGCATCGCCATCGTGCCCGAGCTGATCGGCGGCGGCTTCAAGATCAAGCTGCTGGACTACATCTTCGCGCGTGTGCCGGTGGCGCTGCTGTCGCAGGCCGCGGCCGGCATGCCCGAAGCGCTGCGCACCGCCATGTTGCTGGGACCCAATCCCGCGACGCTGACTCATTCCATCGTCGATCACGTCGATCGCTTCGAACAGCTGAACCGCATGCAGCAGCAGGCCTACGCCCTGGCCGAGTCGCTGTACAACTGGCCGGATCGCGGCGTGCAGCTGGAACGTGCCATCCGCCGGCTGCGGCCCGCGCCGGCCAGAGCTGCGGCATGAACCGCGTGCCGCTGCTGCAGCGTGAGCGCTGGCTACTGATCGATGGCGCCGCCGAGTTCGGCGGACACGAGGTGATGCTGCTGCGGCTGGCCGAGGAAATCGCCGCGCACGGCCGCGTCACGCCGCTGATCCTGGCGCGCAATGGTTCGGCCCTGTGGCGTCGCGCCGCCGTGCATGCCGCGGCGCTGACGCTGCCAGCCGATCACGGCCATGCGGCGACACTGACCGGTCTGTTGCGCCATCCGCTGGCCGCCTTGCGCGATATGCTGGCGCTGGCGCGCGCCATCCGCACGCTGCGCCCCACGCTGTGCATCGTCGCCGAAGGCTGCGTGCTGGCGCAGCCGGTGATGGTGCTGGCGGCGCGGCTGCTGCGTCAGCGCGTCGCTGTGTACGTACCGCTGACCGAATCCAGCCACAAGCTGGGTTTCGGCCGCAGTACGCTGCGCGATGCGCTGGTGCAACGCTTCTATGCCAACCTGCCGCATGCCTGGATCACCATTACCGCGCATCAGGCCGCCGAGTTTGCCGACTGGGCGCATGTGCGGCGACCCATCTTCAGCCTGCCGAACACCGTCGAACGGGGCATCGACGAACTGGCCGGCCACGCCCTGCTGGGGACGGCCGAGGTGCCGCCGACGCAACGCGTGCTGGTGCTGGGCCGCCTCGACAGCCATCAGAAAGGACTGGACCAGCTGATTGCCTTTCTCTCGGCCACACCGGCGCTGCAGCAGAAAGTGAACGTCAGCCTGGTGGGCAGGGGTCCCTATGAGGCTGCGCTGCGCGCCGCCATTGAGGCCACACCGGCGCTGAATCAGTGGATCAATCTGCAACCCTGGGTCGACCCTGCCGAGGCCATGCGCAATCACGATGTGCTGCTGATCGCCTCGCGCTACGAGGGCGTGCCGCTGGTGATGCTGGAAGCCATGGCGCTGGGGCTGCCGGTGGTGGCCAGCGACCTGCCCGGCACGCGCGCCTTCCTGCCCGAGAACTGCCTGTTCGGCGTCGGCGATCTGCAACGCGCCTTCCGCATCATTGCCGCGCTGCGCGATCCCCTGCTGCGTCAGCGTATCGTGCAGTTGAATCGCCTCACTTATGGAGCGCGTGCCTCCTCCAGCGCCTTCACCGCCGCAGTCAGTCGCCTGACCGGCGAACTGTGCAGCGTGGCCAACCCATGAGCCCGCCACTGGTCAGCGTCTACATGCCCACGCGCAACCGGCTGGCGCTGCTGCGCAATGCCGTTGCCTCGGTGCTGGCGCAGGACTACGGCATGCTGGAACTGATCGTCGTCGACGACGGCTCCAGCGATGGCAGCTACGACTGGCTGCGCCAGGCCAGCGCCCAGGATTTCAGGCTGCGCCTGATCCGCAACGACACCCCGGGCGGTGCGCCACGCGCGCGCAACCAGGCCATCCGCGCCGCGCGCGGCGAATTCGTCACCGGTCTGGATGACGACGATGCCTTCGCGCCCGGGCGCATCGCCGCGCTGGTGCACTACTGGCAGATGCTGGAAGAACGCGGCCAGCGCTTCTCCTGCCTGTACACGCAGGACCTGATGACCGGCACGGGCCGCAGCACTGTCAGCCACAAGCTGCCCTGCGTCGAATATCACGATCTGTTTTTCTACAACAGCATCGGCAACCAGGTGTTCACGCGCCGCAGCCGCATGCTGGCGGCGGGCCTGTTCGACGAGGACATGCCGGCCTGGCAGGACCTGGATGCCTTCATGCGCCTGCTGCAGCTGTTCGGTCCGGCGCTGCTGCTGGACCTGCCGCTGTACCAGCTGGACATGACGCCGCGCCAGGACCGCATTTCGGTGGGTTCGAAGCAGCGCATCCTGTCGGCTTATCAGCGACTGGTCGAAAAGTCCGCGGCGCTGCCGCTCAGCCACCGGCAAGCGCTGTATCTGCAGGTGTTCGGCCGCCTGTACGGTTTCCGCTTCGGCCTCGACGACCTGCGCGAGTATCTGCGTTACGGCCTGCATGCCCGCTCGCTGCGCATCCTCGGCGGCGTGATGCTGCGCCAGCTGCGGGGTGGCGCATGAACCAAGCGCTGCCGCAGTCGGCCCGCAGCAATGCGCGCTGGATCGCGCTGATCCAGCTGAGCCGCATCGGCGTGCAGCTGCTCAGCCTGCTGCTGCTCTCGCGCCTGCTGTCGCCGCGCGACTTCGGCCTGGTAGCGCTGGCGGCCGTGGTCACCAACTTCGCCATGCTGCTGCGCGACCTGGGCACGGCATCGGCGCTCATCCAGAAGCCGCAGCTGGACGAACGCACCATCGCCACGGCGTTCTGGATCGGCAGCGGCATGGGCCTGCTGCTGGGCGTGGCGGTGGCGGCCGGCGCGCCACTGCTGGCCGCGTTGATGCGCGCACCCGAAGTCGGCGGATTGCTGCTGGTACTGGCGGTCGCGTTCCCGATCTCGGGCAGCACCACCATGCATCAGGCACTGCTGGAACGTCAGGGCCGCTTCGCCACCGTGGCGCGCATCGAGATCAGCTCGGTGCTGGCCGGCTTCGCAGTGGCCGTGATCGCGGCATTGGCCGGCGCCGGCGCCTACAGCCTGGTGCTGCAGACCGTGGCCGTCGCACTGCTGTCCAGCGCGCAGTTCTGGTTCCGCGTCCCCTGGCGACCACGCTGGCTATGGGATCGCGCCACATCCACGCAGCTGTGGAAGTTCGGCGGGCATCTGTCGGCCTTCAACATCGTCAACTACATCTCGCGCAATGCCGACAGCCTGATCATCGGGCGCGTGCTGGGCGCCGCCGCGCTGGGCCCCTACTCGCTGGCGTATCGCATCATGCTGTTTCCACTCTACAACCTGACCTTCGTCGCCAGTCGCGCGCTGTTTCCGGTGATGAGCCGCCAGCAGCACGATCTGCCGCAGCTGGCGCGGCTGTACCTGCGCGCACTGTCGGTGATCGCCTTTTTCGCAGCGCCGTTGATGATGGGACTGTGGGTGCTGCGCGAACCGTTCGTGGCGGTGGTGCTGGGGCCACGCTGGACGACGGTGACGGCGCTGATTGCGTGGCTGGCACCGGCCGGTCTGATCCAGTCGCTGAGCAGTCCCTCCGGCAGCGTACTGATGGCGCTGGGGCATACCCGGTTGCAGCTGAAGCTTGGTCTGGTCGGCATGCTGGCGCAGCTGACGGCCTTCGCCATCGGCGTGCGCTGGGGCGTGGTGGGCGTGGCGCAGTGCTACCTGCTGGCCAGCATCCTGCAGGCCGTCATGACCATCATCATCGTGCAGCGCCTGTTGAACGCACCGGCAGCCGCATTGCGCGCGGTGGCGCGTCCGCTGCTGATCGCGCTGGCGATGGCTGCCATCATGCATGCCGCGCTGATCACGCTGCAGCATCGCGCGGCGCTGCCGCTGCTGCAGCTGGCGCTGGCCGGCGCCGCTGGCGTCGTGTTCTACCTGCTGGCTGCGCATCTGGGGGCGCGCGTCATCGAGCAGGACGCGCGCCGCATGCTGGTACTGCGCACCAGCGGTACCACGCCATGAAAAAGGTGCTGGTGTACCGCTCGGAACTGCTGCCACCGTCCGAGACCTTCATACGCCAGCAGCTGCTGGCCTGCACGAGCTGGACGCCCACACTGGTGGGCCGGCAACGCGTCGAAGGCCTGCCGCTGGATGATCTGACGGTACGCGTGATCGGACGGCAGTCCCGTCTGCGCGAACTGCTGCGCAGCGCGCGACCGTCGACAGTACGGCGGCTGCGCCTCGAGCAGCCCGATCTGCTGCACGCGCATTTCGGCACCGATGCCGTGGACATCTGGCCGGTGGCCCGCAAACTGGGCCGGCCGCTGCTGGTGACGCTGCACGGCTACGACGTCACTGTGCGCCGCGAGCACTGGGAAAGCGGCGCGCAGGGCATGGCGCGACGCCTGTACCCGCGCCGCTTGACCGCCATGTCGCACTCGCCGCGTGTGCACCTGATTGCGGTCAGTGAAGCCATCCGCCGCAGTGCGCGCAACTTCGGGCTGTGCGAAGAACGGCTGTGGGTGCGTCACATCGGCGTGAATCGCGATGAGTTCGCGCCCACCGGACCTCCCATGCGCGAGCGTGCGCAGCACGTGCTGTTCATCGGCCGGCTGGTGGAAAAGAAGGGCCTGCGCCACCTGATCGAAGCCTTTGCGCGGGCGCAATCGCAGCTGCCCGACGCCCGGCTGATGATCGCCGGTGATGGTCCGCTGCGCGGCGAATTGACCACACTGGCGCAACAACTGCGCGTGCCAGCGCAGTTTCTCGGCCAGCAGGCACCGGCGCAGATACGGCAGCTGCTGGATCAGGCCCGTCTGCTGTGCCTGCCCAGCGTCACCGCCACCAATGGCGACGCCGAAGGATTACCGATGGTGCTGCTGGAGGCGCAGGCCTGCGGCGTACCGGTATTGACCTCGGCACGCGGTGGCACCAGCGAAGGTCTGGTTCCCGAAATCACCGGCGTACCCTTTGCGGAGGGCGATGTGGCCACACTGGCGTGGTTGCTGGCCACACTGCTGCCCGGCCATACCCGCCTGCAGCGCATGTCGGACGCCGCGCAGCACTTCATCGCAGACCGCTTCGATCTGCGCGACTGCACCAGCCGGCTGGAAGCCCTTTACGACCAGATCGCAGAGAACAACACCAATCCGGAGGGCTCATGAATACCAACAGAAAAACCTGGCAAACCTGCGCCTGCAGCCTGCTGCTGGCGGCGCCGGCCACATTGCTGGCCGCTGCACCCGACGCCGGAGATCCGCTCGAACTGTATGCGCTCGATCAGGTGAGCTACGACGACAACCTGTTCCGCATCCCGGACGGCCTGGCGGCCAGCGATCCGACGCTGGCCGGCATTCAAAGCCGCGACGACCTGATCAACCGCGCCTCGGCCGGCCTGCGCGGGCGCTGGGATCTGCGCCGCCAAGTGTTCGGATTGAACCTGCGCGTCGACGATGTGCGTTACCGCGACAATGATGACCTGAACCACACCGGCGGCAGCGGCAGCGCCAACTGGGACTGGCAGAGCGGACGACGCTGGTCGGGTCGCTTCGACGGCCAGTACGATCGCGCGCTGGCCGGCTACAGCAACTACCGCTTCTTCGCACGCGATCTGGTGGACAGCTGGGCTTACGGCGCGGAGATCCGCTATGACATTGGCTCACGCTGGCGACTGATCGCCAATGGCCGCGACACCACCACCGATCACAGTGCCGAACTGCGCCAGGTCGAGGACTTCCACAGCCGCTCGGGCCGCGGCGCCGCCGAGTACCGCACGCCGTCCGGCAACACGCTGGCCTTCGAGTACCGCTACACCGACGCCGACTTCCCCACGGTGGAGGAACTGACCGGCGGTGTGGGTCGCCGCTACAGCGAACGCGTGCCGGGTCTGCGCGCGCTGTATGCACTCACCGATGAGGTGACCTTCGAGGGCAGCTTCGGCTATCTGCGGCGCGATTACGTCGATCCGCTGGTGCACGATTTCTCGGGCGGCATCGGCAATGCATTGCTGCGCTGGAAGTACAGCGAGAAGACCAGCTTCGAACTGCGCGGCTGGCACGACCTGCGCTCCTACGAGGATGCGCAATCGGATTACTTCGTGGCCGACGGCGTATCGGCCGGCGTCAACTGGCAGGCGACCGAAGTGCTGGGGCTGGCGCTGCTGGCCTCGCATGAGAACCAGGACTACATCACCGACCCACTGCTGTTGCCAGCGCTCGAGCCACGCGAAGACAAGGTGGATGCCGCGCAGCTGACGCTGAACTACGCGCCGCGCCGGCTGCTCAGCTTCCAGTTGCAGTATCGCTGGGCGCGCTATGACTCCAGCCGGCCGCTGAACAGCTACGACGACAACCTGACGCGCGCGCAGGTACGGCTGTCGTTCTGAGGATCTGACTTCAGGCCGCGCGCGCCTCGCCCGGTGCTGAAGAGCGGATCAGGTGATCGAAGGCGCCGAGCGCCGCTTTGGCGCCCTCGCCCATGGCGATGACGATCTGCTTGAACGGTGTGGTGGTGGCATCGCCGGCCGCGAATACGCCGGGCAGCGAGGTCTGGCCGCGCGCATCCACTTCGATTTCGCCGCGCGGCGTCAGCGCCACCGCACCCTTCAGCCAGTCGGTGTTGGGCACCAGTCCAATCTGCACAAACACGCCTTCGAGTTCGATGCGCTGCAGTTCATTTCTGCCGCGATCCCGGTACGACAGCGCATTGACCTTGCCATCGGCGCCGTGCACCTCGCTGGTCTGCGCCGATACGATGACGCGTACATTGGGCAGGCTCCGGAGTTTCCGTTGCAGCACCTCGTCAGCGCGCAGCTTGCCGTCGAACTCCAGCAGCGTGACCTCGCGCACGATGCCGGCCAGGTCGATGGCAGCCTCGACGCCCGAATTGCCGCCGCCGACGACAGCGACCCGCTTGCCCTTGAACAGCGGACCGTCGCAATGCGGGCAGTAGGCCACGCCGCGGCCGCGATACTCGCGCTCGCCGGGCACGCCCATCTCGCGCCAGCGCGCGCCGGTGGCCACCACCACCGAACGGCCACGCAACGTGGCGCCGCTTTCCAGCTGCACGCCGATCAGCTCACCGGTGGCGAGAGCTGTGGCGCGCTGCAGGTCGATGATGTCCACGTCATAGGCCTTGACGTGTTCCTCGAGTGCCGCGGCCATCTTCGGCCCCTCGGTCTCGCGCACCGAAATGAAATTCTCGATACCCATGGTGTCCAGCACCTGGCCGCCGAAACGCTCGGCGACGATGCCGGTGCGCAATCCCTTGCGCGCGGCATAGATGGCCGCCGCCGCGCCAGCGGGACCACCGCCGACGATCAGCATGTCGTAGGGTGCACGATCAGCCAGTTCGGCATTGCGCGTCTCCGCGCTGCGCCGATCCAGCTTCGCGACAATTTCTTCCAGGCTCATGCGACCCTGCCCGAAGGGTTTGCCGTTCAGATACACGGCTGGCACCGACATGATCTGCCGGGCTGCGACCTCCTGCTCGAACACGGCGTCGTCAATCATGGTGTGGCGGATGGCGGGGTTCAGCACCGCCATCAGGTTCA
>JAIBJM010000027.1 GCA_020029535.1 Gammaproteobacteria bacterium | reverse complement strand
TGGCGGTGCGACCACCGACCGCGCTGAGTATGGCGCCGGTGGCATCCGAGCGCCGGATGCGCAGCCGCCAGGCGTCCTGCTGCACACCGAAGTCCCACACATGGGCGGCGTTCGCGTTGTGCCAACTGCCCCGCGCCAGCACGCTCCGCCAGCCGGTGCCCTGCTGGTCGGTCAGAGTACCGGACGAACGCAGTTCATCCTCGCGATAGTCAAAATCGCTGGCCGCGAGCTCCCAGTTCCAGTCGCCCTCTCCCTGCCGCTTCAGTGAGACGCCCTGCATCAGGTGCAGCAGATCTTCGCGGGTGGGTGCGAAATCGGTCGCGGCCAGCGTGTAGCTCCGACCGTCGATATTCACCGCTCCGCTGTAGACGGCATTGCCTGCCGCATCGCGCAGCCATGAGCGCACCTCGCCCTGCGAACCATTGCGCCAGATACCCAACCGATAGCTGAGATGCAGATCATCTTCGATGTCATAGGCCAGCTTCAGTGTCAGCTGGTCCTGGACGGTGGTGTATTCCGCGCCGGTGCCCAGCAGATACCAAGGATTATTCGAGCGGTCGCGATCCAGTACCGCGCCGATCACCGTCGTACCCACATCGCCGGCCACCTCTCTGCCGACCGTGCGTGTGGCAAAGGTCTGCGGCTGACCATGACTGCGCGTGCGATCGGCGCCCATACGCCAGCTGACATCGCGATGGCGATCGCCCAGCGACGCACTGAACTGGTGTGCCACAAAGGAATCGTCGGTTCCGTACAGCTGGTACGACGGCTGCACCGTGATGCCGGCTGCCGCATGCGCCTCGAAGTCCTCTGGCATGCGCGTGATGTAGTCGACGATGGCGCCGGCCGAATTGCCGGGATAGGCGGCAGAAAAGGGCCCGTACATCACATCCACCCGCTCGATGGCGGAAGGCTGCACCATGCCCCAGCGCGGCGCATAGGCGGCGCCGTTGCCCAGATAGTTCGAGATCAGCATGCCATCGACGTACACCGCCGAGCGCGCGCTGTTGCCGGTGCCCGAGGCGCGACTGGACAGCACGGCGTGGTTGTAGTCGCCCACATAGCGTTTGCGCACCAGCAGGCCGGGAAAATACTTCAGCGCGTCCTCGGCGTCGGTGACGTTGACGGTGGCGGAGATCTGCTCACGATCGGCACCGACGACGGTGGCTGGAATTTGCGATGGCAGCGATGTTGGTTGAGTGGCGGTGACCGTGATCACACCCAGCGTCGTCAACGCGGAATCATCGGTCTGCTGTGCCGGGACCATTGGCGCACACAACGAAATACAGGCAATCGGCCAGTGGCCGCGAAAGGAAACCATGGACTGCTCCAGTCAAATGAGCCCACCAATAGGCGGGTGAGGTCTTGTTGATGGCCGCGAAGCGGCTCAGACCTGGACTGGAGGAGCGCGGGCTTGCTGCGAATGCAGCGCGGGGGATGAATGAACGAAAGACGACTCGCCATCGATCACCACCGGCAACAAAAACACCGGTGTGGCAACGCTGACCGCGACCAGCGGCGGCGCTGCGACAGGGGCAACGCCGAAGGGACAGGGACCACTGTCGCTGTGTGTGCCGCGTGACCCGTCGCCGGGCAACGGCCGCGACGGATCGGCATCGGCCAGCCGCTGCGACAGCGGCTGCAGCACGGAACACAGCTGCAGCGTGGGCAGGCCGTTGGCATCGACGCCCGGCATGTAACCGGCCGGCAGCAAGGCGCGCAGCACCAGCGCCGCCAGCAGCAGCTGGCGAAGCCACGCATTACGCAACATTGCCGACAGCCGTGGATTCACTGCACGATCCTGCGCGCGGCTTACTTGATGCGCGCCAGGCCAGTAGCCAGATCGCGGCGCAGGTCGACCAGTGCCTCGATGCCTATCGACAGGCGCAGCAGACCATCGGTGAGTCCCGCGGCACGGCGCGATGCCTCGTCCATGGCCGCATGCGTCATCGAGGCCGGATGCGCCACCAGACTTTCAACGCCGCCCAGCGATTCGGCCAGCGAGAAATATTCCAGACCGGCGATGAACTGCTTCACGGCGTCGGTGCCACCCTTCAGTTCGAAGGTGATGATGGCACCGAACCCCTGCTGTTGACGCTTCGCCAGCTCATGACCCGGATGTGAAGGCAGTCCCGGGTAGTACACCTTCGCCACCTGCGGCTGCTGCGCCAGCCATCCGGCCAGCCCTTCGGCATTGGCGCCATGGATGGCCAGCCGCGCATGCAACGTGCGCAGACCACGCAGCGTCAGGAAGCTGTCGAAGGCGGCTCCGGTGAGCCCCAGACAGTTGGCCCACCAGGCCAGCTGCTCATGCAGTTCTTTGCTCTTCGCCACGACGGCGCCACCCACCACATCGCTGTGACCGTTGATGTACTTGGTGGTGGAGTGCAGCACGATGTCGGCGCCATGCTGCAGCGGCAGCTGCCAGGCCGGCGACAGGAAGGTGTTGTCCACCACCACGAGCGCGCCGGCGCGTTTGGCTTTGGCGCTGACGGCTGCAATGTCGGTGATGCGCAGCAGCGGATTGCTGGGCGTTTCGATCCACACCAGTGCTGCGGGCCTGGCCAGCGCGGCATCCAGCGCCGCGGCATTGCCGAAGTCGACGAACTCCACCTGCAGTTCACCGCGACGCTGCCAGGCCGAGAACAGCCGGTAGGTGCCGCCATAGCAGTCATGCGGAGCGACCAGCCGATCGCCGGCCTTCAGCAGATGACCCACCAGCGTGATGGCGCCCATACCCGAGCCGGTGATGACACCGCCGGCGCCCTCCTCCAGATCGGCCAGTGCATGACCGAGCAGATCCCGGGTGGGATTGCCCGAACGCGAATAATCGTAGGCGCGCTTCTCGCCATAACCGCGGAAGGCGTAGGTGGAGCTCAGATGGATCGGCGGCACGACGGCGCCGGTGACATCGTCGGATTCCAGTCCGGCGCGCACCGCGCGCGTCATTGCATCGGCTTTGTCGCTCACTCAGCAGTCTCCATACACGCAGGCAAAAATCGGGCGCAGCTGGCCGGCTTCCTTGAGGAAGGCGTCATGGCCATGCGGCGAGGAAATCTCATGCAGCCGCGCCGACGGCAATCGCGCCACCAGCGCGCGCATGTCCTCGATGGGTACCAGCTGGTCTTCGCGCACCGCCACCACACTGGTGGGTACGTTGATGCGGCTGGCGTCCACGCGATGCAGATCGATGGACTGCGACAGGCACAGGAAGGCCTCAGGCTGGTACTTGCCGGCGTAATCGCGGCCACGTGCGAACAGATATTCTTCGACCGGAAACACGAACTGGCCATCGACCTGGCGCGGCGCATCGGCGAAGCGCGCGGCAAATTCCTCGGCACTGCGATAGGTGGCCATGGCCAGCGCACGTGCCAGTTCCAGTCCGGCAGCGGGCTGACCGACCTGCATGCCGAAACGCACCGTGCGCCGCTGCACGCAGCGCCAGGCCGTGGCCATGGGATGGGAGCGATCGGCAGCGCTGATGACGATCAGCCGGTCGACGCGTTCGGGATAACGCTCACCCAGCGCCAGCGCCACCATGCCGCCATACGAAGCGCCAACAATCGCCGACAGCCTGGCAATGCCCAGGTGATCGAGCAGCAGACGCAACGCTTCAGCCTGGTCGTAGCTCGACAAACAGGGCGGCATCACGCCGCTGGCCGGTCGCGTGGACTCCCCGCTCCCGCCCAGATAGTCGAAACCCAGCACACGACAGCGACTGGTATCCAGCGCGCGGCCCGGCCCCACCACTTCGTGCCACCAGCCGGCCGTGGGCGTGGCCTCATCGAACACGCGCCGATGCGCCGAAATGCCGCCGAGGGCCACCACCAGCGGCAGCCGCGCATCGCCGACCAGGCGCCACGCCAGCTGCGCCGGCTGCAGCGCGCCGCCATGGAACAACTGGAATGGCGCTGGCAGCTCCAGCACGCCTTCAGCTGTGCCTGAATCTGCCGCCAGACGGATGTTCTGATTGACCGGGTTCATGCCGCTCCGTGCCTCCACACTCATCGGCACTCAGCGGCTGCGCCTGGGGCGCGCGCTGCACACGCAGCGACTGGCTCGCTCATCTGTCGGCCCCTGGCCGCAGGAGTTGGCACCATGTCGGTTATCCGACGGTTGCCCCGGCGTCGAAGGGCCTTATCCCTCAGCCGGTCTCGATGAGTGGCTTCAGTTTGGGGCCCTGCCCGCGGGGCGTCAAGCCGGCTCAATCGCAAAAACCTGCGTCAATACCGCAATTTACGGTTGCCTGCGTTCGTACCAGCATGCTAACGTGCTAGTACATTGTGACGAGGGACCGGTCATGAAAGCGCACAGGACCATCACGCCGCGCCAGGAGGCACTGGCCGAACGCAGTCTGGTCGAAGCCCTGGCGACATTGCGCAGCGGCGAGGAGATCCGCGCCTTCCTGCGCGATCTGTGCACGCCGGCCGAACTGCAGGCCATGGCCGATCGCTGGGCGGCGGTGGAAGGCCTGCAACGCGGCCTGCCCTATCGCGAAATTCACCGGCTCACCGGCGTCAGCGTCACTACCATCGGCCGCGTGGCGCGCTATCTGGCGCAAGGCCATGGCGGCTACGCGCTGGCCGCACGGCGCATTGAAGGAAGACAACATGGATAAGGAAACAAGACTGCGCCTGGCTGTGCAGAAGTCCGGCCGGCTCACCGATCCGTCGCTGGATCTGCTGAATCGCTGCGGCCTCAAGCTGTCGCGCGGCAAGGATCAGCTGCTGGGCTTCGGCGAGAACATGCCGCTGGACGTGCTGTTCGTGCGCGACGACGACATCCCGGACCTGGTGCAGGAAGATGTCTGCGATCTGGGTCTGGTGGGCCTGAACGTGCTGGAGGAGCGTCGGCTGGAGATGGAAGCACGTGGCGCCAAAGCCAGCTTCCAGACCCTGCGCACGCTGGACTTCGGTCGCTGCAGGCTGTCATTGGCGGTGCCCGAAGGCACCACCTTCGAAGGTCCGGCTTCACTGTCCGGCAAGCGCATCGCGACCACTTATCCCTACACGCTGGCGCACTATCTGCGCGAGCGGAACATCAAGGCCGAGATCGTCACCTTGTCCGGCGCGGTGGAAATCGCGCCGCGATTGGGGCGCGCCGACCTGATCTGCGATCTGGTCTCTACGGGCTCGACGCTCCAGGCCAATCATCTGGTTGAAGTAGAGACGGTATTGCAGAGTCATGCCGTGCTGATCCGCACGCCGGTGCCGCTGCCGGCCATCAAGAACGAATGGGCCGAGCGGCTGCTGATGCGCATCGATGGCGTCGAACAGGTCAAGGAGAGCAAGTACATCATGTTGCACGCGCCGCGCGCCGCGTTGCCGGCCATCCGCAAGCTGCTGCCAGGCAGCGAGTCGCCCACCATCATTCCGCTCGAGGGGAGCCCTGAGCGCGTGGTGGTGCACGCCGTGTGCCGCGAGAATGTGTTCTGGGAAACGCTCGAAAGCCTGAAGAAGGCCGGCGCCAGCGCGGTGCTGGTGCTGCCGGTCGAGAAGATGCTGGCCTAGGCCCCATGCGCACACTGGACTGGCAAACACTCGATGCCGCCGCACAGGCCGAAGCACTGGCGCGCCCGCAGGCGGCACTGAGTGAAGCGGTGAACGCGCAAGCGATCGCCATCATCGATCGCGTGCGTGCCGAGGGCGATGCCGCGCTGCTTGGCTTTGCGCGGCAATTCGACGGCGTCGAGTTGTCCTCGCTGCGCGTGCCGGACGAGGAATTCGCCGCGGCCCGCACCTCGCTGAGCGGCGTGCAGCTGCAGGCCATCCAGACCGCCATTGCCAATGTCACCGCCTTTCATCGCGCACAGCTGCCCGAGGCGCTGTCGATGGAAACGCAGCCGGGCGTGCGCTGCGAACGGCTGATCCGCCCGATCCAGTCGGTGGGCCTGTATGTGCCGGCCGGCTCGGCGCCACTGCCCTCCACCGTGGTGATGCTGGCGGTGCCGGCACGCATTGCCGGTTGCGCGCAGCGCGTGTTGTGCACCCCGGCGCAGCGCGATGGCCGCGCCAGTGCCGCGGTGCTGGTGGCGGCGCAGCTGTGCGGTATCGACACGGTGTTCAAGGTCGGCGGTGCACAGGCCATTGCCGCCATGGCCTACGGCACCGCCTCGATACCCAAGGTCAGCAAGATCTTCGGACCCGGCAATGCCTGGGTCACCGCCGCCAAGCAGCTGGTGGCCGCCGATCCGCAGGGCGCCGCGCTGGACCTGCCGGCCGGTCCGTCCGAGGTGCTGGTGATCGCCGATGATTCGGCGCGCGCCGATTTCGTCGCCGCCGATCTGCTGGCACAGGCCGAACACGATCCGTCCGCGCAGGCCATCCTGCTGACCACGTCAAGCACGCTGGCCGCGCAGGTGGCCGACGAAATCAACGCGCGCATTCCGCAGCTGTCGCGCCGCGCCATTCTCGAACGCTCGGTGGAAGCCATCCGGCTGATCGTGGTGCCCACCATCGAAACCGCGCTGCAGATTTCCGATCGCTACGCGCCCGAGCACCTGCTGATCGAGACCCGCGAGCCGCGAGCGCTGCTCGATCGCGTCAACAACGCCGGCTCGGTGTTCCTGGGCCATTGGACGCCGGAGTCCATGGGTGATTACTGCTCGGGCACCAATCATGTGCTGCCCACCTACGGCTATGCGCGCACCTACAGCGGCCTGTCGGTGCTGGACTTCGTGCGCCGCATGACGGTGCAGCAGCTCAGCGAGGATGGCATGCGCGCACTGGGTCCGGTGGCCGCCACGCTGGCCAACATGGAAGGGCTGGATGCCCACGCCTCCGCCGTGGATCTGCGGCTGCAGGCGCTGGCCGACAAGGCCAGACCGTGAGCTGGCTGACCGAGATCGCGCGGCCGGACATCCAGGCTTTGCGCGCCTATGAACATGCCAGCTGGGAACCCGGGCTGGTACGCCTGCATGCCAATGAATCGCCGTGGCGCTCGCCGGCCGACACCAGCCTCGAAGGATTGAACCGTTATCCCGAGCCGCATCCGCATGCGCTGATGGATCGACTGGCCGACTTCTATGGCGTGGCGCGCGGCGGCGTGCTGGCTGGCCGAGGGAGCGATGAAGCCATCGACCTGCTGATCCGCGCCTATTGCCGTGCCGGTCAGGATGCTGTGCTGATCACGCCGCCCACCTTCGGCATGTATGGCGTGGCTGCGCGCATCCAGGGCGCCAGCGTGATCGAAGTGCCGCTGCGCCGCGAGGCCGGCTACGCGCTGGAAGCCGCCGCATTGCGTGCGGCACTGACACCGGCGGTCAAGCTGGTGTTCCTGTGTTCACCGAACAATCCCACCGGCAACTCGATCGACGCGGCGCTGGCATTGCAACTGGCACGCGAGGTCGAAGGTCGCGCGCTGCTGGTGGTGGATGAAGCCTACGTGGAGTTTTCCGACGCGCCGTCGCTGGCGGCACAGCTGCCGCAATACCCATCGCTGGTGGTGCTGCGCACGCTGTCCAAGGCGCATGGCCTGGCCGGGGCGCGCTGCGGCGCCTTGCTGGCCAATGCCGAGATCGTGCAATTGCTCGGCAAGGTGATCCAGCCCTATGCCGTCACGCAGCTGACCATCGAAGCAGTGTTCCGCGCCCTCGAGCCGGTCAACGTGGCGCTGGCGCAGCAACGCATCGCCACACTGAAAGGCGAACGCGTCCGCGTCGCACAGCGGCTGGCCGCGCTGCCGGGCGTGACCCGCGTGTGGCCCAGCGATGCCAACTTCCTGCTGGTGGAATTTGCCGATGCCACACGCGCGTTGCACAGTGCCCATGCAGCCGGCGTGCTGGTGCGCGACTTCCGTGCCGCGCGCGGCCTGCAGTCGGCACTGCGCATCACCATTGGCTCTCCAGAGCAAAACGACCGTCTGCTAGCGAGCCTCACATGACACAAGATCCCGCCGTGCTGTTTGTCGATCGCGATGGCGTGCTGGTCGAAGAGCCCGTCGATGAACAGGTCGATCGCCTCGACAAGATCCGCTTCGTGCCCGGCGTGTTCGCCGCACTGGCCGAGATCCGTCGCGCCGGTTACCGGCTGGTGATGGTCACCAACCAGGATGGCCTCGGCACGCCCAGCTTCCCGCAGACCGATTTCGAGCTCTGCCAGACCTTTATCCTGTCGAGCTTTACTTCGCAAGGTATTGAATTTGATGGCGTCTGCATCTGCCCGCATACGGCGGCACAGAACTGCGACTGCCGCAAGCCCAAGACCGGACTGCTGCGCGAGTATCTGCAGACGCATCGCTACGATGCCGCGCGCAGCGCGGTGATCGGCGATCGCGAGAGCGACATGGGCCTGGCCGCAAACCTCGGTGTGCGTGGCCTGCAGCTGGATCGCAATGGCAGCGGTGCGCGCAACTGGCCGGCCCTGACCCGCGAGCTGCTGGCGCGCCGCGCCACCATCCAGCGCAAGACGAAGGAGACCGACATCAAGGTCACCGTCGAACTGGACCAGACCGAGCCGCTGCGCATCGACACCGGCATCGGTTTCTTCGATCACATGCTGGAGCAGCTGGCCAAGCATGGCGGTTTCTCGTTGCAGCTGTCCTGCAAGGGTGATCTGCATATCGACGAACACCACACCATTGAAGACTGCGCACTGGCGCTGGGCGAAGCGCTGCGTCGCGCGCTGGGCGACAAGACCGGCATCGGGCGCTACGGTTTTCTGCTGGCCATGGATGAAGCCGAGGCACAGGTGGCCATCGATCTGTCGGGCCGCGCCTGGTTCGTGTTCGAGGGCCAGTTCGGGCGCGATGCGGTCGGCGGGCTGCCCACCGAGCTGGTGCCGCACTTCTTCCGCTCGCTGTCCGATGCGTTGGCCTGCGCGCTGCACCTGACCGTGCGCGGCGACAACACGCATCACATGATCGAGGCCTGCTTCAAGGGCGTGGGCCGCGCGCTGCGTCCGGCGCTGCGTCGCGAGGGTCGCGATCTGCCCAGCACCAAGGGCGTGCTGTGAGCGACATCGTCATCATCGACAGTGGCGGCGCCAATCTGGCTTCGCTGCAGTTTGCGCTGCAGAGACTGGGCGCGCAGGCCACGGTCAGCAGCGATGCGGCCACCATCTCCGCCGCGCGTCGCGTACTGCTGCCCGGCGTGGGTGCGGCCGCCGATGCGATGGCCCGACTGCGCTCGCATGACCTGATCGAATGCATCCGCGCTCTGCGCCAACCCTTGCTGGGGATCTGTCTCGGCATGCAGCTGCTGTATCAGCACTCGGACGAAGGCGACACCGACTGTCTCGGCATCGTGCCGGGCCATGTGGCGCGCATCCCCGAACACGGCCTGCCGATTCCGCAGATGGGCTGGAATGTCTGCGTCACGCTGCGCGATGACCCGCTGCTGCGCGGCATCGGCGCGCGCGACTACGTGTACTTCGTGCACAGCTACGCAGCGCCGGTGGGACCGCACACGCTGGCCAGCGTGGACTACGGCGCCGCGCTGACCGCCGTGGTCCGCCGCGACAATTTCTGCGGCGTGCAATTCCACCCCGAACGTTCGGCGGTGGTGGGCGCGCGCCTGCTGCAGAATTTCCTGGAGCTCTGATGCTGCTGATTCCCTCCATCGATCTGCGCGGCGGCCGCTGCGTGCGCCTGCTGAAGGGCGACTTCGGCGCCGAGACCCGCTACGACTTCGAGCCGCATGAACTGCTGGCGCGCTATCGCGCACTGGGCGCACGCTGGCTGCATCTGGTGGATCTGGACGGCGCACGCGACGGCCTGCTGGCCAACCGCGCCATCATCATTGCGCTGGCCACGCAGCGTGCGGTGCAACTGCAGGTGGGCGGCGGCGTGCGATCAAGCGAAGTGGTCAGCGACCTGCTCGATCACGGCATAGCCCGTGTCGCAGTGGGCAGCGCCGCAGTCGAGGCACCGGCCGAGGTGACCCGCTGGCTGACCCACTATGGCGTCGAGCGCATCTGCCTGGCCTTCGATGTGCAGCTGGACGAATCCGGCACGCCACTGCTGCGTACGCGCGGCTGGCGCCAGGCCACCAGCGTGTCGCTGTGGGATGCGGTGGCGTCATTCGCCGACGCGGGCCTGCGCCATGTGCTGTGTACCGATATTGCGCGCGACGGCGCGCTGGCCGGTCCCAACGTGGCGCTGTATGCCGAGGCGGTGCGGCGCTTCCCCGCCATCCAGTGGCAGGCCTCCGGCGGCGTCAGCGCCGCCGCGGATCTGACCGCATTGGCCGGCACTGGCGCCGCGGCGGCGATCAGCGGCAAGGCCTTGCTTGAAGAACGCCTGCAACCCGAGGAGTTGAAGCCATTCTTGCGCGACGCATAGTTCCCTGTCTCGACGTACGCGACGGTCAGGTGGTCAAGGGTGTGCGCTTTCGCGACCACCGCGTGGTCGGCGACATCATCGAGCTCGCCCGCCGCTATCGCGATGAAGGCGCCGACGAGCTGGTGTTCTACGACATCACCGCCAGTCCCGAGGGCCGCTCGGTGGACCGGCAATGGGTCAGCCGCGTGGCGCAGGTGCTGGACATCCCGTTCTGCGTGGCCGGCGGCATACGCAGCGTGGCCGACGCAGAGGAACTGCTGAACGCCGGCGCAGAGAAGGTATCGGTGAACTCGCCGGCGCTGCAGCGACCTGCGCTGATCGATGAACTGGCGCGGCGCTTCGGCGCGCAATGCGTGGTGGTGGGCATCGACAGCCAGACCACACCCGAGGGCTACCGCGTGTACCAGTTCACCGGCGACCCAACGCGCAGTGCCGATGCACGCCGCGACACCTTGAGCTGGGTGGTCGAGGCCCAGCAGCGTGGCGCCGGCGAGATCGTGCTGAACTGCATGGCCTCCGACGGTGTGCGCCAGGGCTACGACATCGCGCAGCTGCAGGCCGTGCGCCAGCGCTGCAGCGTGCCGCTGGTGGCCTCGGGCGGCGCCGGCACACCCGAACATTTCGCAGCCGCGTTCCGGGAAGCCGACGTCGATGCGGCACTGGCCGCCAGCGTGTTTCATTCCGGCAGCATCGCCATTCCGGACCTCAAACGTTATCTGCTGCAGCAATCCATCGAGGTGCGCCCATGAGCCTGCGCTTTGCCGACATCGATCGCATCGACTGGGACAAGGGCGGCGGCCTGGTGCCGGTGATCGTGCAGAACGTGCACAACGGCGCGGTGCTGATGCTGGCCTGGATGAACCGCGAAGCGCTGCGCATCACGCTGGAGAAGAAACGCGCGGTGTTCTACAGCCGTTCGAAGCAGCGGCTATGGGAAAAGGGCGAGACGTCGGGCAACTACCTGAATGTGGTCGGGATCAAGCTGGACTGCGACGCCGACACGCTGCTGCTGCTGGCGGTGCCGGCAGGGCCCACCTGCCACACCGGCACCCTCACCTGCTTCGGCGATGAAGCGCTGACCGATGCAGAACGGCTGTTCTTCATCGGCGAGCTGGAGCAGACCATCCAGGCCCGCATTGCCGAACGGCCCGAGGGCAGCTACACCGCGCGGCTGCTGGCGCAGGGCCAGCGCCGCATCGCGCAGAAGGTAGGCGAAGAAGGTGTCGAAGTGGCGCTGGCCGGCGCCGGCGAAAGCGACGCGCAACTGCTCGGCGAATCGGCCGACCTGCTCTATCACCTGCTGGTGCTGCTGCGCAGCCGCGGGCTGTCGCTGCAGCAGCTGGTCGACGAACTGCGCAGCCGGCATCGCACGTTGACGAAATCCTAGCGACGCGGCAGCGTGGCCACCACCCGCAGACCGCCGGATGCAGCCCGCCCCAGCGTCAGTCCGCCGCCATGGTTGCGCAACACATCGCGCGCAATCGTCAGGCCCAGCCCGGCGCCGGGGATTTCGCTGTTGCGCGCCGGATCCAGTCGCCGGAATGGTGCGAAAGCTTCCTCGATGCGCATCGGGTCGATGCCCGGTCCATCATCCTCGACGCTCACCTGCAATACCTCCGGCATCACCTGCAGCGCCACGCGCGCGCGCCCACCGTACTTCACGGCGTTGTCGATCAGATTGCGGAATGCGCGCCGCAGCGCCACCGGCTGACCTGCTGTTTCCGCGTGATCCGGACCGCTGTAGCTGCTGTTCGCACCGGTGTCCGCCGCCTCATCGACCAGGCTGATCAGCAGCGTCGCCACGTCGGTGGGTTGCACCGATCCGCGCTGGATGTCGCCGGTGGCAAAGGCCAGTGTCGAGTCCAGCATGGCCTGCATCTCCTGCAGCTCCTTCCCGGCGGCATGGTGCATTTCAGCACCGGACTTCAGCTCGATTGCCAGTCGCAGCCGGGTCAGCGATGACTTGAGGTCATGCGAGATGGCGCCCAGCATGATGGTGCGATCCTCGACCAGCTTGAGCAGTCGCTGCTGCATGTCGTCGATGGCCTGGGCGATGGCGGCGAACTCGCCCAGACCCTCGGTGGGCACCGGCACCACATCGCGCGAGGCGCCGATTCGCTGTGCTGCGGCGACCAGCCGATCCAGCGGCCTCATGACGGCGCGCGTGATCAATACCGAAAACAGCGCAACGCACAGCCCGCCGGCAATCAGCAGTGTCAGGGGCCCGATGGTCGGACCCCGCTCCAGCACCGAGGTGCGCGGTGCAACGGCCACCCAGCTGCCATCGACGCCCTGGACCGAAATCCGCACATTGCCCGGTATGAGTTCGTCCGGGGCATCCGGCTGCAAGGCCGCACTGGAGGAACCGCCCCGGGTCTGCTGGGGCAGCACAGCCAGCCGCAGCTCGCTGAACGGAAACATGGGTGTGACCGGCGTGCTGTCCACTTCGATGAAGCGCACCGCGGGTCCGAGCTGGTGTTCCAGCGTGGCGGACAACCGGCTCCACACCTCCGGGCTCGACAGGTCCTCGTTCAGGCGTCGCGGCGACTCCGCACTCCAGCGTCGCTCCACGTATTCGGCGCCCGGCAACCCATCGAGTACCTGGTTACGCTGCGCAGCTGGCTGCGAGAAAGCCGTGGTGACGGACTCTTCGACCTGTCGCACCAGCCATTGCGTGCCCACCAGCCGGAACTCGGGCGCATAAAGCAGGCGCAGCTGCAGGAAAGCCTGGAACTGCACCGCAGCCAGCGACAGCACCAGCGCCAGCGCAATTCGCCGGCTGATGCGAGATCTGAACAGCGAAATCCGCGATGACCAGCGCACCCCCGGGGCCTAGTCCGCGTCGCTGCGTTCAACAACCGGAGTGAACAGGTAGCCGCCGTTGCGTACCGTCTTGATCATGCGCGGACTCTGCGGGTCCCCCTCCAGCTTGCGCCGCAGCCGCATGATCTGCACGTCAATGGTCCGGTCAATCATCGGACTGCTGCGGCCGCGGGTCAGATCCAGCAGATAGTCGCGGTTCAGCACCTGATTGGGGTGATCGAGGAAGACCAGCAGCAGATCGAACTCGCCGGTGGTCAGATCGACATATCCGCCGGTGGGCGAGGTCAATGAGCGCCCGCGGGCATCGAGCCGCCACTGCTCGAAACGATAGATGGAGGCACGACTGCTTGGCGGCTCATCATTCGTGATGGTCTGGCGACGCAGCACGATACGGATACGCGCCAGCAGTTCGCGCAGGCTGAAGGGCTTGCAGATATAGTCCTCGGCGCCCAGTTCCAGACCCACCACACGGTCCACTTCGCCGGATACCGCGGTCAGCAGAATTACCGGCGCAGCATTGACCGTACGCAATTCACGCAGCAGAGCCAGACCGGTCTCCCCCGGCAACATGACATCCAGCAGGATCAGATCGACCTTGGTGCGACGGAGCAGGTTGCGCGCTTCGCGGGAATCGGCCACCGAGGTGGCACGCAGACCCTGCTCGGACAGATAGCGCGACACCCCGTCACGAATGGCCGGGTCGTCATCGACGATTGCAATGTGGGCTGTTGGGTTCGGATTCATGCTGCAATCCTACCGATTTCTCCGCGCCAAGACGCTTCGTAACGCTTTGTCACACTTTGAAGGCCAATAGTGACCCATCGCCGGCAGTGCGCACGCTACAGTCGGACCGGGCCCTGAGGCAATTCACCCGGAGGATCTGACTGATGATCAGCAAGCAGCGGCGTCGGCCCCCTTCCGGCGTCGCCGTTTTTCCGGTATGGCTGCTGCTGGTGGCGCTGGCTGCATGCGCGCCCCCGCGCCAGCAGGAAATCCGCTTCCAGACCACGCCGGTAACACGGGGCGATATCCAGCAGCGCGTCACCGCCAGCGGCACGCTGAGTGCCGTAGTCAGCGTCGATGTCGGCAGCCAGGTATCGGGCAAGATCGCCGAACTGCTGGTCGATTTCAATACACGGGTGCGCAAGGGCCAGCTGGTGGCGCGCATCGATCCCACGGTGTACGAAGCTGCGCTGCATCAGGCCCAGGGCGAACTGGCCAGTACGCAAGCCGTGCTGGCGCTGAAGAAGCTCAGCCTGCAGCGTATGCAGAAGCTGGGTTCGCTGAAGGCCGTCACGCAGGCCGAGATCGATCAGGCTGAAGCTGAAGCCGCGCAGGCCGCAGCCAGCGTCACCATCCGGCAGGCTGCGGTGCAGACTGCGCAGGCCAATCTGGGGTACTGCAATATCACGGCGCCGGTCGATGGCATCGTCATCTCGCGCAAGGTGGACCTGGGCCAGACCGTGAACGCGGCGATGAGTACGCCGTTGCTGTTCACGGTGGCGCAGGATCTGCGCCGCATGAACATCACTGCCGACGTCTCGGAAGCCGACATCGGCCAGGTGCAGGTGGGCGACGCGGTGGATTTCACTGTCGATGCCTTCCCCACCGAGATCTTTCGCGGCACGGTTTCGCAGGTACGGCGCGCGCCCATCACCACGCAGAATGTGGTCACCTATGCCACGCTGATCGCGGTGGACAACCGTGAAGAGAAACTGTTTCCGGGCATGACCGCCGATGTTTCGATACTGGTAGCCAAGCGCGACCAGGCGCTGCTGACACCCAATGCCGCGCTGCGTTTCACACCACCGATGAAAGTCGTCTATGAAAATCCGCCGCCGGCGTCGGTGCCGCGCGGCACGCAACTGCTGTACACCGTCGGCGCCGACGGCCTGAAGCTGCGCGCCGTACCGGTCAGGGTGGGAATCAGCGATGGCCGCAACAGTGAAATACTGTCGGGCGTCGAAGCTGGCACGCCGGTGGTCATCAGTTCCTCCGCCGACAATGCCCAGAGCTTCCCGGGTTTTCCGGGTCCTGGTTGATTCCGCTGTATGACTGCCGGCGCCACACTACCGGTGATTTCGTTGCGGGATGTCTGCATGACCTACGCCTCCGGCGAGGCCGAAGTGCGGGCGGTGGACCACCTGTCGCTGGACATCCAGCGCGGCGAATTCGTCGCCGTCATGGGCGTCAGCGGCTCCGGGAAATCCACCCTGATGAACATCATCGGCTGCCTGGATCCGCCCACCTCGGGAACCTATCTGCTGGACGACGTGGCCGTTTCGCAGCTGGATCGGCGCCAGCTGGCCATCCTGCGCAACGAAAAAATCGGCTTTGTATTCCAGAGTTTCAACCTGCTGGCTCGCACTAGCGCGCTGGAGAACGTCGAGCTGCCGCTGCACTACAGCGAGGCCGTACTGCCGCGCCGGGAACGACTGGCGCGGGCCACGGCCGTACTGACCCGTACCGGACTGGCCGGTCGCCTGAATCACCGGCCCAGTCAGCTGTCGGGCGGCCAGCAGCAGCGTGTCGCCATCGCCCGGGCATTGATCAACAATCCGGAAGTGCTGTTGGCCGACGAGCCCACCGGCAACCTGGATACGCGCACCAGCGCCGACGTTATGGGATTGTTCCAGTCGCTCAACGATGCCGGCATCACCGTGGTCATGGTGACGCATGAGCTGGACATCGCCGCCTACGCCAAACGCATGCTGGTGATGCGCGACGGACGCGTGGTGGACGATCGTCTCAACGACAGGCGCACCGTTGCCAGCGAGGAGCAAGCGAGGCTCCAGCATGCCATGACCAATGCCATGCTGGACGAAAGAGACGCCGATGCCCACTAGCGGCAGCCGCTGGCGCCGCCACGGCCTGATTGTCATCACGGCAGTACGGGCACTGCGTCGCAATGCCCTGCGCTCGCTGCTGACGGCACTGGGCATCATCATCGGTGTCGCTGCGGTGATCGGCATGGTGGCCATCGGCAATGGCGCACGCGCCAGCATCGAGGAGAGCGTGTCGGCACTGGGCCAGAATGTGCTGACCATCTTCAGCGGCAGCAACCGCAACAACGGCATCAGCATGGGCACCGGCGGCACGGCCAATCTGACGCTGGGCGACTATCGCGCGCTGGGCTCGGAAGTGCCGGGGGTGGTCGCATTGAGTCCGGAGATCAGCGCCACGGCACAGGCCATCGCCAATGGCCGCAACTGGTCGACGACAGTGGCGGGCGTGGCGCCCGATTACACCGGGATCCGGGACTGGAAGCTCACCGCGGGTGCGATGTTCGATGAACACGACGTCAACTCTGCGTCCAAAGTGGCGCTGCTGGGGCCCAAGGTGGCGCATGAACTGTTCGGGCCGCTGAATCCCGTCGGTCAGAGCGTCCGTGTCCGCAATATTCCCTTCGTCGTGATCGGCCTGCTGGAATCCAAGGGCTCAGGCTTCGGCGGCGGCGACCAGGACGATCGCATCCTGATCCCCTACTCCACCGCCATGCGCCGCCTGACCGGCGAGCGCTACTTCCGCTCGCTGACCATTCGCGTCATCAGCGCCGAGGCCATGGATTCCACCCAGTCGCAGATCACCACGCTGCTGCGCCAGCGGCACCGCGTGCAGTCCGCCGAGGATGACGATTTCATGATCCTGAACCAGAAGGAAATTGCCGACACGATGAGTACCGTCACCGGCTCCATCACGCTGCTGCTGGCTGCGATCGCCAGCATGTCACTGGTAGTGGGCGGCATCGGCATCATGAACATCATGCTGGTGAGCATCAAGGAACGCACGCGGGAGATCGGCATCCGCATCGCGCTCGGCGCCAGACCGGGCGACATACGTCTGCAGTTCCTGCTGGAAGCGGTGGCGCTGAGTCTGGCCGGCGGCCTGATCGGCCTGGCGCTGGGTGTCGCGATCTCGACCACCGTCGGCGCACTGTCGTCACTCAAACCGGTGGTCACCGGCTCGTCAGTGGCGCTGGCCTTCGGCGTCAGCGTTTTGATTGGCGTGTTCTTCGGATCCTATCCGGCCACCCGGGCCGCCAAGCTCGATCCCATCGACGCGCTGCGCTACGAATAGTCATCAACTGGTTGCTAGGCGTCGGGCGGAAGGCTCTTCTTCCGTTGCTTCTCCTGATACATCAGTGAATCCGCACGTATCAGCAATTGCTCGACGGTCAGCGGAATCCACGGATCGGCGGTCACCACTCCCACGCTGAAAGACAGCTTGTATCGCCGGTCCGTTCGCGCGTTCACCTCATCCAGTTGCTCGTACAGGCGACGCCGCAACACTTTTTGGGTATTGCCATCAACCGTGGTGAGCAACAGCACGAACTCGTCGCCGCCCAGGCGCCCGACGATGTCGGACTGTCTGAGGCACCGCTTCAACAATTCGGCAGTTTCGATCAGCGCACGATCTCCCTCGGCATGCCCCAGCTCATCGTTGATCCGTTTCATCCCATCCAGATCGACGAAGACCACCACCACGGGCGAGCGCGTGCGTTCGCTCAATTTCAGATGGTTATCCGCGAGCGCCAGGAATCCCCGGCGGTTGTACAGACCCGTGAGTTCGTCGATCAACGACTCGCTGCGCAATGACTCCTGCATTCGCTGACGCTCCATGGCGTAGCGCAGGGCACGCGTGAGCAGACGACTGTCGAGCAGGCTCTTGGTGAGATAGTCCTGGGCACCTTCGTGCAGCGCCAGAACGCCGAGCGCCTCGTCGTCCCGGCTGGTGAGCACAACGATGGGGACACGCGGCGCGGCCGCATGCGCTTTGCAAACCACCTCGATACCGAGCCCATCGGGCAAGCCGAGATCGAGCACGATTACGTGTGTCGCCTCGGATTCCAGATGCTCAAGCGCCAGCTCCAGCGTCGCGCAATGCGCCAGTTTCCACTGCGTAGCGGAATCTTCCTTGAGGGCCTCGCGGATCAGGCGGGCATCGCCAGGATTGTCCTCCACCAGCAGGACGTTGATCGTTTCACCGGGCACTGCCGCTCTCTTCATTGGCGGGCAGCCGCACCAGCGTGAGCCAGAAGTCCTCGATCGAACGTACCAGATGCAGGAACTGTTCAAGGTCGACGGGTTTTGTCAGATAGCAGTTGGCATGCTCGCTGTAGGCACGCGCTATGTCCTGCTCATCCGAAGATGTGGTCAGCACCACGACGGGAATGCTCATCAGACGCTGGTCCTGTTTGATCTCCATCAGAACTTCGCGGCCGCTCTTTCGCGGCAGGTTGAGATCGAGCAAGATCAGATCTGGCGTTCTGGACGTGACGTACGGTGGCTCGCGCCGCAGATACGCGAGAGCCTCGACGCCGTCCTTTACCACAACGAGATTGTTGAGCACCCGTCCTTCCTTGAAAACCTCCTGCGTCAGCCGGGCGTCGCCGGGATTGTCTTCCACCAGCAGGATTTCGATGATTCTCGAGAACATCTTCCGACCTCCTCATGTCCGCGGGATCGTGAACCAAAAGGTCGACCCGCGTCCGGGCTGCGACTCCACCCAGATTCTCCCACCGTGCCGCTCTGCGATCTTTCGGCAGATTGCCAACCCAATGCCGGTGCCCGGATATTCGGCGCGTGTATGCAGGCGCTGGAACATCTGGAAGATGCGCTCGAAGTATCGCGGATCGATCCCGATGCCATTGTCCTGAACCGAGAAAATCCAGGTGCCGTCTGTCGGCGTGGCCTCGATCTGCACCTCGGGGCGACGCGTGTCCCGGTACTTGAGCGCGTTGCCAATCAGGTTCTGGAACAACTGCGTCAGCTGGGTGGAATCCGCCAGCACGCTCGGCAAACTGCCGATGCGGATGTCGGCACCGGACTCCTCGATCGACGTGCGCAGGTTCTCGCAGGCCCTGTGGGCCGCAAGTCCCGCTTCCACGACCTGCATCGATCGTGGTTTGCTCGTGAGCCTCGAATACGACAACAGGTCGAGAATGAGCGTCTGCATGCGCGTGGCGCCGTCGACGGCAAAGCCGATGAATTCCATCGCGTCGTCGTCGAGCTTTCCCCGATAACGACGGGCCAGGAGCTGCGTGTAGCTCGCCACCATGCGCAACGGCTCCTGCAGATCATGCGAGGCCACGTAGGCGAACTGTTCGAGCTCCGCATTCGAGCGCGCCAGCTGCTCGGCCTGCTGCGCGAGATTCGCCTGCGCCCGGGTGCGTTCGATGAACAAGCCGAGCTGCACGCCGATGTTGGCCATGACGGCCAGCAGCTCGTTGTCGGGTTCTTCGATAGTGCTCGAGAAGAATTCCAGCACCGCCACCAACCTTCCCTGAGCCAGCACGGGAAACGCGAACGCGCTCTTCACGCCAACATCGCGGGCGATTTTCCGACGTGGGAAATTCTGGTCCAGATCGATGTCGGATATCCACACGGGCCTGAGGTCACGCGCTACGCGGCCCGGCAAGCCGGCACCGAGCGGCATCCGGGTGCTGGCAGTGATCGCTCGAAACGCCTGGAACCGCGCGGCATCCTGCAGATGCCACAACTTGCCTGGAATCAGGTCACCGCCCTCTGTCGATGCGGCCAGGTAGACGTGACCGACCGGCCATCCCGTGCGTTCGCAAATCCGGTCGAGGGTGAACTGCAACACGGCCTCGATGGAAGTCGATTCGTTCGCAGTGGATGTCACGAGCTGCAACAGTTCCACGAACGTGGCCTTGCGGTGCAGTGCCTGCTCGGTCCGCTGAAGCCGACGGATGCCACGCTGAATCCCCATCAAGGCGGGACGCAGCACGATCAATCCCTGCATCAGCAATCCGCCAAGAATGGCCAGCAACAGCATGAGATAAAGCCGGTCTTTGCGCTCGTCCCGCTCGACAACCTGCCGCTGGTATCGGAGGAAGTTCGGCTCGCGCTCGAGAATCCCCGCAATTTCAGACGGCCAAGACGTCGACAATATCGCGATGGCGGCTGCAGAGAGCTTGATCGCCCGTGCGTCCGCTTGCACCTGCTGCCCCTGACGCTGGATCAACAGCGATCCGATGATGGCCAGCAGGCCGATGGCCGCGAGCGACACGAAATATCGATGCGCCAACTGACGCGCCGTCGGCAACTTCTCGAACCTGAGGCTGGCGAGAAGCACCGCACCCAGTACGACGAACGTGACGATCGCAATACCGGCGACGCTCAACGACGAGACGCTGACGGCATGCGTCAGCTCACCGTTACGCACGCCAGTCGCCACAAAGGTGGCGGCGGCCATGCCCGTGTAATGCATGATCGGGATGGCCAACCCCATCGCAACGGCACTCACCGTCTTCATCCAATCCCAGGCGGTCGCGTTCCGGCGGAAACGGAACGTGAGCAGGAGCGCGACGAGCGAGATCACGACGGCGAGAACCACGGACAGCGTCAGCAATCCCGGCGAATAGCTGCACATCGCCTGCATGCGCATGGCTTCCATGCCCACGTAGTGCATCGCCGCGATCCCGCTGCCCATCAGCACGCTGCCGAGCAGCGCGCCGCCGAACCCCATCGCGCGCCGGCTCACCACGAACAGGGCGATTGCGGACGCGAGAATGGCGGCGATCAGCGAGACCAGTACGGTCGGCCAGTCGTACTGCACGGGAATCGGCAGGCGGAACGCCAGCATGCCCACGTAGTGCATCGACCAGATACCGAAGCCCATCGCGGTGGCGCCGCCGGTCAGCCACATCAGCCGCGCCAGACCCTGCGTCGAGGTCACGCGCCTGGCCAAATCGAGCGCTGCGTAGGCTGCCAGGATTGCGATGCCCACCGACAGGCCGACCAGAAAATAGTCGTACGAGCCGACGAGCACCAGCCCAGCGAGACCACGATCCATGAGCCCCCACCCACGACTCAGATCCTGACGGCCATCATAGATTAGATGCGGCGACTGCACATTGCGGATTAGCGGTGCCACCACAGCGTGCGGGACATCCGGAGTCACCGCGGCGTCCCTGCATCGAAGACAGGGCCGTAATGAGAAAGCCCCCGGCAGTTTCCCGCCCATGCCGCCCGGCATGCCGCGAGCGCAGTGGCCGTGCTCCTCAGTCTTTCGGAGCCTCGGCAATCATCGCAGGATATTCAAACTGTCTGCGTAGCGAATCTCCCGCTCCGCGACCGGGTAGCTTCATCAGTCATCCGTCAGTTCGATGCTGACCGGGCAATGATCGCTCCCCATCACGTCGGCGTGGATGTCCGCCTTCTTCACGCGTTCACGCAGCGTTGATGACACCAGGAAGTAATCGATTCTCCATCCTACATTGCGGGCGCGCGAATTGGCGAAGTGACTCCACCAGCTGTAGTGGCCATTGCCCTGCGTGAAGAGACGGAAGGTGTCGACAAAGCCGGCATCGACCATGTTCTGGAATCCCTCGCGTTCCTCGTCGGTGAAGCCCTTCTTGCCCCGGTTCGGTTTGGGGTTGGCCAGATCCAGTTCGGTGTGGGCCACATTGAGATCGCCGCAGAAGATCACCGGCTTCTTCTGTTCGAGCGACCGGCAGTAATCGAGGAAGGCCGGGTCCCAGTGCCTGTGGCGCAGCGGCAGGCGGCTCAGATCGTCCTTGGCGTTGGGTGTGTACACCGTCACGACGTAAAACTGCGGGAACTCGGCGGTGATGACCCGCCCTTCCCCGGCCGAATCGCGCTGCAACTCGTCAGCGAACTGATAGCGGCTGGCGAAGGCCTCCGGAAAGCCATTGACCACCGACAGCGGCTCGCGCTTCGAGAAGATGGCGGTACCGGAATAGCCCTTCTTCACCGCGGAGTTCCAGTACTCCCTGTAGTCCGGCAGGTCGATCTCGGTCTGGTCGCGCTCGGCCTTGGTTTCCTGCAGACAGAGGATGTCCGGCTGGTGCCGCTCAAGGAAGGGATAGAAATTGTTCTTCTTCAGCACCGCGCGGATGCCGTTGACGTTCCAGGAATAGATCTTCATCAAGGCATTGTAGCGACACTCGCCTCAGCGCCGCGGGCGAATCGCCTGACGGTGCGTTCTCTGATACATCGACTGCAGCGAAGCAGTGCGCGCACCCACCTGCCGGGCACAGCGCTGGTAGTGCAACGTCAGCAGATGGTAGTAGATCGCGCGGCGCGGGCGCCGCGGCGGATGCCATTGATGCGTGATGGCCACCCACCCTTCATCAATGGCATAACAGGAGGAAAGTCTGAGCTCGGCATCGAATACATACAGCGTGAAATCCCGCGCCCGCTCGCCGGGCAGGCTGCGGCTCACCCAGCGCACGAAGTCCGCGTCGTGGCTGATGCCATCGACGAAAGTGAACACCGGCATCAGCTCCGGCTCGGGTAGCATCGAGCGATCACCGAAAGCCGCCACCAGCCGTCCGCACCAGGCCAGGTGATAGGGATAACGCGCATAGCCAGCCGGAACGGTACCCCCCGGCATGGTCATGGGCTTCAGATCGCGTATCGACATGCGGGCCGATCATGACCCGGTCACACAACGTAGTCATCCTGCGGAATCTGACAATGCCGGGGACGGCAAGCAAACCGCCCCGTGCTGGCAGTTCTGACAGGATGCGATTGCAGCCCCAGCGGCGCATAGTGCCCGGCATGACAAGAAAAAAGATTCCGATTTTCCGTCGCCGCGCCGAACTGGTGGTGCGCTTTGCCTGCGAGCTGCTGGGTGTGAGGAACCCGCCGGATGGATCGGTGCTGAAAATCAGGATGAAGGTGGAAGAATTCGAAGCGCTGCTGAAACGCCGTTACGGCGACGCGCATCCCGAACTGGTCCATCGCTCGGATTCGGCCATTGAACGCGCCCGCCTCGACCGCGACGTCTGGCCCGGCATCCCCAAGGTGGTGCTGCAGCAGGGCGCACCGCTGGGCGCCAAACGGCGCCTCGCGCAGCCCCATGCCGCGCGGCCCCGCATCAGCGACACCGGAAACTACAGCAGGATTTCCTGAGCCGGCGGCCGCAGGTTGTACTGCGAGCTCATGGCGTGACCATAAGCCCCGGCATTCGCCACCAGCACCACATCGCCTTCCCGGGTGGGCGGCAGCAACCGGTCATGGCCCAGATAATCGCCTGATTCGCAGATCGGCCCCACCACGTTCACGGTCTCGGTGGCCGGCTGATCCAGTCGCGTCAGATTGAAGATGTCATGCCAGGCGCCGTACAGCGCTGGCCGGATCAGCGAATTCATGCCGGTGACCAGACCCACGTAGTGCACCGGATCCTTGCGCTTGGTCTGCGTAACCTGCGCCAGCAGCACGCCGGCACCAGCCACCAGGTAGCGGCCCGGCTCGATCCACACGGTGATATCGGGCCGACGCGCGCACACCGGCTGCAGCGCCTTGTCGACGGCAGCCAGATCCAGCGCCGGCCTGTCGAGGCTGTCGGGCACGCCAAAACCGCCGCCTATGTTGATGACACGCAGCTGCGGAAAGCGCGCGGCTTCATCCAGCAACAGCGCGGCCGTAGCAGCCCAGCTGTCTGCCTCGAACACGCCGCTGCCCGAATGTGCATGCAGACCCACCACTTCGATCTGCTGCGCGGCGGCCAGCTGCTGCAATTCGGGCAGCTCATCCAGCGGTACGCCGAACTTCGAATGACTGCCGGCGGTACGCACATGCTGATGATGGCCACGGCCGACGCCGGGGTCCACGCGCACCAGTACCTGGCGGCCACGGAAAAGTTCGGACCATTCACGCAGCACGTACAGATTGTCGATGGTGACATGCACGCCCTGCTGCAACGCCCAGGCGTATTCGTCGCGCGCCGCAAAATTCGGCGTAAACAGCAGACGTTCGACCGGCAGATCCGGCACGGCCCGGCGCGCATGCTCGAGCTCGCCGCGCGACACGCATTCAATGCCGACGCCTTCGGCAGCCAGCAGCTGGAGTATTCCCGGATGCGGATTGGCCTTCATGGCGTAGAACACGCGATCGACGGACTTCAGCTGCTTGAGCCGGGCGGCCGCATCACGGATCGAAGCCGAGTCGTACACGTAGGCCGCCGCGTGCTGCACGCCCAGTCGCAGCAGTTCATCACGGCGCGCGCGCCACCAGGGTTGCGCGATCTGCGGCGGCGCTATCTGCGGCCCATACAGCTGTTCCCAGGTCGGGCCCAGCACCTTGTCGCCAGGCACCGGACGGATCAGCAGCTCGTGCAGTTCCTGCACCAGCCGGTCGCCCTGCTCTTCGTCGACGACGAAGGTAAAGTTCAGATCGTTGGCTGCCTGGCTGACCAGGTGGATGCGCTGATCGGCAAACAGTTCCAGCGCCTCGCCCAGCTGGTGCAGGATGCCGCGGATATTGCGGCCTACCAGACTGACCTGCGCGCAGGGTCCGATGACCTGCACGCGGCACAGCTTCGACAGATCGGCCACCAGCCGGTCCAGCGCCTGCTGGTCCAGCGCATTGGCGGCCGGATCCAGCGACACCGTGACATTGGTTTCCGACGTGGAAACCTGGTCCACCGACATGCCATGCCGCTTGAAGATCTGGAAGGCATCAGCGAGGAAACCCACCTCATGCCACATGCCGGGGCTGTCCAGCGACACCAGCGTGATGCCTTTCTTGACGCACACCGCCTTGACCTGTGCCGCGCCATCACCGCCGTCGGCGCTGATATGCGTGCCCTCGAGCTTCGGCGTCTGCGTGGCGTACACCCACACTGGAATGCCACCCTGCCTGGCCGGCAGCATGCAGCGCGGATGCAGCACTTTGGCACCGCTGCTGGCGATCTCCTGCGCTTCGTCGTAATGCAGCGCGCGCAGCAGACGTGCCGTCGGCGTGGAGCGCGGATTGGCGCTGAACATGCCGGGCACGTCGGTCCAGATCTCGAGACGTTCGGCCTGCAGCTTGGCGGCGAAATAGGCCCCCGAGGTATCGGAGCCGCCGCGACCCAGCAGCACGGTTTCGTTGCCGTCGTTGCTGGCAATGAAACCCTGCGTCAGTGCAATGCCCGAACCCGGCTGCAGATGCGCGCGCAATGCGGCGTCCGGCGTGAACACACAGGTGCTGGACAGATAATTCGCACGCGCCGATGCAGCATTGCGCGCTTCAGCTTTCAGCCACCGACGCGCATCCAGCCATTGCACCGGCAGTCCGGCCGTACTCATGAAGCGCGCACCGATCTCGGTGGCCATCAGTTCGCCATGCGCCATCACGGCGGCACGGGTCCGGTCATCAAGCTGACGGCTGACGGCAATGACCGAGGCCGACCTGCGCAGTTCATCGAAACAAGCCTGCAGCGCCGCGCTCACGCCCACACCCAGCTCGTCGCACAGTTTGCGATGGCGCGCTTCGATGTCGATCAGCACCGCATCAGGGGCACCTGCCAGCGCCGCTGCCAGCAGCTGTTCCAGTTTGTCGGTGATGCCACTGACGGCCGAATGCACCACCATCACGCGACGGCCGGTGCCAAGGCGGTCACTGACGATGGCGGCAATGTTGCGCCAGTTGTGCAGATTGGAAACGCTGGTGCCGCCGAACTTCAGCACGATCCACGGCATGTCGCCGTCCGGTGAGCTGCTACGGACAGTCATTTGAAGTGATCAAAGATCGTCGTCGAAGACGTCGCGCAAATCCTTTTCGAGTTTGCGATCGGCCAGCACTTCTTCGAGCTTGCTCCAGGCCGCCTTGCCGCGCTTGCCCGGTTGCTGGCGCACACGCTTGTCGACCCGCGCCAGGATGCTGTCGTAGTCGGTGCTGTCTTCCGATTCAACGACGAATTCCTCGTCGATATCAAAGCTTTCGTTATCGCGTTCAGACATGCGTTTTTCTTGAAAAATCCGTCTACTATCAGGTGGTTAGAGGTAAATTAGCCGCCCAAGGGCAGCGAACTATAGCTGATCTGCCTGCGGTTTCAACTGTTCGGGCAACGTCTGGCCCGGCTCCGCTGCCAATGCCACCGTAGCCAGCACACCGTTGGCCTGCCGCAGCACTTCACGCGCATAGTCCCAGTGGATTGCTATGGTGGTATCGCCCACCGCCTGCTGCAACAGCGCTGCGAAGGCCTCGACATCGGGTTCGATGGTTTGCCCCTCGGCATTGATCGGTGGGTGGGCCTCCAGCAACAGCTCACCATCCACCCAGGCCACCTTCACCGGCTCATTGACGATGCGCACCCGGGTACCCACCGGCACCAGCGGATACAGCGCTTCGACATCTTCGGGATACATGCGGATGCAGCCATGCGTCACCGCCAGACCCACCGCAATCGGATTGTTGGTGCCGTGAATCAGATAGCTGCCCTTGCCCACCGCCAGCCGCATGGCACGCGTGCCCAGCGGATTGGCCGGCCCCGGCGGCACCACCGCCGGCAGGATATCGCCCTCGGCCGCGTGCTCCTTGCGCACGGATTCCGGCGGATGCCACGAAGGATTCATCTGCTTGGCGATCACCTGCGTTTCGCCCAGCGGCGTATGCCAGTCCATCTTGCCGATGCTGACCGGATAGGTGATGACCTGCGCCGGCTGGCCACGCTTGGGCTTGGGAAAGTAATAAAGCCGGTGTTCGGGCAGATTGACCACAATGCCGGTGTGCAAACCGCTGGGCAGTATGTGTCGGCCCGGCACGATCAGCTGGGTGCCGACTTTCGGCAACCACGGATCCACACCGGGATTGACGCGGATCAGCTCCTCGGAGCCGAGACTGTAGCGGCGCGCCAGGTCGTACAGCGTGTCCTCATACACGGTCGCCACCTGCTGGTCTTCGCCATAAACGCCGATGGCCGGCTCGCCCAGCGTATAAGTGGCTGCCGCGCAGGGCAGCGTCAGCCAGCAGGCTAAAAAGAGCCAATAACCTTTTGTTTTCAAAAACCTTTCCCCTGTCTGGAAGGCGGCCAGCCTAGCATTCCGGTCACACCGGCTTCAAATGAATACCAGACACTTGTATGGTATCGGCATGAACCCTCCCGCCAAAGCCAGTCCCCGTCAGCTACAGATCCTGCAATTGATCCAGCAGTTCCTGCAGCAACAGCACCGGCCACCGACGCGCGCCGAACTGGCCGCGCTGCTTGGCCTGCGCAATCGCCAGGGCATCGATCAGCATCTGCGCGCGCTGGCGGCCAAACAGCTGATCGCGCTGGAACCACGCGTGGCGCGCGGCATTCGTCTGCTCGGCGCCGCTCCGGCCAGTGAAGCTGCGCTCACGGCGCTCCCTTTGTACGGCCGCGTCGCAGCGGGTCGACCCACGCTGGCATCCAGCAATATCGAAGACCGGCTGACCATCGACCCCACGCTGTTCAGGCCGCGCGCTGATTTTCTGCTGCGCGTGCAGGGCGACAGCATGCGTGATGCCGGCATTCTCGAGCGCGACATCCTGGCCGTGCATCGCACCAGCCAGGTACACAACGGACAGATCGTGGTGGCGCGCCTCGGCGATGAAGCCACGGTCAAGTACTACCGCCGCCAGGGCTCGCAGCTGCGACTGGAACCGGCCAATCCGGCGCATGCACCCATCGCAGTGGATCTGCGCCAGCAGGACTGCGCCATCGAAGGCCTGGTCGTCGGCTGGATCCGCAGCGGAGTGCCGCATGCAGCTCGCTAGGTCGCTGGTCCGTGGCATCTCGCTCAGTACACCGTCCACCCTGCCCACCGGCTTTGCCACGCTGGATGCCGCTTTGCCCGGCGGGGGCTGGCCGCAGGGCGCCGTCACGGAACTGCTATCGGCGGGCGCCGGCATCGGCGAGCTGTCATTGCTGCTGCCGGCACTGGCGCAGCTGACACGGAGCTCACGCCAGATCGCCATGCTGGGGCCGCCCTGCCTACCTTACGCACCTGCCCTGCAGCAGCACGGCGTGGTGCTGCGCCACCTGCTGCTGATCCGCATCGCCGACGATGCCGCGCTGCTGTGGGCTGCCGAACAGCTGCTGCGCTGTAGCGCCGTCGGTGCGGTGCTGCTGTGGCCACGCCAGCTCGACGACCGCCGCGTGCGACGGCTGCAGCTGGCAGCCGAAGCCGGCGGCAGCTGCGCGCTGCTGTACCGCGAGGCCGCAGCGCATCGCCAGTCCTCGCCGGCCGCGCTGCGCATGCGGCTGCAACCCGCGGCCGACGGACTGCAGATCACCATCATCAAGGCGCGTGGAGGATCGACCGGTGCTGTGGTCGTGCACACGGCTGCCGCGGCTTGAGCGCGCCGCGCTGCAAAGACTGGCCTGGTGGGCACAGCAGTGGAGCAGCCAGGTCAGTTATTGCAGCGCCACGGGCAGCGACGAGGCGCTGCTGTGGATCGAGATCGGCGCCAGCCAGCGATTGCTGGGCGAGGCGCATAGCCTGCTGGCGCAGATCGCTGCCGGGCTGGCGCAACTGCAGTACCGCGGTGAACTGGCGGCCGCGCCCACTCCGCAGGCCGCGCGACTGCTGACGCGGCTGTCCGATCACCGCATCGTCACCACACTGCCAGCGCTGCAACAGCAGCTGACCGCACTGCCACTGCGATTGCTGGCACTGCCGGCCGACACCCTGCTGCTGCTGCATCGCACCGGCCTGCGCCGCATCGGCGAGCTGCTGGCATTGCCACCAGCCGCCGTGGCGCAGCGTTTCGGACCGCAGACCACGCGGTATCTGCAGCAGTTGACCGGCGCCGTCGCCGAACCCCTGCCCAGCGTGCCGCTGCCCGCGCATTTCCACAGCGAATGTGAATTCGACACCGCGGTTGAAGATGCCACGGCACTGCTGTTTCCACTGCAGCGCATGCTGCATGAACTGCAGGGCTATCTGCGCGCCCGCGACTGCGCCGTGCAGGAATTCCGGCTCGCTTTCCGCCATCACCGCCAGGCCGGCAGCGAACTGCGCCTGCGCATCTCCCGGCCCTGCCGCGATGCTGCGCAGCTGCTGGCCGTGACACGCGAACGTCTGGCGGCCTTCGCACTGGATGCACCTGCCAGCGCATTGCGGCTGACGGCCACGCGGTTCGTTGCGCCGGCCGTACTGCAAAGCGATTTTTTCGCGCGCGAAACGCAACAGGCCCAGGAGCTGCAGCAGCTGATCGACCGGCTGCAGGCGCGTCTCGGCGCCGAATCCATACAACGGCTGCAGCTGCGCGCCGATTACCGGCCTGAACGGGCCTGGCGGAGTCTGGCCGTGCAGGATGCAGACGGACAGGCACAGGCCAGCATGGATGCGGTGACGGCGCCGCGGCCCTGCTGGTTGCTGCCGGCTCCACAGCCCATCGATCCACCGGCCGGACCGCTTGCCAATGCCGAACGCATCGAAAGCGGCTGGTGGGATGGCCATGACGCCGCCCGCGACTACTACCTGGCACGCAGCGCCGACGGCGCGCGGCAATGGGTATTCCAGAATCTGCGCAGCGGCCAGTGGTTCCTGCACGGTCTGTGGTCGTGAACGATGAGCGGCTACGCCGAACTGCATTGCATCAGCAGCTTCAGTTTTCTGCGCGGCGCCTCGCAGCCGGGCGAACTGGTGAGGCAGGCGGCGCAGCTGGGCTATCGCGCACTGGCCATCACCGATGAATGCTCGATGGCCGGTGCGGTGCGCGCCCTGGAAGCCTGGCGCGAACTGAAACAGGAATCCGCTTTCCAGCTGATCGTCGGCGCCGAATTCCGCACCACCGAAGAACTGCAACTGGTGCTGCTGGCGCCTGACCAGGCGGCCTACTCGCAGATCTGCCGTTTGATCACACTGGCGCGCCGGCGTTCGAAGAAGGGCTGCTACCAGCTCGCCAACAAAGATCTGAGCACCGGTCTCGAACAATGCCTGGCGCTGTGGATACCTGCACGCACGCCATCGGCGACGCAAGGCCACTGGCTGCGCGAGGTATTCGGCGAGCGGCTGTGGCTGGCCGTCGGGCTGCACCGTGAAGCCGGCGATCGCGACCGGCTGGCGATGCTGCTGCAGCTGGCGGATGAATGCGGCCTGCCCGCGGTGGCGGCCGGCGATGTGCACATGCATCGCCGCTCGCGGCGACCGCTGCAGGATGTGATGACAGCCATCCGTCATCAATGCACCGTGGCCAAGGCAGGCGCGCGTCTGTTCCCCAATGGCGAACGGCATCTGCGCGCACTGGATACGCTGCGGAAACTGTATCCACCGGAATTGCTGCGGCAAAGCGTGGCCATTGCCGAACGCTGCCGGTTCCATCTCGGCCAGCTGAAATACCAGTACCCGCCCGAACTGGTGCCCGATGGGCAGCCGGCCATCGAACATCTGCGCGCACTGACCCGTGCCGGCCAGCAGTGCCGCTGGCCGCAGGGCACGCCGGCGGCCATCCAGGCCACGATAGACAGGGAACTGACGCTGATCGAGGAGCTGCGCTACGAGCATTTCTTCCTGACCGTGCACGACATCGTGAGCCATGCGCGCAATGAACTGAAGATCCTCTGCCAGGGCCGCGGCTCGGCGGCCAATTCCGCAGTCTGCTATGCGCTGGGCATCACCGAAGTGGATCCGGGCCGCACTGCGCTGCTGTTCGAGCGCTTCATCAGCCGCGAACGCTGCGAGCCACCCGACATCGATGTGGACTTCGAGCACGAGCAGCGCGAAAAAGTCATCCAGTACATCTATGAAAAATACGGCCGCGAACGCACGGCACTCGCGGCCACGGTGATCTGCTATCGCGGCCGCAGCGCGCGGCGCGATGTGGCCAGGGCGCTGGGACTGGATCCCGACCGACCGCCAGCGCATGGCGAACATCCGCAGTTCGATGCACTGGTCGGTCAGCTGCGCGGTTTTCCGCGTCATCTGTCGCAGCATGTGGGCGGCTTCGTGATCGCCGGCCAGCCGTTGCATGAACTGGTGCCGGTGGAAAACGCGGCCATGCCCAACCGCACCGTGATCCAGTGGGACAAGGATGATCTGGATGCCGTGGGCCTGCTCAAGGTGGACGTGCTGGCCCTTGGCATGCTGAGCGCCATCCGCCGCACGCTGGAATTCGTGGCGCAGTACGGCGGACCGGCGCGCATGCAGGACATTCCCGAGGACGATGCCGCCACCTATGAAATGATCGGCCGCGCCGAAACCATCGGCGTGTTCCAGATCGAATCGCGCGCGCAGATGAGCATGCTGCCACGACTGCAGCCGCGGAATTACTACGACCTTGTCATCGAAGTGGCCATCGTGCGGCCCGGCCCCATCCAGGGCGGCATGGTGCATCCCTATCTGCGGCGGCGCACCGGACTGGAACCGGTGCAGTATCCCAGCGCAGCGCTCAAGGCCGTGCTGAGCCGCACGCTGGGCGTGCCCATCTTCCAGGAACAGGTCATGCAGATCGCGGTGGTGGCGGCCGATTTCACTCCCGGCGAAGCCGATCAGCTGCGCCGCTCGATGGCAGCGTGGAAACGCAAGGGAGGTCTGGGTCCATGGGAAAAGCGTCTGCACGAAGGCATGCTGCGCAACGGCTATGAGGAACAGTTCATCCGGCAGATCTTCCAGCAGATCAGCGGCTTCGGTGAATACGGCTTCCCGGAATCGCATGCCGCTTCATTCGCGCTGCTGACCTATGTATCCAGCTGGCTCAAATGCCACCATCCGGCCGCCTTCATGGCCGGACTGCTGAACAGCCAGCCGATGGGTTTCTATCACCCGGCGC
>JAIBJM010000115.1 GCA_020029535.1 Gammaproteobacteria bacterium | reverse complement strand
GGTGGGTGAGCCCATCGACGTGGCAGCGCTGCTGGCCCAGCTGCGCCAGGATGTGCTGGCGCGGCCAGCACATCCGGTCCAGGTGCAATTGCAGCTCGAATCCTCGCAACAGCTGTTGGGCGACCCGGCGCAGATCCACTCTGCCTTCGGCAATCTGGTCGACAACGCGGCCAAGTACACACCGCCCAGCGGTTCCATTGCCATCCGCTGGTGGAGCGATCTCGACGGCGGCCACCTGGCGGTCACCGACACCGGCATCGGTATTGCGCCCGAACATATTCCGCGGCTGACGGAACGTTTTTACCGCGCCGATCCGGGGCGCAGCCGCGCCACCGGCGGCTCGGGCCTGGGTCTGGCCATCGTCAAGCATGTGCTGCAACGGCATGGCGCCACGCTTACGATCGAGAGTACCGAGGGGCAGGGCAGCCGTTTCGTCTGCCATTTCCCGACGCAGCGACTGCACACTGCGCCACAGACTTCACGGGCTGCTGCGTTATAGTGGCGGCATGGAAGCCGCAGACCTTTCGCATCACACCTCCCGCCGGTTCAACGAAGACCTCGAGCGGGTCCGCACCAAGGTGCTGGCCATGGGCGGTTTCGTCGAGGAACAACTGCACCGCGCACTGACCGCGCTGGTCGAAGGCGACAGCACGCTCGGGCAGAGCGTTGCCACGGAGGACTACAAGGTCAACGGCATGGAAGTGTCCATCGACGAGGAATGCAGCCGCATCCTCGCCACGCGCGCGCCCACCGCCGGCGATCTGCGCATGGTGGTGGCCACCATCAAGACCATCACCGACCTGGAACGCATCGGCGACGAGTGCGAGAAGGTGGGGCTGATTGCCGCACGGCTGGCCAATGTCGAGCGGCCTGCCGACCGCTATCGCGAAGTCAAGCATCTGGGCCGCACGCTGCAGGCGATCATGCACGACACGCTGGACGCCTTCGCCCGCATGGATGCCGATCTGGCGCTGCGCACCGCGCGCCAGGACCGCATCGTCGATGAGGAATACGAGGCCATCCAGCGCCAGAGCATCACCTTCATGATGGAAGACCCGCGGCAGATCCGTCGCGCGCTGGACATCATGTGGGTGGTACGTTCGCTGGAGCGCGTCGGCGATCACGCCAAGAACATCTGCGAGTACGTGATCTACATGGTGCACGGCAAGGATGTGCGCCACACCTCGCTGGACGCCATCGAGCGCGAGCTGAAAGACCGCGGCGCACTGCGCCGCTGAAAGATAGAGATATGCCGGAACGGCGTGCACTCAATCTGCTGGGCCTGCTGGGTTGCCTTGCCTTGCTGGGCTTCGCCTGGTATGCGCAGGTGGTGCTGAAGCTCGAGCCCTGCCCGCTGTGCATCTTCCAGCGCGTCGGCGTGGCCGGCGTCGGCCTCGGGTTTCTGCTGGCCGCCGTGCACAGCCCGCGCGACTGGGGCCGGCACGTCTATGGGGTGCTGATCGCCGTCGCCGCGCTGGTTACCGTCGGCATCGCGGCCCGCCATATCTGGATCCAGCAGCTGCCTGCCGGTTCGGTGCCGGTATGCGGCGCCACGCTGGACTACATGCTGGATGTTTTCCCGCTCAGCGATGTGATCCGCAAGGTGCTGACCGGTTCCGGTGAGTGCGCCAAGGTCAGCTGGCGCTTCCTGACGCTGTCGATGCCCACCTGGGTGCTGATCGCCGCTGCCGGTCTCGGTTCGCTGGGCGTTTACGCCAACAGCCTGCGTCGCCGCTGAGGCCGCTCAGCGGCCGAGCAGATTGCGCAGTGCCTGCAGGTACATGGCATGCAGCGCATCGATGTCGGCCACCCGCACGCATTCATTGACCTTGTGGATGCTGGGGTTGGGCACTCCCAGTTCGACCACTTCGGCGCCCATCTGTGCGATGAAGCGGCCGTCCGAGGTGCCGCCGCCGGTGGAGCAGTCCGGTGTCTTGCCGGTGACCGAGGCCACCGCTTTGCTGACCGCATCCAGCAGTTTGCCGGGCGGGGTATAGAAGGGTTCGCCGGACAGATGCCAGTCCAGCGTGTAGCGGACCCGGTGGCGCTGCAGGATTTCCTCCACGGTGGCCTTCAGCACGTCAAGCTTCTGCACCGGTGAATAGCGCAGATTGAAGCGGGCCTTCAGCTCACCGGGAATCACATTGGGCGCGCCGGTGCCCGCATTGAGGTTGGAGACCTGGAAGGTGGTGGGCTGGAAGTGCTCATTGCCCTGGTCCCAGATGCGGCTGGTCAGTTCGGCCAGCGCCGGCGCCAGCGTATGCACCGGGTTTTCGGCCAGATGCGGATAGGCGATGTGGCCCTGCACGCCATGCACGGTCAGGCGCCCCGACAGAGAACCGCGCCGGCCGATCTTGATCATGTCGCCGGTGGTTGCCGCGCTGGATGGTTCGCCGACGATGCACCAGTCGATCTTCTGGCCACGCTGCATCAGCGTCTCGACCACTTTCTTGGTGCCCTCGACCGAAGGGCCTTCCTCGTCGCTGGTGATCAGATAGACGATGGAGCCGCGATGCTTCGGCTGCTCATCGACGAAGGCTTCGGTGGCGGTCAGCATGGCGGCCAGACCGCTTTTCATGTCGGCCGCGCCGCGGCCGTACAGCACGCCATCAACGATGGTGGGCTTGAAGGGATCGGAGCGCCATTCCTCGCGTGGGCCGGTGGGCACTACGTCGGTATGCCCGGCAAAGCACAGCACCGGGCTGCCTTCGCCGCGCACTGCCCAGAGGTTGTCCACATTGCCATAGCGCAGATGCTCGATGCGGAAGCCGCGCGCCTCCAGCCGGGAAGCCATC
>JAIBJM010000026.1 GCA_020029535.1 Gammaproteobacteria bacterium | reverse complement strand
GCACGCTGATGCCGACCACATCCAGCAGCCCCGCCTGCAGGTGCAGTCGGCCGTTGCCGGTGGTCAGCGCCTGCGACGATTGTCGGCGCGGATCTGAATGCCCGATGGTCAGCAGCGGCGCGCGCAGGGTGGCCAGCCCGCCATCGGAGGCAATGATTGCGCTGTCGATGACCAGCGATCGCGCCAGCGACAGGTCGAGGTCGCCGCTCAGCAGCACGCTGCCGGGATGTGCGTTGATGCCGGACGACCCCGTCGTTTCGAAACTGCGCGCCGTCAGCGACAGCGCATCGAAGCCACCGTCGGTCACCTGATCCACACCGAGCAGCGCGCGGCCCTGGAGGTGGCTGGGCAGCACCGAATTACCGAACACCTGACCACCGCCGGTGGCGGACAGTTCGATGACGCGATTCATCGACGGAAACCGCTCGTACGGCATCTCGGTGAATTGCGCGGAATCGCTGCGCAGCAACGGATTCAGCGTCAGCTTCAGCGTGCCACCGGCGACCACGCCGGGATCGCCGGACATCCCGACCAGTTGTCCGCCGACCACGATGGCCTCGGATGCGCTGATGTCGATGGTGCCGGCGGCGCTGCCGATGCTGGTGCGGCGATAGCTGCCCAGCGAGTTGCTGCGAATGTCGAGGTCCGCGCTGGTACCCGACACATCGATCAACGAGCCGCGCGAGGTCAGCACGTGACCGCGCTGCGCGTTGATCGTCACCGTGCCGCCTTCCAGAACCTCGCCACTGATGCGGCCCTGGTCATCGGTGATCAGCCGGCTTGCACCCCGCGCCAGCAATTGCGCCTGATCGCCCAGCCATATGCCCTGGCTCGAAAAGTAACCGTTCGGGTCGCCCGAGGAGATCGGCATCGTGCTGTCCAGCAGCAGATCGATGCTTCCGGCAGCGGCGCTGATCGTTCCATCGACGAGCAGGCGGCTGGTGGAGCGCAGACTGATCGCGGCGCCGATGTCAGCGTTGATGGCCGCGCCGGTGCCGATGACCAGATCGGGCGCAACGGCAAATGTCGTCGCTCCGTAGTCTGCACCCTCCGGCAGGCTGGGCGCGACCGAAAGACTCAGATTCACCGGCTTGCGTTCCACGTCATCCAGCCTGCCGAGGCTCAGCAGATCGGCCAGTCGTGCGCCGCTCGACATGCCGTACAGCGCGTTGTCTGCAATCAGATTTGTGGCCTGCAGGTTGAGCGCCGTACCGGCGACCAATTCGATGCCGCCCTGCGTGGAACTCAGGCTGTAGGCCGAAAAGCCGCCGCTGTCGAAGAATGTCGGCGCCAGTCGCAGCAGACCGTCGGTGGTGTCCACGCACACACTGCCGGCGGCGCCGATGCAGAACGCAGAGCCGCTGATATTCAGCGTGCCGCCGTGCGTCATGGCGGCCGCGCGCAGCGTGCCGTCAATGACAAGCCGTGGCGCCACACCGGAACGAGGCACTGTGGAGATGATGCTGATGCTGCCGCCATTGCCGGATGTCAGTCGATTGCTCGCGCTGAGCTGCGCACCACCGGAGGCGTCGAGCACCGCGCCGGCATCGATCAGCAGATCCCGCGTCTCACCAATGAGGGTGATGCTGCCGCCGCGAATGGCCAGTGGTGCGTGGCCTGCCGTACCGCCATTGACGACCGCCAGGTCGTTGACCCACCGGCCGGCCACATCCAGCAGCGCGCCACTCCGAATCGTCAGACCGTCGCTGTAGTCGTCGCCGCGCACTGTCTGCGCCGCCGCCAGCGAGATGCTGCCACTGGGCGCCACGATGCTGCCGGCAACATCGATCGAAGCAGAGCGTATGTCCACCGAGCCGCCTGCCGGCATCGACAACGACACCTCGTCGGGAATCGTTACCTCGCCGTTGGCGCGTACCGTCAGCCGGCCGATGCCGCTGTCGGTCAGAAGCCCGATACGCAGCTGCGTCAGCGACGGATCGGCATCACTCGCCGTTTCGGTGACAAAGGCCACGTCGCCCAGTTGATAATCCTTGGTCTGAGCCGTAGTGACGGCATTACCCAGCACCAGGGCACCCGACAGCGGCAGCTGGTCGTAGGGCCGGTACAGTGCAGTGGCCGATACCGTGGCCGGCAGCTTGCGCTGATGGATGCCGGCTTCGGTCGCCGCCCTGATGGTTCCCTGCATCGCGACGCTCTGGCCGGAAATATTCAGCGTGCCAGCGTCCTTGCCTTCCACATACGCCGCCTCATAGCGGCCCTGCGTGTTGTAGCCCTGGAAGGTTTCGGTCACGCTCCAGCGCGGATGCTCGACCGCGATGGCGCCGCTGTTGACAATGCCTGCGTAAACCACGTCTCGATCAGCAGCGCCGATGTCGTAGAGCCGGCCATTCGCACCCAGCAGCTGCGTGGTGTTGATATAGCCGCTGGCGTAATGGATCGAACCGCCGGACACATCCAGCACGGAACCGGCGGCCAGGTTCACACTGCCTTCGGAATACAGGCTGATCGTGCCGCCGGTCAGGCTGCGCTCGCTGACGTCCCGCTTGACGGCGTTGATCCAGCCGCTGAGATCGCCGATCGGACTGCCCGCCCAGCTGCTGCCATCGGCGCGAGTGCCATACAGACGGGTGTCGATCGACACGGTGCTGCCGCGCAGCTCGCCATCGCGCTGCAGCGGGCTGTCCGCCAGCTCGGTGCCGCGCAGCTCGACTTCGAGCACATTGCTCTCCATCGACTTTTCGATGCTGGCGCCGGAAACATCGATCAGCGCACCGGCCGCGACGTCGAGGTACGCATCGCTGACGGCGCCGGCTTTGAATCCCTCCGGCTGCAGCCCACTGTTGCCGCGTGCAATCGCAGTCACGACGCCGTGCGGCGCCACGATGCTGGCGCCACTTTCTATCTTGATATGACGACCATCCAGCCGCACCGTGGATTGCGGCTGTGCCGTGGCATCCACGGTGGTATCTGAGCTCTGGTCGAGCGAGATGCTGATCTGACTGTTGACGCCCAGCGTCAGTTCGCCGCCGTTACCTGCGCTAAGCTGCGGCACCGAACCGCCTTGCACGCTGCCACCGTCACGCGCCAGCAGATACACCGAACCGTTCTGCGAAATGGAGGTGGTGGCAGTGACACGGCCCAGCTGATTCACGGCCAGACCCGCCAGCGTGATGTTGCCGCGCTCCGCAACGATCTGCCCGACCATCTGTGCCGGGTCGATCAGCGCGGCATTGCTTGCGTCGCCATTGGTAACCGTGCCGCCGGTGCCCACTTCGACCAGCAGACCGCGCAGATTCGGATCGGAACTTGCCGTCAGGTATACCGGTGAACCGGCCGCCAGCAGCGTCTGGCCGCCGGGCGTGTGAATGCTGCCCTGATTGCTGATCTCCGGCGCAAACATCAGCACCGAGCCGCCGTCGGCGGTGGCGATCGTCGCGCCCGGACTCACACGCACGGCGCCGCTGGCCAGCGCGGCCCCGTTGGCATCCCGGTACTGCGTAAAGGCCGCTTCACCGTGGGTGGCCGCCGCCAGCAGTCCCTCGTCCAGTGCACTGGGCGTGATATCCAGCGAGCTGGCCACCAGACCGGCCACGTTGATGGTGGCGCCGGCACCGAACACGATGCCGTTCTGGTTCAGCAGATAGACCCGGCCATTGGCATTCAGCGCGCCGAAAATCTGCGCCGGGCTGTTCTGGTAGATGCGATTCAGCGCCAGCGACGAACTGTCGGGCTGAATGAACTGCACCTGGCCATCGCTGGAAATGTTGAAGCTCTGCCAGTTCAGAATGGCCGTATCGGTGGTCTGTGTAACCGTCATCAGACTGCCGGAGACAGCCGCCGATGCCGCGCCGCTGGTGACGAAGCTGGACACATTGCCGCAACTGCCGGCGATGCAGGGCACTGGCAGTTCGGCGGCACGGGCCGGCAGCGCGACCAGCATGGCCGGCCCGCCGATCAACAGACCCGCGCCCAATGCCTGCCAGCGTGTCGAATGCATGTCAGAACCCATAGCGCACCTGCATATGCAATCGTGAATCGCCCCTGGAGGTCTGATCGCCGGTGCGCAGCGGATAGGCCCAGTCGAGCGCACCAGTGAAACCATCGCTGCTGTCGAACCGCAGGCCCACGCCGGCGCTCGACAGGCTGTGATGCGTGATCAGGTTGCCGTCGGCATCGGGCAACGCCTCCAGCGTCCTGACCAGACCCGCATCGAAGAATGCCGCGGCAATGAAGCGATGTATCGACGGCGAGCGCCATTCGACGCTGCCTGCGACACCGAGATCGCCCAGCTGCTCGGACTCCAGATAGCCACGGACCGTGTCGGCGCCACCAATCGCATACTGTTCATTGCTGATCAGCGGCTGATCGGTCCACTGGCCGGCGCCGCGCAGGAACAGGGTGGTGCCCACAAACAGCGGCTGCTCATGCTGGAAGTCGGCGCGCAGATGCAGGTAGTTCGGCCGCGCCTTGAAGCGCTTGAATTCGAAGTCCTCGACTTTATTGACGATGCCGCGCAGGCCGAAATTAGCCGAGATGTTGACCCCGGTTCCGCCGATGACCCGGCCTTGCTCGACGCGGCGCCAGTTGCCGCCCCAGGCCAGGCTCCAGCCGAGGTAGTTGATCGGTGTGGTATCGGTCAGTCCGCCGGTCAGCACAATGTCGTCGCGGAACCGCTTGTAGTCGGCGCCGAGACTCAGCGTCTGAGACGATGCCGTCGCCGGCAGACGCACGACGTAACGCGTGCCATAAATTCGACCAGCGCCCAATATGGCCAGCGCGGCAGAACTGCCCGCCGCGGCGAAGTCGCTGTTGGTATCGACCCCATAGACGGCCAGCGCATTGCCGCCAGCAAGCGGCGCGATGTAGGTCAGCGCCACCATCCGCACTTCGTCGGTCTTTTCCGGCGAAGTCTGGTACTGCAAAGACAGACTCTGATAGCGCTGAAACAGATTGTCGTAACTGGCGGTCAGATTCAGCCGCGACTCGGTGGTGTTGGCCGTGTAGCGATTGTTGTATTCCGCCGCCGCATGCAGCGGCAGTTCATCCTGCACCTTCAGCTCGATATCCACCTCACCCTGTCGGGAACCCGGCCGCAGCACTGGCGTCACCTGACGGTCGCGCGACTGCTGGTTCAGCTGGGTCAGCTCGGCCTGCAACGTCGGCAGATGCAGCACGGTGCCGGGCTGCAACGAAGGGAGCGATGCCACGATGCGGCGATTCGAGTAGTAGCGCGTGCCGCTGAGCCGCAGCCGGTCCAGCTTGCCTTCGGTCACCCGCAACCGGACCAACCCGGCCTCGATGCGCTGCTCGGGAATATCGACGTACACGGCCCCATAGCCGCGGTCGCGATACAGCGTCTCGAGCGCGGCGCGCGCGGCTTCGACATCCTGGATGGTCTTGTTCGCGCCCAGCAGCGGATAGAGCCGGGTCTCGATTTCGGTGGCCGGCAGCACGGAATTGCCGAGCACGCGGTACTCGGTCACTGCAAAGGTATCGGTTGCTTCGGCGCCATGCGCCGCCGGCAGCAGCCCGACAACCGCGGCCAGCATGAGGCGTTTCATCGAATCCGCACCATAGTGAAAAAGGGCGGCGCCACCTGCGTGACGCCGCCCCGAGGTTGCAGACAGTTTGCGGCTGTCTGATGTCGGTTTTATTTCGGGCCTGGGTTACGGATAGGCCTGCAACGAGAAGTTGCAGTTGTTGGCCGATCCCGTAACGTTGCGCTTCTGGCCGTTGACCGGCTTGACACGCACGCTGGCCGCCGTCACCGGCAGGGCCGACAGGTTGTTGCCGGTGGCCGGGATGTCCAGGATACCGGTATCGCCTTCACCGGCACCAACCGTGCCGATGGCCGCAGCGTCCTTCCATGAGTTGTTCACCGCCAGCAGCACGTTGGTCTTGCCGATCTGTCCAGCAATGCCGTTGAACAGCGCCAGCAGGTTGCTGCCCGTCGCCAGGTAGTTCGACTTTGAGGCATTCGACTGACGATTCATGGTGTTTTCCGTGAAGTACGGATAACGACCTTCCATCGTCGCCTTCAGCGTCGGTTCGACGCCGTCGATACGCACATAGCGCCAGTGTGTATTCGAGGCCGTACCCACGCCTTCAGCCGGCAGCGATTCAGTGCTGGCCGTACCCACGGCGTAATGACTGTTGTCGCTGTGGTAACCCATGCAGCTGCGCACGTCGCCCGAGCCTGAGCCCGCGAACACACGTATGCCGCCGTAGCCACCCGCGATGGCGCCGGTACCCGTGCCGGTGTACAGAGTCGCGCTGGTGCTCCACGGTTGACCGACGTCCACCTGGTTGACCGGACCGGTGCCCGACCATTCGTCGGTATCCGGATCCTGAACTTCGCCCGTGTAGACCTGAGAGGGCAAAACGAAAGATGCAATTGAATCGGCATTCTTCGAGCAGCCTTCGCCCAGGAACAGGATCTTGAAGCTGCTCATCGTGCCCGAGCTGTTGCCGCGGCGGCAGACATACAGCGTACCGGATGACAATTGCGCGGTTGACGAAGTGCTGTTGTTGTAGGCATACAGCTGGTTGGCATTGTTGATTCGGCCACCAAAGATGGCGCGCAGCTGCGACAGCGTGACGCTGGGCATGTTGGCCAGTGTCTCACTGCCCGTGCTCAAGCCCTGCGCCGTCTGCAATGCCTCATACAGTGGCACGCTGACAATGGGGTTGAAGGTCACACCGACGGTGCTGGTGCTGGTCAGGCTGTTGGCATGGGCAGCGATCACGGGACCCAGACCCACGAAGGTTTTCGGGTCGATGTCGGAGATACCGGCGTTCGCCACACCGCTGGAGTTCAGCGTGATCGTCGAGCTGTTGCAGCTGTGCAGCGTGTACTGCGCGAAGTTGCCGGAAGCAGCCGAAAGCACCGAGCTCGCAGCTTCGCAGGCACCCAGCGTGGCGGCCGAAAACGGCAGGAAATTGCGCAGGATGGTCGGATCGGCCACCGGAGAGACGCCCTCCGCCGAACCGCCCTGCGATTCCTTGAACACCGCGATCTTCTGGCCACTGACCCCCGAGTTGGCATTGCCGGTGCAGAAGAACAAGCGCTGGTTGGTCGTACCACCGGCCGAACCAGAGTAGAAATACACGTCCAGCGTGCCGTCGGTGCACAGGCCGCCGTTGGCGGTGGTCAGCTTGAACAGATTGGTGAAGGCGTTGTCGGTGGCTGTGGCGCCGCCGACATACAGCTTCACCTCTGTGCCGGTGATGCTGCCACTGTTGAGCGCAAAGGCCTGGCCGGCGGACAGCGCAATGGCGCTGGCGACGGCGGCCCGGATCTGAAGATTCGTCATGTCATGACTCCGTGAGAATAGTGAGGATCAGGCCGCGACCGGCGCGATCGAACGACGGCGGCCGACGATGCCCAGGCCACCCAGGCCCGACAGCAGCAGCCAGGCAGCGGCCGGCAGCGGCACTGCACTGCCTGCACCGACGGAATAGGTCAGCGTGCCCAGCGCGGCATTCAGCGTCCAGGTGCCCGCATAGGCCAGCGCAGTGGTCTGCGTGTCAGTGAGACCAATGGCTGAAGAAAATACATACATGGCCAGTGAGCTGGTGGCGCTGCCGACTGTGTTGATTCCACCCCACTCGGAACCCTGGCCGTTACCCAGCCAGTCTGCAGTTTCACCGATGCCCGCCACCGTACTGACCACCGTGTCCGAAGTGGTGGATGCATTGGCGGTCAGGAAGCTGGCAATTGCATTATTGCCGCTGGAGATGATTGCCTGGGTGACAGGCGCAACCACTGAGCCGCTGTCAGTCACTGTGGTGATGTAGCGCAAGGCGCCAGAACTAAGTTCATAGTTGCCAGAAGTGTCGTAGGCATAGATACCCCAGCTCAGCGTCGAGGCATTGCTGCCCAGCAACGAGCCCGGATTGTCCAGCGTGTAAGTCAGCGACAACCCAGCTTCGTCGGTGTTGGCAACACCAAAGATGCCCGCCGTCGTCTGCGTGGGGGTGCCACCCTTGCTGCCGAGACTCTGCACGTAGCTGAAGCTGCCGTCCTGGTTATAGGCGACGAACAGCAGCGAGCTGAAGGCGGTGGACTGAGTGCCCGTAGCCGGGTTCGCTTGGAGGGCGCCGGTCACCGAGGCATTGGCCTGCGCGGTGTCGACTTGAGTCTGGGTGACGTCGGCCAGTGCGCTGGTGGAAGCCGCCAGCAGCGCGCTGGCTGTCGCCATGTGTCTGAGGTTGAGTTTCATCGATTCCATCTCCGGTTATTTGAACGTGAACGTGGAGGATCCCCGGCGAAGCCGAGCTGCACGACGTAGCGGTCCTGCATCTCCCCTGTGCTGTCGCGCGGGAGATGCTAGAGACGGGTGTTGTCGCTTGTTTGAATCCGTCTTTACAGTTTTGCGACGCAGTTCCGCTGTCGTCAGCGCTTCGCGATGCAGATGTCAGACACAGCGATCTGCTTTCGAAACGGGAACGTATGCGATGACCGGATCTCAGCGGCGTGCGCGGCTGATCGCATTCCAGTCGGTGGTGTCGATGGTTTCGCCCGCCTTCGGCGTGGCGTCGAGACTGGGATCCTCAGCGTCACTGTCCACAACGAAACCCATTGCGCGCCGGTCGGGAACCACGAACGGTTGCCCGGCAGTGCCGGCCGAAGCAGTTGCAGCGGCTGAAAGAGACGCCTGCGCAACCGGTGACGAAACGGCGTCCGCCCTCGCTGCAAGAGGGCGCGTCGTTGCGGCGACCAGCGCATTGCTGCCCGGTGCGGCGGAGTCATTGAAGTTGAAACGAACCACCGTGCCGTTGACGTCGATGTAGACAGCCTTGGCTTCGACACCGACCAGCGTACCGATGCCCGGCAATTGCGCGCCGACGCGCACCATGCGCACGTCGCCCTTGCCGAATTCGAGCATCGCCACCGACTGGCTCTGGTCGCTGAACACCAGCGTGCCGCGCAATGCCGCTCCGCGCAGCCCGTCGGCCAGACCCGGCGGCGCCGCCACGAAGTCCAGCGCCGTGCGACTGGCTGCCGCCGCCGCGCCGGTCACCAGCAGCGCAGCGATTGCAATCAGCGGTCGATTCATTTGGCGCTTGCCGCGACGGGCTTCATCTGGACAGCCAACCGCTCTTCCAGCGGCTTCCTGTCGATGGCGCCGGAAATGCGCGAACCGTCCGGCAGGAAAATGGTCGGCGTCGATTGGACGTTCAGCCGGCCGCCCAGCGTGACCAGCTCCTGCACGTTGGTGTCGGTGCAGGGCGTCTTCCCGGGCTCCTTCTTGTCGTGCATCCAGGCGATCCAGGCCGCGCTGCGATCCTCGGAACACCACAGCAGCTGTGCCGCCAGTGTCGCGCCGGGATGGATGCCTTCCAGCGGAAACAGGAACACGTGCAGGGTGTAGTTGTCCATCTCGCGCAGCGTGTTCTCCAGCTCCTGGCAGAAGGGGCACATCGGATCTTCAAATACCGCCAGCTGTCTGCTGCCATCGCCCTTGACGATGCGGATGGCGCGCTCGAAGGGCAGCGCCTGGTAGTCGATGCGCTGATGATCGTCCCAGCTCTTGGCGGTCATGTTGACCTTGGTGCGCGCATCCAGCAGCTGCCCGAGCATCAGCCAGTCGGCATTCGCATTCGTGTAGACGATCTCCTCCGATGTAAGGACTTCGAACAGGCCCGGCCAAGGCGCTGGCGCCACTTTCTGGATGCGGATGCCAGGGAATCGCTGACCGAGTTCGTGTTTCAGACCTTCGTGATCATCCGCTTTGACTGCATCATTGGCGGCCAAGGCGATACCCGTTACGCCGGCAAGCAGCAACGTGGCCAGCAATGACTTGAGTGTTCTGTTCATCATGCAACTCCAGCAATCAATGCCGGCAGGCGCGGCCCTGCGGCGATCCGCCGGGTGACGGCCAGCATCCGTTCGCGCTCGGCGAACCACTCGGAAGCGAAGGGCGCAGCGGCGTACTCGCTGAAATAGGGACCGCCGATGGTATAGTGAACCAGCGCTGCACCTGGATCGTGATCGTCGTAGCCGACCAGATGATTCCAACGCTTCGGCAGCTCGCCGATCAGCGCGTCATCAGCCAGCCATTTGAACTGGTGCAGTTCGAGACCGCTGGCGCTGTCGACATACCCGGGTGTCAGCATCCGGCAGCGGGCATTGTTGAACAGCATCACGCTGGACCAGTTCTTCTTTTCGTAGCTGGTCTGCGGTTGGTCGAGAAATTTGGTCGACTCGCGCGGCACATGACGGTGTTTGACCGCCTGCACCGCAAAGCGCTCGTCCCGCAACGCCCACAGTTCGGCGATGTCCGTGCGCATCAGCATGTCGCAGTCCATGAAGATCGACCAGCCTTCATAGCCGGAGAGGCACGGCGTCAGGAACCTCGAGAACGAGAAGTCGGTGGACTGCAGTGGATGGCGCGGACGCGCGTGCACGCCGCGCAGCTGCGAAAGCATTACCGGCGCGATGGCAACCGGTTGCGAAGCCCGGGTCTGGATGCTGAACGACAGCACCGAAAAGGCCGTTGCCTCGCGGGAGTCGAAGCCGATGAACACGCGAATCATGGGCGGAAGCCGGCGACGCGCCCGGCAACCTCTGCAATGACCGCTTCCCAGTTCGTCCCCGGCGTCTGACGGAACAAGCGAACGCTCGGGTACCAGATCATCGATTCGCCGCTGCGACCGTAGCGCCACTCCGGCGCCGCCGGCGTCAGCACCCACGCAGGTTTTTCAAGTGCGCCCGCGAGATGTACCACCGCGCTGCAGACGGTAACCACAACGTCCAGCGACGCGATCAGCGCCGCGTACTCGTCGAAGTCGTCGGTGATTCCAGGCCATGACCTGATGACTGTTCCGCTCTCAGCGGTGAACTGCTGCAGTTCCGCAGCACAGTCGCCATGCTGCAGGCTGATGAACTGCACACCGGCAAGACCAAGCAGCGGCGCCAGTTGCCGCAACTCCAGTGAGCGTGCCGAGCGGTTGGTCGTGTTGGTGCCGCCGCGCCAGCTCACCCCGACGCGCAGGCCTGCACCGGGTTCCGCCAGAACGTTTTGCCAGTGCCGGACCCGGTCGGGATCGGGCACCAGATAGCCGCTGTGCTTCGGGAATGCTGCCGCGTCGGCCCGCCGATAACGCGGCAATGAACCGATGGGTGACCAGAAGTCGGCAGGCGGCAGTCGCGGCAGCGCCGCGGGCAGGGCCTTGTGCCACCAGGAACTGGCGGCCGGGGTGCGGTCGACGCCGAGGATGATCGCTTCTGGAAAACTGCGGTTGTACAGCGTCGCGAGGCGCGCATCGCACTCGATGATGCATTCTCCGGCTGCCGCAATCAGCTCCGGCAATATCGAGGCGAACATGATTTCATCGCCGACGCCCTGCTCCGCCGTGACCAGCAGGGTTTTTCCGGCGAGTGGCTCCCCGCTCCACTGCGGACTGGTTATGTCGCGTCGTCGTTCGGCTTCAACGCGCCGGTTCAGCCGTGACCGGTCGTAATCAGACCAGGCTTCACCGTATTCGCCGCGCGCCAGTCTCAATACGGATTGTTCGAAGCGTGCCCAGTCATCACGCGGATCGGCCGCCAACGACGCGGCGAATTTTTCCAGCGCCTGTTCGTCTGCACCGCGTCGCGCAAGTACTGCCGCGCTGCCGGCCAGCGCAGCGGGCTGTCCCGGAGAGTCACGCTCCAGTTCCTCGAAGACCTGTGCGGCATCCTCGATCTGCCCATTCGCCAGCAGCGCGCGACCGAGCATCACCCGCGAAACCACCGCATCGGGACGCAGCTGCAAAGCGCGACGGAATGCGAGCTGCGCCTCCTCCCACCTGGCCTCACCGTACAAGGCGAGCCCGGCGCCCTCCGCAGCCTCGAAATAGTCGGACCGCAACTGCAACGCGGCGACGAAATTGTTGAGCGCTCCTGCCGGATCTGCCCGTAATACAGCCCGGCCGAGATTGTTGTGAGCTTCGGCGCAACGCGGATTGCGTTGCAGGGTCTGGCGATATGCCTGCGCCGCCTCTGCCGTGCGTTGCTGGTCGAACAGCGCGTTGCCCAGATTCAGCAGCGCCAGTTCGTTCTGCGGCTCCAGATTCAGCGCCGCCCGATGGCATCGCTCCGCTTCCGCGGGACGCCTGGTACGACGCAGAAGATTGCCCAGGGTGATCCACACATCAGTGAGGCCGGGATCCTGGTCGAGCAGGCTGCGATAAGCCCGTTCCGCAGCGCCGAGATCACCGGCCTGCCGGTGGCGTTCGGCATCGATCCAGGCCTGTTCGATGGTCAGCGCGATCGCCATGGGTGCGCCCTCGTCGCGCCATTCGTTACTTCGGCAACGCCGCCTGCAGTCCCGCCAGTCCGATCTGGTTGATGCTGACCGAAAGCTTCTGACCGAGCGTGGCCAGGTACTGCTGCTGCAGTTCCTGTGCGCGACGCGTGCGCAGCGCCGCGGACAATGCATCGCGGGCTTCGGCCAGCGTCAGCGGACGCGAGGGTTTCTTTTCCATCAGCTTGACGAAGTGGAAACCCTGCGCGGTCTTGATCGGGCCGGCGACGTCGTTAACTTTCAGCGTGCGCACGGCGCCGCGCACTTCGGCGACGATCTTGTCCTCGACCAGCCAGCCCAGCTCGCCGCCCTTGGCGGCGCTGTCGGCCTGTTCGGAATTCTCGCGCGCCAGCCTGGCGAAGTCGGCGGCGCCGACCAGCTTCGGCGCCAGTTCGGTGATCTTGCGCAGCGCCTGCGAAAGCCTGGCGGGATCGGCGGCGTCGGGTGCCGCGATGAAAATCTGCGCCAGCCGGTATTCGGCCGGTGTCTGCAGTGCGGCCTTGTTCTTCTCATAGGCCGCGGCGATGTCGGCCTCGCTGGGATAACCGGCCGGCACCTGCACCTGGCTGACCAGCCACAGCCGGGCCAGTGCCTCATCGCGCAGGCGATTCAGCTCCGTCACGGTCTCCGGCTTGCGATCGAACCCGGCATTCTTCGCCTCGGTGAGCACAGCGCGGCTGGCCAGGTCGGCACGCACCAGCTGCTCCAGTGCATTGATGTCCTTGCCGACGGCGGCGCGGCTGGTCTCGGGCAACGCGGCCACCAGCGCCCGCACCTGTGCGACATCGATTTCAGTGCTGCCGGCCCGGCCGATCACCTCGGCCGCATTCGTCACACCATGGGATACGACGGCCAGCAGACCGCCTGCGATCAACATGCGCATGGATACTCTCCAGAAGATGGGGGCAGGCTAGTACGCGAATGTTTCGGCGGGATGACGCCCGTCGAAGGCAGGCTTTGCCGACAGCTGCGACGCGCTGCGTCCGGCGCAGAACTGCTGCAGCTCGGCTGCCGTGGCTGCGGCGTCGGCACTGCACTGCTGTACTTCGAGCCGGAACTCGTCCAGTGCCGAACCGACGATCAGCGTGCGACACACCAGCAGCCGGCCCACGGCCTCCTGCTGCAGACGTAACGCCGCCACCAGACGCATGTCCAGCGTCATCAACAAGTCCCAGAACCGTTGCGAATACATCGCCATCAGCGCCCTCTCCCTTCCGTCACGTACTGGTGCAGCTCCGCGGTGGCCTGCCGGAGCTGTTCGACACAGTCGCGATAACGCTGCCACAGCTCATCCAGCTCGGGGCTCTGGCTGCGCCCGTAGTGGGCCAGCAACGCGTCGCGGCTCTGCAGATATTCCTGCTGAACCAGCTGGGTCCGCGCACTGATCTCAGCCAGATCGCCCCAGAACGCGTCGGCACGCTGATTCGACATGAAGTTCCCAATGCGCGGTGGGGAACATTCAAGCATCGGCGAGTGTCAGGGTTGTGACATGACTCAGGTTGTGGGTCATGCCGCATGCATGCTGTGAGGCCCTACCTCACCGCAGCCTGCCGTCCTACGCGCGTCCGCGACCGCTGTCGATTGAGACAAATGGTGCGCTGACGCACGATGCACACTTGCGAAAAAATCTTGGAGAAAGCATGAAAACCCTCATTTCCGTTGTGGCGACCGGCTCGCTGGCTGCGCTTCCCGCGCTGGGCTTTGCACAGGATGCCGGGAACCCTTCCGGCTTCTACGTCGGCGGCGGCATCGGCCAATTCAATCTGAACGTCGACAACTTCGACGACATCGACGATGCCATCGGCGACGTGATCGACTCGGATGACAATGCCTGGAAAATCTTCGGTGGCTACCGCTTCAACCGGCACATTGCGGTGGAACTGGCCTACATCGATCTGGGCGAACCGGGCGATCAACTGACCAGCTCCGGCAGCAACGGCAATTATCGCGTCAACATCGGTGGCTTCGCACCTTCGCTGGTCGGCATCCTGCCGGTGGGCCCGGTGGAATTGTTCGGCAAGATCGGCCAGTACTACTACGACGTGGACACCCGCATCGATCTGGACAGCCCCGGCCCGGACATCGACACCAGCCACAGCCACAATGACTTCATCTGGGGCGGCGGCGTGTCCTTCGTCGTGGCGCAACGCGTCGAGCTGCGCGCCGAGTACGAAAAGATCGACATCGAAGATGCCGGTGACTCCGACGCGATCTGGCTGAACGCCGCCTGGAGGTTCTGAGCAAACAACCTCACTGGAGAGCAATCATGAAAACGACAGCAAAACTTCTGCCGGCTGCACTGGCGGTGGCGCTCGGCGCCACTGCCTGGGGCGCCGAAACCACGATCAGTGCGGTGGTGGACGACGCCGCCCTCACCGCCCGGGTGAAGACCGCGCTGGTGGACAATCCGGACACCAAGGCACGGCAGATTGACGTCGACACGCAGAATGGCGTGGTGCAGCTGAACGGCTTCGTCGATTCCGCAGCGTCCCGCAGCGCTGCCGAAGCCGCTGCGCTCGGCGTGGCCGGCGTGAAAAGCGTGGACAACAATCTGGAAGTGCGCGCCGGCGACCGCAGCGTCGGTGGCACCATCGATGACGCTGCAATTACCACCAAGGTGAAGGCAGCCATGCTGGTCGATTCCCGCACCAAGGCTTATCGGGTTGACGTGCAGACCAACCGGGGCATCGTGGCGCTGGGCGGCTTCGTGGCCACGCCGGCCGAGAAGTCCGCGGCCCAGGAGCTGGCCGGCAGCGTCGAAGGTGTGGCCAGGGTCGAGAACAACATCGTGGTAGACAAGAGCAAACGCCCATGAACATTGCAACATTCGGGCGCAGCGCCGTCATCGTGATGGCGCTGCTCGCCACCGCGTGCGCGTCCACCCGTACACAGAAAAGCACCGGCGAGCAGTTCGACGATACGGTCATCACCGGACGAGTCAAGGCGGCGCTGATCGCCGATCCGGTCACCAAGGCCCACCAGATCGACGTCGAGGTATTCCGGGGCGTGGTGCAGCTGAACGGCTTCGTGGACTCGACTGCGAATCGCGATCGCGCCACCACCGTGGCTCGCGGAGTCAGCGGCGTCACCGAGGTGCGCAACAATTTGCGGGTGCAGACTGCGGGCCGCACCGCCGGTGAGACGGTGGACGATGTCGCCATCACCACGCGTGTGAAGGCTGCGCTGGCCGCCGACGAACGCACCCGGGCGCATCAGATCAATGTGGAAACCCGCGCCGGCGTCGTGCAGCTGAGCGGCTTCGTCAACAACGGCAGCGCCAAGGTTGCGGCCGGCGAAGTAACGGGCCGGGTGGCGAATGTATTGCGCGTCGACAATCAGCTCGACATAAAGACCAACTGACATTGCCGACGCAGACAGTAAGGCGGCCGGCGACATTGCCGGCTGTCTGTAGGCACATTCCTACATCGGCTGTCCCTGCTGTCACGAAGAAGGCACGGAGCACACTGACAGGCGCACCGCCGACGCCGTCGCATGCTTGCGCAGAAAGCCCCTTTCCTACCGGACCATTTCAATTGCGAGGTTGCCCATGAATTCACAGAATCCCACCGCTGCTACCGCCAATGGCGTACGTCATGGCCACGACAAGACTCTGGCCGACCTGAACAAGGTGGTCGAACAAGCCGAGGCGTTGCTTCAAACGCTGGGCGAAGAAGGCAGCGAGGCCGTGGAAACGGTCCGCAAGCGCGTGATGCGCGCCATCAGCGAGGCCAGATTGAGAATTGCCGACTCGCGCGAAACGGTACGCGATGCCACTGTCTCGGCTGCACGACGCGGCGATGAATACGTGCACGAGAATCCGTGGAAGTCGGTGGCCATCGCAGCAGGCGTGGGTGCCGTCGTCGCGCTGCTGATCAGCACGCAGATGCGTCGCGAGTCGTGAACGAGCCCGGCATCCAGGGCGGCGCGTCGCTGAGGCTGCTGGTCGACATGCTGCAGACGCGGCTGGAGGCCGTGGTGCTGACGGCACAGATCGAGCGCGACTCGATCTGGCGCACCTTGCGCTGGCGCTGCGTCGGCGCCGGCGCGCTGCTGCTGGCCGGCTGGGCGCTGCTGCTGCTGCTGGCGGTATGGCTGCCGCCGCCGGCGCGCATCGGGGTCCTGGCTGCCATATCGGTGGCCCTGCTGCTGGTGTGGGCATGGAGCCAGCGACAGCTGGCGCAACAGCGGGCGCATCGTTCGCCGGCTGGTCATCAACTGCTGGATGCGGTGCGCCGTGATCTCGAAGCACTGGGCGGCGCACTGTCGCGCACGCCCGACGCGCAGGATTGACCATCATGGATCGCGAGGCGCGTCTGCAGGCTCTGCTGGCAGAGATGGAACTGCAGCGCGTGCTGTTGCGGTCAGGTACCGAAGAAATTCGTGAGGGGCTGCTACCCACGCTGATATCGCAGATCCGCCCGTGGCAGCTGGCGGCGCGGCTGCTGCACACGAGGCCGGTGTGGCTGGGCGCGGCCAGCATCCTGATGACGCTATGGAGGCGTTCGCGCGCGCACCGCCGTCGCGCCGTCAAGCAGAAGGATACCGGTTAGGTCTTGCGGAACAGGCTGGCCACGAATGTCAGGGCCGCCAGCACCAGGAAGACCAGGAACAATATCTTGGCAATCCCCACCGCGCCGGCGGCGATGCCGCCAAAGCCGAACAGGGCGGCGATCAGCGCAATTACGAAAAAGACCACGGCGTAGTGCAACATTTTGTACCCCTTGGGAGACATTCCGCAGCATTCCCGCTGTCGGCATATCATCAGGGCGGCATGATGTGGCTGCCGCCGGCTCCGGCTCTGGAGCGGTGTAGGAAGCTGCCTACCACGGTGAATGCGACGGTCGGAGGAATCTTGGTCGACTTTCGTGTCCCGCGCTTCAGCAGACGCTACATATGGATACCTGCGATCACGGCCGCGCTGTTCCTGCTCGGCGGCTACCTGCTGATCGAGATGCGCGTACAGGCCAGTACCACGGCCGCAGCAGCGGCACGTGAATCGCAGGACCGGTTGCGCGCGTTGGCCAACCTGGCCTTCGCGGTCGCCGATGCGGAAGCCAACCAGCGTGGCTACCTGCTGACGCGCGATCGCGCCTATCTCGAGCCCTACGAAGAGGCGCGTGTGCGGCTTTCCTCGGCGCTGCTTGAACTGCGCACCCTCTACCGGCGCGATGCTGCCGAGCTGGCGCGTATTGCCACCATCGAAGACACCGTCGACAAGAAACTGGTGGAAATGCAGGAGACCATCGATCTGGTGGCTTTCACCGGCTCCACCAGGCAGTCGGTGCGCGTGGTCAGGACCGGCGCCGGCCTGCGCTACATGAGCGCGGTGCGCGATGAACTGGAGGGCATGAGCGCACTCGAGCGACACCGCACCTATATCACCGCCGAGGCCTGGGATCGCCAGCAACGCGTCAACCGCGTCACCACCGCGGCCGGTGTGCTGACCATCGTGGCACTGCTGCTGATCGCCGCCGTTTTCATCACGCGCGACATTGAACGCCGCACCGCGGCGGCGGCCGAGCTCGAGCGTCTGGTCACGCAACGCACCGCCGAGCTGTCGGAACTGTCAACGCATCTGCAGACCGTCACCGAAACCGAACGCGCCAATCTCGCCCGCGAGCTGCACGATGAACTCGGCGGCCTGCTGGTGTCGATCAAGATGGATCTGGCGCAGCTGTCCCGATGCTTCGATATCACGCAGCCGGAAACCGCCGCCCGATGGCAGCGGGTAATGGATGCGATCACTGCCGGTGTGGACCTGAAGCGTCGGGTCATCGAGCAGCTGCGTCCGACGCTGCTCGACAACATGGGACTGATAGCGGCGCTGCAATGGCAGGCGCATCAGCTGTGCGACCCCGCCGGCATCCGGCTGCTCCTGCACACACCCGATCAGGAGCCGCAGCTGGAGGGCAATATGGCCATCGCCATCTTCCGCATCGCGCAGGAGACGCTGATCAACATGGTCAAGCATGCGCGCGCCACCGAGGCCACGCTCGAGTTGCGGCTGGATGACCGCCTGCTGACCCTGCAGCTGGAGGACAACGGCATCGGCTTGCCGGCCAATCCTCAACGCCGTACCGCCCATGGGCTGGCGAGCATGCGGCATCGAGCCCGCTCGATCGGCGCCACGCTGGAAATTTCGGCCAAGCCGTCAGGCGGCACCCGCACGCTGCTGCAGATGCCGCTGGCCTGAGTCAGGACCCTAGGACGGGCGGTTTTCGCGCAGCGTCTTCAGCACTTCCGGAAGTCGGTCGAATTCCTGGGTCTTGTCCAGAAAGTACCGCGCGCCTAGCCGGTGGGCCTGCTGACGGTACTGTGGCAACGCATAGTTGGTGATGACGACCACGTCGGGCCTGTCCACCAGCGTGTTGATATAGCGCATCACGCCGAAGCCGGTTCCTTCCCTGAGTCGCAGATCGAGAATCACCGCATCCGGGTGCAGCTCACGCACGGCTTCCACGGCCTCGGATTCGGTGGCCACCGCCGCCACCGCCGACACACCATCTTCGGCGGCGATCAGCTCCAGCAAACGTTCGGACAGCAGCCGTGAATCCTCGACCAACAGCACCCGGAGTTCCTCGTTGAGCGGGAGCCTCATCGACGAAGCGGTTTGGGATAACACGGCACGGGGCTGCATTTCAGTTGATCAGGTTGTTCCGCAGTGCATACGTTGTGATGTCAGCATTGCTGTTGAAACCCATCTTCTCCAGCACTCTCGATCTATAGGTGCTGACGGTTTTCACCGACAGACGCAGCTCGGCGGCAATCTCCGACACGGTGCGTCCGGCCGCCAGCTTGCAGAAGATCTGGAACTCGCGCTCGGACAGGCGCGCATGCATGGGCTTGTCCGAATCCTGGTCCAGCTCGGTGACCAGCAGCTCGGCCAGCGCCGCACTGACGTAGCGCCGGCCGGCCAGCACGGTCTTGACCGCGCCCAGCAGTTCCTCGGGGGCCATGTCCTTGTTCAGGTAGCCGCTGGCGCCCGCCCGCAGCACATTGACCGCGTACTGCTTCTCTGGGAAACCGCTGAGGATCAGTACCTTGGTGTCCGGGTGCGAGGCGTGCACATGACGCAGGATATCGATGCCGCTGCGATCCGGCATGTTGATGTCCAGCAGCAGCAGGTCCCAGCGCTGCTGGCGCAGTTTGTTGAGTGTGTCATCGCCGGTCGCGGCCTCGCCGATGTCGGCATTGGGCCGGTCCTCCAGCAGCAGTTGCTTCAGTCCACGCCGGACAATGGCGTGGTCATCGGCAATCAGGATCGTTGCCATGTTGCTGCGGACTCCGGGTTCAGTTGGCTGGGAAACTCTTGTGCTGGTCGAGACTTGCATAGCTTTCCCCTGTGAGGCAATGGTCGTTGTCGGAGTGGGCGAAAAGATTCTGCCCGGTGGGGACCGCCTCGACCCACCCCTTAGCACCTTGAAACATGTAGGAATCGGCTGACAAAGCGCATTCCTACGCTGCCCCGCGGCCGGCACCGTCTATTCCCGATTTCGCCAAGGAAGAACTCAAATAATAAAGGGCTCCCGACCGGGGTCGGGAGCCCTTTGCCGGGCGCAACGCGCCCGCGCGATCAGTAGTACAGGTTGTACAGCACGTCCAGCACCACACCGGTGGCAATCGCGGTCAACACCACGTCGTTGTCGACCCGCACCCAGTGATAGCCGCGCGGCGGCGCATACAGGTGGTAGCGATGGTAGTCGTACACCACGTACGGCCGTGCAAAGTAGGGCGGCGGCAGCCGATCACCGCGCCGCCACTGGTGATACGCATATCCGCGCGGCGGCTGGTAGTACCCACGGTGATGGCGCTGCGTGGCCCATTCGCGACGATCCGGGCGATGGTCGCCGCGCCAGCCGTCACGGCGGTCGTCGCGTCGATCCGGACGCCCATCGTGGCGATCATCACGACGGTCATCGCGACGGTCGGCGCGCCAGTCGCCACGGCGATCATCGTTGCGGTCCCGGCTCTCGCGCGACGGGTGGCCGCGTTCCTGCCAACCCTGACGCGAATCCTGATTGGCCGCACCCGCGGCGGCCGACATGGCCAGCAAGGCACTGAGGCCCACGCTGCTGATGATGCGGTTCATGGTCTGTCTCCTGGTGGAATCACCGTGATTCCATTACGGCTCCACTATGAGCCGGCCAAGCTGAAGGCAGACTGAACGCGCAAGCTGTTGATTGATCAGAACGAATACACCACGTTGGCGGTGGTCAGCGTGTCGGTATTCTTCAGCCCCTCCGGCGGCTTGGTGTTGGAGCGCACGTCCAGGCCCACCGCCAGCGCCAACGAGGCGGTCATCTTCACTTCGACGCCGGCGAAGTTGCCGATCAGCGTGTTGTTGTCGCCGCCTTCGACGCGCAGTTTGTCGACCAGCTTCGTGGACATGTTCAACTGATGCTCGTAGTCGGCTCCCAGCGAGTAGATGGGATCATTCTCGACCTGCTGCGTCAGCGTGTTCTTCAACCGCCGATAACCGGCACCGATCTGACCCGACAGCTTGACGCGCTCTGAATCGATGAACTTGTAACCCAGGCCGGTGGTGATGCTGGCCTGATAGTCGAAGCCGCTGAACTCATCGTTCTCGTAACGCAGGCCGCCGAACCAGAACGCGCGCGGCGACCAGTTGTAGTTGGATTGCCAGCCGGCCTGGTAGCGGCGCGCAGTGACCACATCGGAGGTGGCGGCACGCAGCGCCGCCAGATCCAGCGCATGCTTCCAGCGCTCGGCCTCGCGGCTCATCGACAGCTTCAGATTGACCGAATCGGTATCGGTATTGCCGCGCGCGAAGACCACGCCGGCTTCGGCCTTGCCCTGCCACTCGGCGTGGGCAGGACTGATGGCGCAAAGCGCCGCTGCAGGAATCCAGATTCTACGGTGCATGAGCTGAAGTTATAGAAACGGCTAGCCGCTGCGCAACCGCTGCGCCGTCAGACAAGTACGCGCTCGATGCCTCCGGCATTCGCACGTTCCACGTAGTCCACCAGCCAGTTGCTGCCGAGCACGTGGCGGGCGATCTCGACCACGATGTAGTCGGCTTCGACATCGGCGTCTTCGTTGAAACGGCTCAGGCCTTGCAGGCAGGACGGGCATGAGGTCAGCACCTTCACCTCGCCCGAGAAGCCGTCGGCGCGCAATTTGTCGGCGCCGGTGCGCATTTCGGCCTCCTTGCGGAAGCGTACCTGCGTCGAGATATCCGGCCGGGTGATGGCCAGCGTGCCGGACTCGCCGCAGCAGCGGTCGTTCTTCTCGACCTTGCCGTTCTGCGACTCATTAATAAGAGCGTTGACCACTTTGAGCGGGTCCTGGCTCTTGATCGGTGAATGACAGGGGTCGTGATACATGTAGCGCACGCCGGTGGCGCCCTCGATGCGCACGCCCTTCTCCAGCAGATACTCGTGGATGTCGATGATGCGGCAACCCGGAAAGATATCTTCGAACTTGTAGCCCTGCAGCTGGTCGTAGCAGGTGCCGCAGCTGACCACCACGGTGCGGATGTCCAGGTAGTTCAATGTGTTGGCCACGCGGTGGAACAGCACGCGATTGTCGGTGATCATCTTCTCGGCACGCTCGAACTGACCCGAGCCGCGTTGCGGATAGCCGCAGCACAGATACCCTGGCGGCAGCACGCACTGCACGCCCACATGCCAGAGCATGGCCTGCGTGGCCAGCCCCACCTGCGAATACAGCCGCTCCGAGCCGCAACCCGGAAAATAGAACACGGCCTCGCTGTCGGCGGCGCTGCGCTGCGGATCGCGGATGATGGGCACGTAGTCCGGGTTCTCGATGTCCAGCAGCGCGCGCGCGGTCTTCTTCGGCAGGCCGCCCGGCATCTTCTTGTTGACGAAGTGGATTACCTGCTCCACCAGCTTCGGTTTGCCGGTGGTGGCCGGCGGACGCTGCGTCTGCGCGCGCGCAAAAGTCTTCAGCGCGCTGTGGGCGACACGCTGCAGGCCATAGCCCCACTCGATCATCACCTTGCGCGCCACATGAATGGTTTCTGGATCGGTGGCGTTGAGGAAGAACATCGAGGCCGCGGTGCCCGGATTGAAGCGCTTCTTGCCCATGCGTCGCAGCAGGTCGCGCATGGCCATAGACACGTCGCCGAAATCGATGTCCACCGGACAGGGTGTCACGCACTTGTGGCACACCGTGCAGTGATCGCCCACGTCGGAAAACTCGTCCCAGTGCCGCAGCGACACGCCGCGGCGCGTCTGCTCTTCATATAGAAAGGCTTCGATCAGCAGCGAGGTGGCCAGAATCTTGTCGCGCGGGCTGTACAGCAGATTGGCGCGCGGCACATGCGTGGCGCACACCGGCTTGCACTTGCCACAGCGCAGGCAGTCCTTGATGGCATCGGAGATCGAGCTGATGTCCGACTGCTGCATGATCAGCGATTCATGGCCCATCAGGTTGAAGCTGGGCGTGTAGGCATTCGACAGGTCGCCGCCCGGCAGCAGCTTGCCTCGATTGAAGCGCCCTTCCGGATCGATGCGTTGCTTGTAGTCGCGGAAGGCGCGCGTCTCGTCGTCGCGCAGGAACTCCAGCTTGGTGATGCCGATGCCATGCTCGCCCGAGATCACGCCGTCCAGGTCGCGTGCGATCTGCATGATGCGCGCCACGGTGCGCTCGGCCTCATGCAGCATGGCGTAATCGTCCGAGTTGACCGGAATGTTGGTGTGCACATTGCCGTCGCCGGCATGCATGTGCAGCGCCACGAACAGCCGGCTGCGCAGCACGCGCCGGTGGGCGGCTTCGGCAGCGGCCAGCACCGGCGCGAAGGCACCACCGGAGAAAATATCGCGCAGCGGCGCGCGCAGCTCGCGCTTCCACGATGCACGGAGGGTGCGATCCTGCAGCAGGTCGAACAGGCGCAGCGAGGGCGTGGCCGTCAGCCGCTGGCGCAACGCGCCTTCGAGGTCGTCGTAGCCAAGCTGCTGCAACGTGGGCAATGCCTCATGCACCAGCGCATCAAGGTTGGACTGCAGCCAGCTCCAGCGTGCCTGCACGGCATCCAGCAGCTGCAGCGCCATGCCCGGCCGCTCGCCGAGACGCTCGGCCACCGGCAGGCGATCCATGTCGGCATCGTCGGTGCTGGCCAGCGGCGGAGGCGAGGCAATCACGGCGCGCAATTCGTCTGCGAGCGCCAGCTTGTTGGCCAGCGACAGCTCGATGTTGATGCGCTCGATGGCGTCGGTGTACTCGCCCATGCGCGGCAGCGGAATCACCACGTCTTCATTGATCTTGAAGGCATTGGTATGGCGCGCGATGGCGGCGGTGCGCGCGCGGTCCAGCCAGAACTTCTTGCGCGCGTCGGCGCTGACGGCAATGAAGCCCTCGCCACTGCGCGCATTGGCAATGCGCACCACTTCGGAAGTGGCCTGCGCGACGGCGGCTTCATCGTCACCGACGATATCGCCGAACAACGCCATCTTCGGCAGGCCGCCACGCCGCGACTTGCTGGCGTAACCCACCGCCTTCAGATAGCGCTCATCCAGATGTTCGAGGCCGGCCAGCTGCACGCCGTTGCGCGCGGTGAGGCCATCCAGATAATTCTTGATCTCGACAATGGCCGGAATGGCATCGCGCGCCTGACCGAAGAATTCCAGGCACACGGTGCGGACGTGCGCGGGCATGCGATGCAGCACCCAGCGTGAAGCCGTGATCAGTCCGTCGCAGCCTTCCTTCTGCACGCCGGGCAGGCCACCGAGGAATTTGTCGGTGACATCCTTGCCCAGGCCCATGCGACGGAAGCTGGCGCCCGGAATCGACAAGCGCTCGCGACGCAGCTCGCGCGCACGGTCGGGCGCATCAGTGCCCTCCTTCCAGACCAGTTCGAACTCGGCCACGGCCGCGTCGTGGATCTTGCCGAGGTTGTGGCCGAGGCGCGTAACCTCCAGCCAGTTGCCCTCGCAGTCCACCATGCGCCACCAGGCCAGGTTGTCGACGGCGGTGCCCCACAGCACGGCCTTCTTGCCACCGGCATTCATCGCAATGTTGCCGCCGATGCAGGAGGCGTCGGCCGAGGTGGGATCCACCGCGAACACCAGTCCGGCCTGCTCGGCTGCGTTGGCCACGCGCCGCGTGACCACACCGGCTTCGGCATGGATCGTCGCCACTTCGCGGTCCACGCCGGGCAGCGTGCCGCGCTGTACCGCGTCGAGACGCTCGAGTTTTTCGGTGTTGATCACCACCGACAGCGGCGTCAGCGGAATGGCGCCACCGGTGTAGCCGGTGCCGCCACCGCGCGGAATGATGGTGAGACCGAGCTCGATGCAATGACGCACCAGCTGCGGAATTTCTTCTTCCGTATCGGGCATCAGCACCGCAAACGGATATTCGACGCGCCAGTCGGTGGCATCGGTGACATGCGCGACGCGTGCATAGGCATCGAAATGGATGTTGTCGCCACGCGTGGCGCGGCCGAACAGGCGGCGCGCACGCGCGCGCAGCGAGCGCATGGCGCGAAAGTCGGTCTCGAAATGCTCCACCGCTTCGCGCGCGGCCGCCAGCAGCTGTCCCACCTTGACGAAACGCCCGGCATCATCGGCGTCGCGGCGGCGATCGATATCGGACAGCCGGTGCTGCAGCGCTGCCAGCAGCAACTTGCGCCGTTTCGGATTGTCGAGCAGGTCGTCCTGCAGATAGGGATTGCGGCGCACCGCCCAGATGTCGCCCAGCACCTCGTACAGCATGCGGGCCGAGCGGCCGGTACGGCGCTCATGGCGCAATTCGTCCAGCAACTGCCACATGGACTCACCCAGCAGCCGGATCACGATTTCGCGGTCGGCGAACGAGGTGTAGTTGTAGGGGATCTCGCGCAGTCGAGCCGGCGGCTCGGCGCCAGAGGACGGCAGCAGGGCCAGTTGTGCGGGCCGCAATTGGGCGTTCATCGGGCGCGCAGTCTAGTCCACCCGACCGCGCAATGCGCGCAACAGCTTAGTGCGCTGGCGGCTGATCCAGCAGTCCGACGTGGCCGGGCTGCGCGGCGACCCGCGACAACCAGTCCCGCAGCGCCGGATACGGGCTCAGATCGTGGCCACCCTCATCGGCCACATGCGTGTAGGCATACAGCGCAATGTCGGCAATGCTGTAGCGATCGGCCACGAAGAAGCGGTGCGTCGCCAGATGCCCTTCCATCACCGCCAGTGCCTCGCGACCGCGCTTCAGCCGCTCGGGCAGCTCGGCACGGCGCGGGCTGTCGGCCGGCAGATGCTTCACGATCCAGCGTGGCGTGGCCACATAAGGTTCGTGGCTGTACTGCTCGAAGAACATCCACTGCAGCACCAGCGCCCGCACCATGCGCCCCTCGGGCAGGAAGGGCGTGCCCTCGGCCAGATACCAGAGGATGGCATCCGACTCGGCGAGGCACCGTCCGTCCTCGAACTCCAGCAGCGGAATGCGTCCGTTGGCATTCTTCGCCAGGAACTGCGGCGTGCGCGTGGCGCCCATGGTGATATCCAGCTGCACGTAACGATAGGGAATCGCCAGCTGCGACATCAGCAATCGGGCCTTGTAGCCGTTGCCCGAGTCCAGGTAGTCATGCAACGTCAGCATGGTGCCCTTGGTAGCATTGATGCATGCCTGAACTCAATAGCCTGCTGCAGCAGGGCAGCGCCTACGGCTGGCTGTTCGTGCCCACCGCCGTGCTGCTGGGCGCCCTGCACGGGCTGGAACCCGGGCATTCCAAGACCATGATGGCCGCCTTCATCGTTGCCATCCGCGGCACCATCCGTCAGGCAGTGATGCTGGGCCTGGCGGCAACGCTGTCGCATACCGCCGTGGTGTGGCTGATCGCGGTGATCGGACTGCAACTGGGCGAACGATGGAACACCGAGGCCATCGAACCCTGGTTCCAGACCCTGGCCGCGGCGCTGATCATCGGCATCGCGCTGTGGATGATCCTGCGCACCGCGCGTTGGGCCCACGACGAAGACGACGAGCATCAGCGCGAGCACGCCGAACAGATCCGCCGCCACCTGCATGGCCGCAGCGCCAGCAATGGACAGATCCTGCTGTTCGGACTGACCGGCGGACTGATCCCCTGCCCGGCCTCGATCACCGTGCTGATGCTGTGCCTGCAGCTGAAGCAGCTGGCGCTGGGCGCCACGCTGGTGTTGTGCTTCAGCATCGGACTTGCCATCACGTTGGTGCTGGTCGGCGTCATCGCCGCCATCGGCCTGCGCCACGCGACACAGCGCTGGTCGGGCTTTTCGGCGCTGGCGCACCGTGCGCCCTATGTCTCCGGCGTGCTGATGCTGCTGGTGGGCGGCTACATGGCCTGGCATGGGCTGACCGGGTTACAGGGCCGATGACGGCAAACAGGCCAATACAATTGGCCAGCCAACTACTATCGGCCCCCAATAAATACCAGTACACGAGACACGTTCATTTTGTGTGTTTCCGGCACCAGATACTCGGCGGAGCAACCACGCCGCCGGAAAATCCCTCAATCCCCGTCGATCACGAGCGGTGGCAGGCAGCGGTGCGGACGGTGCTTTTCGGCACAGGAATGTCGGGCGCCGAGCGACGGCCGATCAGCGAGGAGCAAGCTTGCCTTGCGACGAGCCGGCCGCGCGAGGGAACGCGATAAAAGGCCGTCCGGCCTTTTATCAAGCGCGCCCGACGCTGACTGTGCCGAAAAGCACCGTCCGCACCGCTGCCGGCAACTACCCGATGATCTGACCCAGCCTTTCGATCAGCAGCTCTTCACCATGGCCGACGCGAGCATTCCAGTGCTCGGCCGCATCGCCGTCGGCTGTATCGGTGACGAACTTGAAGGCGCGCCAGGGCAGCGCCGCGCGCCGGCAGGCCATGGCAATCGCAAACAGCTCCATATCGACAATGTCCACGCCTTGCTGCTGCAGCCAGGGATCGATGGCGGTGACGAAGCTGTCGCCGCTGGCGCAACGCACGCCGGCAAACCCCGAGTGCAGTTCGGCCGGCGTAGCGTCGAATGGCGTGATGCCGCGCGGCGCCAGCGGTTCAGTGTTCATGTCACGCTGAAGGACGCTGGCCACTTCCAGCAAGCCAGCGGCGGCCGATACCGCACCGGCGGTACCGTAATTGATCACCAGCGACGGGCGCAGGCGGGCAATCGCTGCGCCGGCGGCAAGCGCCGCATTGACCTTGCCCACACCGCAGTGAATCAGCTGCACGCCTGCGGGCAACGGGCGGCTTGACAACTCGTGGGTCAATGCGACGATCAACAACATCATGCGCGATCTGCTCCAGTACCTGCCGGTGGTGGCCGACTTTCCGCGGCCCGGCATTGCCTTCCGCGATATCTGTCCCTTGCTGGCGGACGCAGCCGCCTTCGATCAGGCGCTGGCCAGCATGGAAGAGCTGGTGCAGCACTGGCAAGTCGATCGTATCGCCGGCATCGAATCGCGCGGACTGATCTTCGCGGCAGCGCTGGCGGCGCGCATGCATCTCGGTCTGGTGCCAATCCGCAAGCCCGGCAAGCTGCCGCCGCAGACCTTGCGCGAGAACTATGCGCTGGAATACGGCCAGGACGGTCTCGAGGTACAGCACGCCGCCTTCCAGGCTGCCGACCAGGTGCTGCTGGTCGACGATGTGATTGCCACCGGCGGGACATTGCTGGCCGCGGCGCGACTGGTGCAGAGACTGGGCGCGCGAGTCGCGGGCGTGGTCAGCGTGCTGGAAATCCGTGCGCTGGATGGGCGCGCCCGGCTCGAAGCGGCCGGACTTGAAGTACGGACGGTACTGCGCGATTAGGTTCCCTGATCGGTAACGCCGGTGCGCGGCGTGCCGGACGTCAGCGCCGGGAAGCGCGCGAAGATGGCGGTCACCACGGCATCGATGCGCTTTTCAGCATCGGCGCCCGTCAGCTGCGTGACATCCACTTCGGCCTCGGCATGCCAGAGCGGTTCCTTGCTGGCCGCCCGATACAGATCCACCGAGATCCGGCCTTCGCGATAGGCATAGGGGCCGGTGTCCCAGGACGCGGATCCGAAACCCCGGTGACCCCAGCCCCAGCCGGTGCCGACCCCGAAGCTGAAACGCGAGCGGCCATCGGCGGTCAGCGAATCGCGCACACCGATGGCCTGGCCGACCAGACAATCGGGCGCAGCGCCTTCGGCCACCGGCTGCAGGCCCTTGGCCACCAGCCGCTTGCCGATGGCGTCGCGCAGTCGCTTGTTATTGATCGGATTATCGAAAGCGCCGGCGGGTGTGGTGGCCGTGCTCTCAAGCCAGCCAAAACTGCGACATGCCGCCAGATCGGCGGCCGCATCGTAATCGGAGCGCACGCGCAGCGAGGTACAGGCGGTCAGAACGCCCATCAACGCCAGCACCATCAGGGATCGGGTCAGGGATTGCATGGGTAAAAGATGACCACAACCGGAAGCTGCTTGCAACACAGCGCTACAATGAGCCAGGTTCATAATAATTCCGGCATGAGGAGTATTCATGAAACGCACTGCATCGGCTGTCTGGCATGGTGATCTGAAACAGGGTCACGGCGCACTGCTTACAGAGAGCGGCGTATTGAAGGAAACGCCCTACTCCTTTCATACCCGCTTCGAAAATGGCGCCGGCACCAATCCCGAGGAACTGATTGCCGCCGCCCACGCCGGCTGTTTCACGATGGCGCTATCGGCCATGCTGGGCGGGGCCGGCTTTCCGCCCAAGCGGCTGGCCACGCAGGCCTCATTGTCGCTGGAGCAGGTGGAAGGCAACTGGACCATCACCGCAGTGCATCTGGAAAACGAAGCCTGGGTGCCCGGCCTCAGCGAGCAGAAATTCGCCGAGATCGCCAACAATGCCAAGGCCAACTGCCCGGTGTCGCGACTGCTGAAGGCCAACATCACGCTGCACGCCAAACTGGAACACGCCTGATTCAGGCCGATACGGCCAGCTGCTCCGAATCATAGAGGCGGCGCGCCAGCTGGAAGGCCAGCAGCGCTGCCAACAGCGTGCTCACCATCGACAACAGCGCCTGCAGCAGCGTGACCGGCTCGCCGCGCAGCAGCCGCATGATGGCCAGCTGCTGGCTGAGCAATGGCACGGCGTACATCCACAACTGCTGCTTGAAGGGCAGGAAGGCCAGCAGCGCCGATGGAATCATCGGAATCAGCTGCAGCAGACCCAGGTGTGTCTGCGCTTCGCGATAGCTGCGCGCGAACGCCGCCACCAGCGTCTGCAGGATGGCGATCAGCAGCACCAGCGGCACCATTACCGGCAGCACGATGAAGACGAAGCGCGGCCCCAGATCGATGGCCACGCCCATGCGTTCAGTGGGTAACAGAGCCCCAGCGAGGGCAAAGGCCAGCAGACTCAGGCAGACGCTGCTGAAACTGAAAGTGGCGCTGGCCAGCAGCTTGCCGGCCAGCACCTGCCAGCGCGGCACCGGATTGACCAGCAGCGGTTCCAGCGATTGCCGCTCGCGCTCGCCGGCGGTGGCGTCAATGGCCAGGAAAATGCCACCGAGAAATGCCGTCAGCACCAGCATGTAGGGCAGCACGCCAAACAGCACCGCACCGCGCGACTGCGCGGTGGCCTGGTCGCGCTCGCTGATCAGCAGCGGTGCCTGCAAGGTCGGCGACAGGCCGCGAGACACCATGCGCATGGCCGCTATCCGGCGCGAATAGCTGTCCAGCATGCCGTGGAGCCGCTGCGCCCGCGCGCCCACCTCGCGACGCGACGCGTCATAGATCAGGTCCACCTGTGCCGGCTCGCCAGCGCGCCAGCTCTCGGCAAACGATGGCGCAATGCGCAGCACGAGGTCGACGCGCTGGCTGCGCACCGCCTGCTCCGGGTTGTCGACCGGCGGCAGCACCTGCAGACCGGACTGGCCCAAGGCCTGCAGCAGATTGGGCGCGTACTCGGCGCCGATCACCACCACCGGCAGCGATTGCTGGGCGCGCTGCAGTTCGCGATCCACTACCACGCGCATCAGCAACAGGAAAATCAGCGGCCCGAGCAGCGGACCGAGCAGGAAGGCGTTGATCAGCACGCGCCGGTCGCGCAGGCTTTCGCGCAGCTCCTTGATCCAGACAATCGCGGTGCCGTTCACACCAGCTCCCCGGCATCGCTGCCGATCAGCCGCATGAAGGCTTCCTCGAGCTGTTCCGCACCGGCCTGTTCGCGCAGCTGCTGTGGCGTGCCCTCGGCCACTACGCGACCGCGGGCGATGATCACCACGCGATCGCAGAGCGCTGCCACCTCCTGCATGATGTGCGTGGACAGCAGCACGCAATGCCCCTGCCCGCGCAGCTGCCGCAGGAACTGGCGCAGATTGCGCGTCGCCAGCACATCCAGCCCGTTGGTGGGTTCGTCCAGCACGATGTTGCGCGGCTCGTGCACCAGCGCGCGGGCGATGGCGGTTTTCAGGCGCTGGCCCTGCGAAAAACCTTCGGTGCGGCGCCCGGCGAACTCCTGCATGTCCAGCGTGTTCACCAGCACATCGATGCGCGCCTCTGCCTGCGTCGGCGTCAGGCCGTGAAGAGCTGCGAAGTAGCCGATGTTCTCGCGCGCGGTCAGTCGCTTGTACAGACCACGCGCGTCGGGCAGCACGCCCAGCGAACGACGCACCTGCAAGGGTTCACGGGCCGCATCGACACCATCGACCAGCACCTGGCCGCGATCCGGATGCATCAGGGTGTACAGCATGCGCAGGGTGGTGGTCTTGCCGGCGCCGTTCGGGCCCAGCAGCCCGGTGATCTGGCCATCCGCCGCCGTGAACGAGACGCCGTCCACCGCTTGTACGCTGCCGAACGACTTGTGCAGATCCCGTACTTCGATCATGGGCCGGCGCCGTTGTAGTCGGTAAAGGCCGGCGTCGGGCCCAGCTTGTCCAGGCAGCGCGCATCCAGTCTTCGGGCGTCCAGGCTCTGCACGAAATCGGCGATCAGCCGTGACATGCAACCCGCGTTCATCACCGCATGGCCCTGGCCCCTGGCCAGCAGCAAACGGCTGTTGGGCAGCCCGCGAATGATGGCCTCGCCATAACGGACCGGCGTCACCGGATCATGCTCGCCGGCCAGCACCAGCACCGGCAACTTGCTGCTGAAGGGCTGATGAAAATCAACCGGACGGGAGCCCTTCGGCCAGATGGTGCAGGCCTTCTGCAGATATTCCACCAGCGAGTGGCCGAGCACGGTGTGCTGGTCAGCCGGATCGGTACGCAGACCATCGGCATCTTCGGCGCAGGAAATGGACAGCCCCACACCATCGGTGATCCGCCCGGCCACATCGTCGACCAGCAGCTGCGCCTGCCCGAGCAGTGACGAATAGTTGCCCTTCATCGCTGCGTCGATCATCAGCGGCAGCAAGGCCGCCGTCAGCGGCGAATAGGCATACAGTCGCACGATCGAAGCGAACTCGGCCTCATCGAGCAAGCGATCCACCGGCGCAAAGGTGGTCGGATGGCGACCCTGCACGCGCTGCGGCGACTGCTGCAGTCGCTGCTGCAGTTTCTGCAGTGAGTCATAGGGATTGCCGAAGCGCCGGCGGCAGGCAGGCTCGGCGACGCAGGCGGCAAAATAGAGCCGCAGCACCGCCTCGAGATTGCGCGCATGGTCGTTGCCCAGCATCAGTTCATTGGGCACCGCGCTGTCGAGCACCATGCTGCGCACCGACTGCGGGTAGTGCATGGCGTATCGCTGCGCCACGCGCGTGCCATAAGACACGCCGAGCAG
>JAIBJM010000025.1 GCA_020029535.1 Gammaproteobacteria bacterium | reverse complement strand
AACCTGGTGCACACCATGGTCGGCGCCGCGTTGCTGTGGGTGGGCTGGTTCGGCTTCAACGCGGGTTCCGCGCTGGAAGCCGGCAACTCGGCCGCGCTGGCCTTCATCAACACCTTCCTGGCCACCGCCGCAGCGGTACTGGCCTGGACCTTTGCCGAGTGGCTGATCAAGGGCAAACCCTCGATGCTGGGTGCTGCTTCGGGCGCGGTGGCCGGTCTGGTCGCCATCACTCCCGCCGCCGGCAACGTCGGCATGATGGGTGCGCTGATCATCGGCATCGCAGCCGGCGTGGTCTGCCTCTGGGGTGTCACCGGCCTGAAGAAGCTGCTCAAGGCTGACGATTCGCTGGACGTGTTTGGCGTCCACGGCATCGGCGGCATCCTGGGCGCGCTGCTGACGGGCGTGTTCAACACCCAGTCGCTGGGTGGGCCGGGCCTGGTCACCGATTGGGTCACTGCCTCGGTGGGCTCCAACGCCATCGGCACGCAGGTCTGGATCCAGCTCAAGGCCGTGCTGGTCACGGTGGTCTGGTCGGCCGTAGTGGCCTTCCTGGCCTTCAAGCTGACCGACCTGATCGTCGGACTGCGGGTACCTGAAGACAAGGAACGTGAGGGCCTGGACACCACCGAACACGGTGAACACGCCTACCACGACTGAGTACCGGTCTGACCAAAAAATGCCCCGGCAGCGTCGCTGCCGGGGCTTTTCTTTTGTGGGCACAGACACCAGTATCGCGACTGTGATCCAGTTCACCCTGGAGCATAAGCTGCAGCAGCGATACTGCAGCGGCCGGAGGAATACCCATGCGCTACGCCATTGCCATCGTCACATCCCTGATTCTGGTTGGTTCGGCCGGCGCGGCCGAAATCTACTGCCAGCAGCAGAACCGAGATTGCAGCGACCGGCCCTCGCCGGGTGCTACCGTCATCCGCATCGGTAGCCGGCAGACCAATACGACGCCTGCGGCCACGCCGTCGGCCACCGCCGGCAAGCCGGCAACCACTGGTGATCCGGTGGCCGCGCAGCAGGCACAAAACCTGGCCGAGAGCCGCGCCAAACAGACCGTGCAGAAGGATCTGGCCGACAAGCGCAGCGAGCAGTGCAAGAAGTCGCAGGAGCTGTACACCAAGTCCATCGAAGCGCGCACCCTTTATCGCGTCAACGAAAAGAAAGAGCGCGTATATCTGTCGGATACCGAAGTCGACCAGGCCCGCGTCAAGGCCAAGATGGACGTCGATCAGTTCTGCGGCAAAGGCTGATCGTTCCGGGCCGCCGGACGGCGGCGCTGCCTGCCAGACCTGCTAGATTTGCGCGCATGCAGACAGGTTTCCTCGGACTGGGCGCCATGGGCGCGCCGATGGCGCGCAACCTCCACCGCGCTGGATTGCTGCACGGCGTCTGGAACCGCACGGCATCACGTGCCCGGCAACTCGCGGCAGAACTGAACTGCGTTGCGGCAACTACGCCGGCAGTGCTGGCGTCGCAATGCGAGGTGCTGGTCAGCTGCGTTTCTGCCGACGACGATCTGCTTGCTGTGGTTGAAAGCGCGCTGCCTGGACTGCGATCCGGCCAGCTGTTCATCGACTGCTCCACCGTATCGGCCGACACCGCGCGCCGCGCGGGCCAGATGCTGGCTGCGCGCCAGGTGGCCTTTCTCGATGCACCAGTCAGCGGTGGCGTCGAAGGCGCAGTCAAAGGCACACTGGCCATCATGGTAGGCGGCAACGCAGCCGACTTCGCTCGCGCTGCGCCGCTGCTGCAGGTCGTGGGTCGTACCATCACTCATTTCGGCGCACAGGGTGCCGGACAGGCTGCCAAGGCCACCAATCAGATCATGGCGGCCGGCATCAATCGCGCTGTGGCCGAAGCCATGGCCTTCGCCAGCGCACAGGGCCTGGACCTGCAGCAGGTGATCGCCACGCTGAGCCACGGTGCCAGCGACAACTGGTACCTGCGCAATCGCGCGCCGTTCATGGCCGCGGGCAGCTATCCACCGGGCTTCCGCATCCGCCTGCATGCCAAGGACCTGCGCATCTGTCACGCCATGGCCGCTGCCAAGGGTGCCGAATTGCCGGTGATCGAGGAAACATTGCGCGAGTACCAACAGCTGATCGACGCAGGCTTCGGCGACGAAGATGTCTCGGCTCTTCATCGACTGAAGAAGGCGCTGTTTGCGGGCGGGACCGACGCGTGAGCCAGCGCAGCACCAGTCCGCCGTCGGGAAAGCGTCTCGAATTGCCGGACTTCTGCAGCGCACCCACGGTGCTGGCGGTGGTACTGATCGTGGTGTTGACCGCCATCGTGCTGACACTGGCGCATCAGAGCGAGAAGCTGGCGCTTTGGCTGGACCTGGCGCGCACCGCGCTGCTGATGCTGTGGATCGGCCTGGGCTGCGCCGCACTGCTGTGCCTGCTGCGCCGGCCGCTGGCGCAACTACCATTGGCCACGGCCAGCACGCTGGCGCTGCTGGGCGTCATTGCAGTGGTCGCGGCCGTTTCCGCGGCGACGTTGTGGATAGGCCGCAGCAATCTGTCCGGCGCGCTGGTGGCGACACTGATGTTCCCGACCAATCCTTGGAAGTTCATGGCGGCCAACGTGGCCACCGGCGCCATCGTCGGCGCTCTGACGCTGCGTTACTTCTATGTGCTGGGCGAATGGCGCCGTAACGTTGAACTGCAGGCACGGGCGCGCGTGCATGCGCTGCAGGCGCGCATCCGTCCGCATTTTCTCTACAACAGCATGAACACCATCGCGGCGCTGACGCGTTCCGATCCGGCGCGCGCCGAAGAGGCCGTGCAGGATCTGGCCGACCTGTTCCGCGCCAATCTCAGCGAGAAACGCGGCAACATCACGCTGAAGGAAGAACTGGAAGTGGCACGCATCTACCAGCGCGTCGAGCAGGCGCGGCTGGGCGAGCGCCTGCATGTGATCTGGGACGTCACCGATCTGCCGATGCGGGCGCAAGTACCCAGCCTGCTGATGCAGCCGCTGCTGGAGAACGCCATTCATCACGGCATCGAACCGCGGCTGACCGGCGGCGTCATCACCGTCAGCGGCACGCTGGACGGCGACACCATCGGACTGACGGTGCGCAATCCGCTCCCCGAAGAGGACAGTGTCAGACACAGCGGCAACCGTATCGCGCTGGCCAACATCCGCGAGCGTATGGAGCTGATGTATCCGGGGCGCGCTTCGGTGGACGCCGGCCGCAGCGGCGATGAATACATCGTGCGGCTGCGTTTCCCGTACATCGAGGACGGCACGCGGGCAACGCTGTGAGCCAACGCATCCTGATCGCCGACGATGAAGCACCGGCGCGCGAGCGGCTGCGCCGTCTGCTCATCGAGGCGGGCGACAGCGAAGTAGTCGGCGAATGCACCAATGGCGTCGAGGCCATCCGGCTGGCCGGCGAACTGCGCCCCGATGTGGTGATGCTCGACGTGCGCATGCCCGGCCTCAGCGGACTGGAGGCGGCGCGCCACATGGCGCTACTGCCGACACCACCCGCGGTGATCTTCACCACCGCCTACGATGCCTACGCGGTGGAGGCCTTCGAGGCCGAGGCGATTGGCTACCTGCTGAAGCCGGTGCGCGTCGAGCGCCTGCGCGGCGCGCTGGATCGCGCGGCACGACTGGGCACACCGCAGTTGGAAAACCTGGCCAGCAAACAGGCCGCCGCACCGCGCTCGCATGTGGCAGCGCGGCTGCGCGACACCATCAAGCTGATCCCGGTGCGCGAAGTGTTCTATTTCAACGCCGACCAGAAATACACCAGCGTGCGGCATCAGGGCGGCACCGACCTGATCGAGGATTCGCTGCGCGCGCTGGAAGAGGAGTTCGCGCAGCAGTTCGTGCGCATCCATCGCAACGCGCTGGTCAATGTGGAACAACTGGCCGGCATCGAACGCGATGCCGAGGGTCAATACCTGGTAGTGCTGCGGGCCGACGGCGAGAAACTGCGCGTCAGCCGGCGGCTGGCCGGAGAACTGCGCGAACGTCTGCAGCTGTAGGGCGATCAGCTGATGGCCGCGCCGATCGGTTATTCTGGCGGTATGCAGATCGACTTCACCAAGATGCACGGCCTCGGCAACGATTTCATCGTGTTCGAGTCCGCGGCTGGCGCGCCATTACCCACTGCCGCGCAGTGGCGCGCGCTGGCCAACCGCCACACTGGTATTGGCTTCGACCAGGCGCTGGTGCTGGAACCGCCGCGCCGTGCCGGGACCGTGGTGTACTACCGCATCTTCAACGCGGACGGCGGCGAAGTGGAGCAATGTGGCAACGGCGCGCGCTGCATTGCTGCGCTGGTGCATCAGCGGCGCCCGCAACCCACCGATTTCTTCACGATGGACAGTCCCGGCGGTCTCGTTCAAGCACGGGTGCTCGGACCCGAACTGGTCTCCATCGACATGGGCGTGCCGGACTTCAATCCGCATGCGCTGCCATTCGAAGTCGATGCGGCCGCGGCCACCTATCGTTTTCCGTCCACCGACGGCGAACTGGAGTTCGGCGCCGTGTCGATGGGCAATCCACACGCCGTGCTGCGCGTGCCGGCCATCGAAAGTGCGGCGGTGGAACAGATCGGCAAGTTGTTGCAGGCCAGCCCGCGCTTTCCGCGCCAGGTCAATGTGGGCTTCATGCAGGTGGTCGATGCCGGCCACATCCGTCTGCGCGTCTATGAACGCGGCGCCGGCGAGACGCTGGCCTGCGGCACCGGCGCCTGCGCGGCCGTGTCGGTGGGAAGAAATCTGGGCCTGCTCGGCGCCGATGTTGAGGTGCATGTGCCGGGCGGCAAACTGGGCGTACACTGGGGCGGCCCCGGCCAGTCAGTGTGGCTGACCGGCCCCGCGGTCGTCGCCTTTGAAGGCCGTGTGCAAATCTGACGGAGATATCGGGAATGACAGGAAATCCGGCCCAGGACCTTGCAGTCGCAACATCATCGGACGAACAGCCCATTGTTCAGTACCTGCAGCAACATCCGGATTTCTTCGAACGTCATCTGCCGCTGCTGACCCGCATGCGGCTGCAGCATCCGCGTAACACCGGGACTATTTCGCTGATCGAGCGTCAGGTCGAGGTGCTGCGCGAAAAGCATGTGACGATGGAGCAGCAGCTGGCCGAGTTCGTGCGTGTGGCACGCGCCAACGACCAGCTGGCCGACCGCATCCATCGCTTTACCATGCGACTGCTGCGCACCACCACGCGCGCCGCGGCCCTGAACGAGATCCAGTCCAGCCTGCGCCAGGACTTCGACACCTTCCTCGGCGTGCTGCTCCTGCAGCATGGCAATGCCGGCGATGCCGACACGCAGTTCGTGCGCATCGTGGCATCCGACGACGCCAACTTCCGCAGCTTTGACTCGCTGCTGACCTCCGGCAAGCCGCGCTGCGGCCAGGTGCGCGATTCACAGCGCGAGTACCTGTTCGGCAACCACGCGGCCGAAGTGGGTTCGGTGGCGCTGATTCCGCTCGTCGCGTTGTCGCCGCCGGGACTGCTGGTACTGGGCAGCGCCGACCGCGACCGTTTCCATCCCGGCATGAGCACCGAGTTCCTGGCGCGCATGGGCGAATTGATCGCGGCCGCGCTGTCGCGCAGCTGAGACGCATGAGTCCGGATGCGAGCTGGATCGAGCGCTTCCGGCTGCACCTGCAAACCGAACGCCGCCTGTCGGCCCACACGGTATCGGCCTACCTGCACGAGCTCGCTGCCCTGATGCAGTGGTGCGAGAAGCAGCGCATCGACGACTGGACCGCCATCGACAGTCAGCATGTGCGCGCCTTTGCGGCGCGCAGCCATGCCGCCGGTCTGGGGCCGCGCAGCGTGCAGCGACGGCTCTCGGCGCTGCGCACCTTCTTCAACTTCCTGGTGCGCGAACGCGTGCGCGCCAACAATCCCGCGGTGGGCATCCGGGCGCCCAAGGCTGGGCGCCGGCTGCCCAGCACGCTGGACGCCGACCAGATGGCACGGCTGCTGGCCATCGACGCGAAGACGCCCCTGGATGTGCGCGATCTGGCCATCATGGAACTGCTGTATTCCTCCGGCCTGCGGCTGGCCGAACTGGTTGGCCTCGACATGAACGACCTCGACCTCAGCGACCGCACCGTGCGTGTGCTCGGCAAGGGTGCCAAGGCGCGCATCGCGCCGGTGGGCAGTGTGGCCATCGAGGCCTTGCGGCGCTGGCTGGGCGAGCGCAGCGCGCTGATCAAACCGCATGAGACCGCCGTGTTTGTCGGCCGCAATGGCCGGCGTATCGGTGCCCGCAATCTGCAGCTGCGCATCGCGCAGCATGCGCGCCGCCAGGGACTGCCGCTGGGCGTGCATCCGCATCTGTTCCGCCATTCCTTCGCCACCCATCTGCTGGAATCCAGCCGCGACCTGCGCGGCGTGCAGGAGTTGCTGGGCCACGCCAACATCAGCACTACGCAGATCTACACCCACCTTGATTTCCAGCACCTTGCCCGCACATACGAAAGCTCCCATCCGCGCGCCCGTCGGCGTGGGTAAGTCTCTGATTCCAAAGGCTGGTTTATGAGCAGCTACTTCGATCCGCATTCGACCACCATTCTTGCGGTCAGGCGCGGCAACACCGTGGCGCTGGGCGGCGATGGCCAGGTCACGCTGGGCAACACCGTCATGAAGGGCAATGCCCGCAAGGTGCGCCGGCTGTACAACGGCAAGGTGCTGGCCGGCTTTGCCGGCGGCACCGCCGATGCCTTCACGCTGTTCGAACGTTTCGAGGGCAAGCTGGAGAAATTCGGCAACCTGACCCGCGCGGCCATCGAGCTGGCCAAGGACTGGCGCTCGGACCGCTACCTGCGCCGGCTGGAAGCGCTGCTGCTGGTGGGCGATCCGCAGAACCTGTTCGTGATCTCGGGTAATGGCGATGTCATCGAACCCGAGCATGAGCTGGCCGCGATCGGCTCCGGCGGACCGTTTGCGCAGGCCGCTGCCATGGCCCTGCATCAGAGCACCGATCTTCCGGCGCGCGAGATCGTCGAGCGTTCGCTGAACATTGCCGGCGACATCTGCATCTACACCAATCGCAACATCGTCATCGAGGAGCTGTCAGCGTGACGCCGCAGCAGATTGTCACCGAACTGGACAAGCACATCATCGGCCAGGGTGCGGCCAAGCGAGCCGTGGCCATTGCGCTGCGCAACCGCTGGCGCCGCATGCAGGTGGCCGAACCGCTGCGCCATGAAATCACGCCGAAGAACATCCTGATGATCGGGCCCACCGGCTGCGGCAAGACCGAGATCGCGCGCCGGCTGGCACGACTGGCCAATGCGCCCTTCGTCAAGGTCGAGGCCACCAAGTTCACCGAGGTGGGCTATGTGGGCCGCGAAGTCGATTCCATCATCAAGGAACTGGCCGATGTGGCGGTGAAGATGACGCGCGAGCAGGAAATTGCCCGCGTGCGCGACCAGGCTGCCGAGGCGGCGAAAGAGCGCGTGCTGGATGCGTTGCTGCCGAAGCCGAAGCTGATGGGCTTCTCCACCGACGAACCGGCGCAGCCGCGCGACGCCGAAACGCGCCAGAAATTCCGCGTCATGCTGGAGCGCGGCGAACTGAACGATCGCGAGATCGAGATCGAACTGCGCCAGATGCCGGTGGGCCTTGAGATCATGGCGCCGCCGGGCATGGAAGAAATGCAGCAGCAGCTGCAGTCGGTGCTGCAGAACATGGGTGGGCAGCGCACGCGGCCCAAGCGCCTCAAGGTGTCCGAGGCGCAACGGCTGCTGACCGAGGAAGAAGCCGCCAAGCTGGTCAACGAGGAAGAACTGAAAGCGCGCGCGCTGGCCAATGCCGAACAGAACGGCATCGTGTTCATCGACGAGATCGACAAGATCGCGCGTCGTCAGGACACCATCGGCGCCGACGTGTCACGCGAGGGCGTGCAGCGTGACCTGCTGCCGCTGGTCGAAGGCTGCACCGTGACCACCCGCCACGGCACGCTGAAGACCGACCACGTGCTGTTCATCGCCTCGGGCGCGTTCCACATGTCCAAGCCCGCCGACCTGATCCCCGAGCTGCAGGGCCGCTTCCCGATCCGCGTCGAACTCGAATCGCTGAAGGTCGAGGACTTCGAGCGCATCCTCACCGAGCCCGATGCCTCGCTGACCGCGCAGTACCGCGCGCTGCTGGACACCGAATCGGTGCAGCTGCAGTTCACCGCCGATGGCGTGCGCCGCATCGCCGAGATCGCGCATCACGTCAACGAGCGCACCGAGAACATCGGCGCGCGGCGTCTGCACACGGTGATGGAGCGACTGCTCGAGACCGTTTCGTACGAAGCCAGCGAGAAGCCGCAATCACAACTGACGGTAGACGCCGCCTACGTGGATGCGCATCTCGGGAATCTGGCCAAGGATGAGGATCTGAGTCGCTACATCCTTTGATATGGCGCGGCCGGCGTGGGCGCAGGTGCTGGGGGCAATCCTTTGGTGGTACGAATCGTCAACGTGGTGGCAAAACTGCTGAGCGCATAGGCCTCGTCATCGCGTTTTCCGGAGCTGTTGTCGGTGTGATGCACCTCCACGGCATACAGACTGTTCCACGGAAGATTCACCTGAACCAACCCTTGCGCGCTGGTTTTCATTTCCTGCGACCAGCCCGATTCCGCCACCACGGTCACTTCGGCTTTGGCCAGCGGCTGCCCCCGGTAGAACACCTTGAACTCGTTGGCCGCGCCGGTGGGCACCACATCCAGCGTCAGCAGCGGTTGCTGCGCGGTGAAGTCGCTGATCCAGCGCGCCGCGGGCCGATACCAGGCCTTGACCTTGCCGCCATCCACTTCCTTGTCATACAGGGCATAGCGGGTGACTTCGGCAACCACTGACCGCGCCTTGGCAGGCAGCGCCGCGCTGAAAGATTGCTTGTCTTGCTGCAGAACCAGAGCTTGCGATTTCCTGTCGCCGCTTACGCTGGCCGTGAGTCCCGCGACTTTGTCGAGCAATCCACCTCCCGAAACCTCGCGCAGGTTCATGTTGAACTCGCCGAAGTACAACTGAGCCTGATTGTCCTGAACCTCCAGCCACACGTGATGTGCGCTGGCATTGCCGACGCCCAGCAGGGTGAGAACTCCGAGCCAACTCCGTGCCTTCATGTGATGTACCTTCATGATGTAGCCCTGCTGCTGATAACAATGGAACTCAGGTCGCCACGACTGTTTCGGAGCACCCGGATGCGTCGCTTGCGCCACCAGATCACCAGACCAGTGATCGACAGTACCGTCACCATCAACCCCATCAGGCAGATGAAGGCACGCCCCCACACACCGGCGATTCGCCCGGAATGCAGTGGATACTGCCACTGCGCGAACACATCGCCGGCACTGTCCTTGTCCGCGCCACGCGAACCGATGACCGCACCGCTCTGATCATCGAAGTACAAACGCGCACTCAGACCGGACTCGGTATGGCCGCTGGTATGGCGATATAGGGCGAAGTAGAAGCCGCGTTCGGCGCGATAGCCGATGGCACCCACTGGCTTGCCGATACCATGTTCAATGCCTGCGTTGCGTGCCAGCTGCAGAGCCTGGTCGTAGTCGAAGGCGGGCGGTTCAGGATTCTTCCGGACGGCGCGCGTGTCGAAGGGTGTCGTCGTAATCGGCGAGAACCAGCCCACCACCGGCTTGAACACCTCGTCATACAGATTCAGCGATACGCTGCTGACTGCCAGCACCAGCAGCACGATCCAGGTCCACAGTCCACCGGCACGATGCAGATCGAAGTTGAAACGCTGGGGTTTGATCTGCCACGCCGTCCGCCACTTCGTCATGAACGGGCTGGCACGCGGCAATGTCAGATAAAACCCGATGAAGCAATCCAGTGTCCACAACAGCGCCACGGCGCCAAACAGCCACAGCCCCCAGCTGCCGGGCAGGAACAACGAGTAGTGCAGCCTGATGATGAATGGGATGAAGTGCTTGCGATCCAGCTGCAGGGTGCCGGTTTGTCGCGTGCCCAGAATTCCGCCGGTCACCGGATCGGCGAACAGCTGGTTGAACCCCAGCGCAAACTGCTCGGCGCTATCCGGGGACTGCCGGGGCCTGACGCCGATGCGCACCGCTCTGCCCGGCTCCTGAGCAACAGGGATGTACGTCACGCTCAATCGTGAGTCCTGCTGTTCTATGCCCCGCGCCAGCTGCTGTGGCGACAGCGGCGGACCGTGACTGTCCACCGTCAGCAACTGCGGATTCAGCCAGGCGTCAATCTCCTCCTCGAAGGCCATGATGCTGCCGGTCACACCAGCCACCACCAGAAACAAGGCCATGAACAGGCCCAGGTAGCGATGCACCAGTACCAATGATTGACGCATGGCTGCTGCGTGATGCGTGTCAGAAGAAGCGGTAGTCCACGCCGAAGATGGCGTACAGACCGGTCTCTGCGTAGCCCAGCTCGTCGAGGTAATCGTCGTTGAGCAGGTTCTCGATGCGCGCCGAAATCGACAGCTTGTCAGTGATCTTGTAGCGGCCCGAGACATCGACCCGCGTGTAGCCACTCGTTTCCAGGTCGCCCGCCCAGCGCAGGCGCGGCCCGGTGTAGTACACATTGGCGCCCAGCGTCAGCTGATCCAGCTGGTAGTTGAAGCCCACGTTGCCCTTGTTGTGGGCGATCTGCACCGTCCGCTTCCAGTCGGCATCCACAGCACGGGTCTGTGCTTCGGTGTAGGTGTAGTTTCCATACAGACCGATCGCGCCGGTGATCTGATAATTCGCCTTCAACTCGACGCCGGATGTCTTGCCTTCCGACCCGTTGTTGTACTGGCCAAAGCCACTGGGACGGCGCGGATTGACGATGGAGTAGTCAAAGAAAATCACGTCGCTGATATGCGTGTTCCAGTAGGCCACCTCGATACCCAGACGACTATCCAGCCAGTTGCTGCGCACCCCGAGTTCAGCAGTACGTCCGGTTTCCGGCTTGAGCGAGGAGTCGCCGTACGTGGGATTGAACAGCTGCGACATGGTGGCCGGCTTGAAGCTGGTGCCGTAGTTGGCATAGACATTGATGGGACTGGCAACCTGCCAGGCGAAGCCCAGGTTGCCGGTGCTTTGCCTGCCCCAGCTCTCGTAGTCATCGAGGCGCGCGCCCAGCGATACGATCAGCCTCATGTCCAGCAGCTTCAGGTCGCCGTTGGCCAGCGCCGACTTGTATGAATCATCGGTGCTCGATGCGCCATAAGTACCCCACTGTTTGGCGCCCTGCTTCTGGTACTCCAGTCCGCCCAGCAGGTTGAAGCGGTCGGCCGTGTACACCAGCTCATAGCCAGCCTGAGTGCGATAGTCCTCGTAATCAGCCCGAACGCTGCTGGTGGTGTCATACACCGGCACCACTCCGCCGACCGGTATCGCCGCGGAATTACCCGTGGCATTGGCCGGAATGGCCGTTGGCGCCCATTGATATCCCAGCAGGCCGTTGGCGGCGTCATTGATGGTGTAGTTCATGCTGGTGCGTCCCACACGAACGCTCTGCTTGAGCAGATCGGTGAATTTCCAATCGAAATGCAGCCCGGCAATGGTTTGCCCGGTCTCACTGTGCTGGTCCGGATCCGGCGTCTGGAAACTCCAGTAGGTCGCCATCGTTGCTGCGTAGCTGGTCTCATCCAGCTCGGCGTAACCAAAGTCGTTGTTCGACTTCCACAGGCTGCCGCCCACCGTCCAGCGATCGGCCTGATAGTCCAGCTTCAGCTGCGTGGACTGATCCTTGAAGTATTCATACTTGTGAATGCCGTCGCTGTCGGTTTTCGACAAATTCACGGAGTACAGCAAGTCACCGTTACCCAGCGCCATATTGTTGCGCAATGAACCGCTGGCCTTGCGCCAGCTCAGCGAACCAGCCTCCAGTCCGACGCCGGCCTCAGCCTTCTTTCCGCTCTTGGTCCTGATGACGATCACGCCCGCCGTGGCATTGGCCCCGTACAGCGTGGCCTGCGGACCGCGCACGATCTCGAGGCTCTCTATCGTTTCCGGATCGAGCTGGCTGAGCAGGTTGCGGGTATTGCCACCACTGGCGGTATTGATGGTCACGCCGTCCACCACCACCAGCACATTGTCGGAGCCCAGGCCGCGCAGCTTCAGATAATTGAACTGACCGGGACCGCCTACCTGCTTGAATTCGATGCCCGCCTGCTGACGCAGGACCTCCGTCACGTCAGTGAAACCCTGATTCTCGATCTGCAACTCATCCACAACAGTGACGGAATGAGTGATCTCGTTGATGGTCTTCTCGATCTTGGCGGCCCCGATAGTGACCTCCTCCAGTTCAATATCTTCTGCTGCCGGACTGGCTGTAGTGAAAAGCAGCAGTGCGCCAGGCATCAGCCGGTAAAGACGATTCATTTTTTCAGTGCACATCATGAGTTCTTCCATGCAAATTTCAGGAAAAAGGCTCCCATGCACCGTCCTCATGACGGCGCGATGGGTAGCAAGGAAACTGCGGTGCGGGGGGCCCGGAACCGCAGTGCGTCAGGTCTGACTTCCTGCCAGGCTGAAACGCCTTCCATTAAATCCAGGGAATACCTGCGCATCCTGTTCGGTGCGGATGCCCAGTTGCAGGCCGGCCAATTCCGCCAGTACCGCGCGGAAATCAGTGGTCACCGGCAAATCCATCTGGTCTTCCAATGCCTCACGTTCAAAACGCTCGGGCAACCTGCCATGAATGTCGCCGCGGATATTGCGGCCCAGCACCATCATGGTGGTGGCGCGGCCGTGATCGCAGCCCTTGCTGTCGTTCTGCACCACGTTGCGGCCGAAGTCGGTGTGCGTCACCAGCACGACGTCCTCGCTGCGATTGCCGAGGTCTTGCCAGAATGCGGCCAGCGACTTCGAGAAATCCTGGGCAATGGCCGGGAAGCCGAACTGATACGACGCGTCCAGCGCGTTGACATGAGTGTCCCAGGAACCGCGGCCATCGGTGCCGTTGCGCGACTCTGCAAACGCCACCTGCAAACCGACCTCCGCTTTGATCAGCGTGGCGATGTCGCGCAGGCTGCTGCCGAATGCCGTCTGCGGATAGCCGGCATTGTCTGATGGCCGGGTTGCGGCCAACGCTGCGGCCACGGCCATGCTCTGTTCGGCGGCCTGACGCATCTGGACATTGCCGCTGCTGGCATACAGCTCACGCAGGGCACGCAGCGAGGCCGAGTCCTGCACCAGGCGCAGTTGCTTCAGCTCAGTGATGGCCACTGACGGATGCTGGCCATACAGCGCACGTGGAGTTTCGGCGGTCAACGCCACGGCACGCAGCGGACGCGCTTCGTCCACACCCACCGCCAGCACGGCACGATTCAGCCAGCCATCGGCGGTGGCCTTGTTGCCAGGCGTACCGGATTCCCACCACTGCGCTGCATCCAGATGCGAGCGGGTATTGTGCGGCGAGCCCGCAGCCTGGATGAAGGCCAGGCTGCCTTCCTTGTACAAAGGCGCCAACGCCGCCAGCGAGGGATTGAGACCATAGCCTTCCCCAAGATCGATCAGCGCATTGTCCTTGCCGGAATCCGGTGCGGGCAGCATCAGGTCGGGGCGCAACTTGCGCAGCGATTCATTCGCATAGGGCGTGACGGCAATCAGGCCATCCATGCCGAAGCGCTGATACACCACCACCAGCACCTTCCTGTTTCGTGTGGCGGCCTGAGCGGCACGGCTGAAGAACATCGGCGCCGCAACCCCCGCTGCGAAGGCCATCATGCCGCCGGTATGTAACAAGGCTCTGCGAGTCAACATGACTGAATCCTCCTTCAACGCAATTGGAACTGCGGACTGGCAATCTGCATGGCCAGTTGCTCACCGGAATTCATTGGCGATTTCGGCAACTGAATGCCGTCGATCTGGCCGTTGCCAAGCGCCTGCGCAAAATTCATGCGCGCCGTGAACTGGCCAGCGCTCAGCCACTGACGATTCTGCGGCGGACCATTGCTGTCCAGATAGGCATACAGCGGTTGTCCCATGTCGGCCAGCCATCGGGTCAGCGCCTGGGTATCGCCGAGTTCTGCCTGCGAGGTACGCAGCGCGCTGGCGGCATATTGCAGCGGCGACTTCTGCTGTTCGCGCGCCGCAGCTTCGCGCCAGAACAGCTTCGACTGCACCAGCGTTCGCATCACCTGACGCAGGTCACCGTTTGATTTGCGGAAGCTGGCAGCAAGCACCGCCACCAGTGAGGGGTCGGGATTGGCGCCGACAAATTGCGCCGCCAGCGCTTTGGCGATATGGGTGGCCGTGGCCGGATGACTGGCCAGCAGATCGAGCAGCTGTTCGCCTTCTTCATGACCACCACCGGCCGCAAAGCGCCTGCCCAGTACCTGCTTCGCCAGGGCATCGTGACGATCGGCGCGAAATACGAAGCTGCCTTGCTGTACGAAACCCGCGGCGGCGGCCACCGCAAAGCCGCCCTTGAACCATTGTTCGTTGACGCCATAGGGCAAGGTCGCCCAGCCGGTGAAAATGCGCGCCGTCTCCTGCAAATCGTCGGGTTTGAACGATTGACTGCCGACCGTCTGTTGCAACAGCAGACGCGCAAATTCCATGTTGTTGCCGGCCGCGGGCCAGAAGCGTTTCTGCAGTAGCAGATCTTCTTCGGTGGCGATGGCGTCCAGCTGTTGCCGAACGGCCTTGATCGTCACCTGTTGCCCCTGCCGCTCGAGCCGCACGAAGGCCAGGCCCATGGTGGTCTCGGCCGGCTTCACTGTGGCGGGTTCGGCATCGCCCAGCGTCGCCTGGATGCGTGCCGGATGCCTTGCGGTGGCACCCAGCAGCTCGCGGAAATTGCCCAGCGCATGAGGCCGCAAAGCTTCTGCTTCATACGCCAGCACCCAGGGGCGCGAGCGGAAATTGCTGCTGGCGACGTAGAAATGGTTGTACCAGAACTCGGTCAGCACTTCGTTCAGCTGATTCTGCGCATACACGGCGCGCACCAGCTTCTGGCCGGCGAGCTGCTGATACAGCTCGGTTTCCTGTGACTGGTAGCCCTGCTCCTTGCGGAACTGCGCCAGCTTGCGGTTGCTCCAGGCGAAGTCCACTTTGGCGTCAGCAGGCGGGACCAGATCGTAGAATCGGCGCGCATGGGCCGTGCCCTGCGAGCCGCTGGGAAATTTGCCGAACAGCTGCTGATGCGTCATGCCCAGCGCCGGATACTGGCTGAGGCGCGTGCCCAACCCGGTCTCGGGCGCTGTCGCCGCCAGTTGCAACTCGAACCAGCGACCCAGCCCCTGTTCGACCAGTTGCTGTGCTTCACCGGAACGCGCGCCATAGGTGAAGCGATCAAGCAGAATGGTGGCCGCCTGCGATGCAGACAGCCCAACCTGGGCATAGGGCAACTTCAGTTCATCTGCATGGGCGATACCCAGTGACAAACTGCCGACGGCAAGCGAGGCGAGGCCACGATGGACTCGACTGACTTTCATGAGTAGCTTGAACATGAACGGGTAGTACGGACGTGAAACGTCTACCCCTCAAATGCAGGAGAGGACCATGAACAAACCGCTGACAATGATCCTGATGGCATTGAGCGTGAGCGCACCGATGGTCGCGTGCAGCACGTCCGCCGAGGCGGCGTTCACGATCACGGTGGTCAGCCGGTTCGAGGAACCGTGGGCGATGACGTTCCTGCCCGATGGCCGGCTGTTGGTCACGGAAAAGAAAGGCAAACTCAAGCTGTATACGATCGGTGGCAACACCCTGGAAATTGGTGGTGTGCCCACGGTTGCCTACGGCGGCCAGGGCGGTTTCGGGGACATTGTCCTGCATCCGCAATACAAGGCGAACAGCCTGGTCTACCTGAGCTACGCAGAAGCGGGTGAGGGTGATACGCGTGGTGCAGCGGTGGCGCGCGCAAAGCTGGTGCTCGACGGCCAGGACGGCAGACTCGAGGATCTCAAGGTGATCTGGCGGCAGGTGCCGAAAGTACCCGGTGCCGGGCACTACGGTCATCGCATCGCCTTCTCGCCGGACGGGCATCTGTTCATTTCCTCCGGCGAGCGCCAGAAGTTCGACCCGGCCCAGGACATGAAGTCGAATCTCGGCAAGATCGTGCGCCTGAATGACGACGGTTCGGTACCTCAGGACAATCCGTTCGCCAGTCAGGGTGGCGTCACCGCCCAGATCTGGTCTTTGGGCCACCGCAACCCGCTGGGCATTGCATTTGATGACAAGGGCTGGCTGTGGAACCAGGAGATGGGGCCGAAGGGCGGTGACGAACTGAACCTGGTGAAGAAGGGCGCCAACTACGGCTACCCCATCGTGTCGAACGGCGATCATTACGACGGCAAGCCAATTCCAGATCACGACACGCGGCCGGAGTTCAACGCTCCGGCGGTCAGCTGGAATCCGGTGATCTCACCGGCCGGACTCATCATCTATGACGGCTCACAGTTCGCGGGTTGGCGCGGCGATGGCTTCATCGGCGGCCTGGGCTCGCAATCACTGGTGCGTGTGGAATTCGACGGCGAAAAGGCGCGCGAAGCGCAGCGTTTCGACATGCACGCCCGCATCCGTGAAGTGGAACAGGGCCCCGACGGCGCGCTCTGGGTGCTGGAGGACGAAGGCCGCGGTTCACAGGGCCGCCTGCTGAAACTCACTCCCCGTTGATCCGGGGAAGCGGACCGTTACGTAGTCACCAACCGCCGACGCCACAGCATCAGCACGATCAACGCAAGACAGGCAGTAGCGATGGCGGCCGGGAAAAATACCGTGGTGGCCGAGCGGCTTTCCAGTGCAACGATGACCAGCAGGTTGCGCAGCATGAACACGCCGTAGAACAGCGACGATTCGGAGCGTGGATCGGCGTAGACCTTGCGGAAGGTGGGTCCGAAACCCAGCGCATCCACCACTGTCAGCACCATCACCGTCCACAATGGATCGGTGGTCAGGTACCACAACGGCAGCGACAGCAGCGCTGCAATCAGGAAGCACCAGTCAAGCCGTGTAATCGTTACGTCGGCACGGCGCAGCCAGGCCAGCACCGCCACCAGAATGGTGAGGCCCGCAGACAGTCCTATCGGCCAGGCACCAATGCCACCGCCAGCCTGCAGCTGCGCGAAGAACACCACCAGCGTTGCCAGACCCCAGATCACCCACGAGAACACATGTGGGCGGATGGTCCGGCGCAGGATGCCGGCAATGTAGGGATAGAAGGCCGTCAGCGTCAGCACCATGGCGCTGGCGCTGGCCAGTTCGCGCATCGATACCGGCATCAGTTCTTCAATCGGTAGCCGGTGCGGAAAATCCAGGCGATCGACACCAGACAGATGGCCGTGAAGGCCAGCGACAGCGTGGTGCTGATGCCCACCTGCACATCGGCGGTGCCGTAGAAGCTCCAGCGAAAGCCGCTGATCAGATAGACGACGGGATTGAACAGCGTCACCGTGCGCCAGACGTCCGGCAGCATGTTGATCGAATAGAACGCCCCACCGAGAAAGGTCAGCGGCGTGATGATCAGCATGGGAATGAACTGCAGCTGTTCAAAGCTGCGCGCCCAGATGCCGATGATGAAACCGAACAGGCTGAAGTTGACAGCCGTGAGCAGCAGGAAACCCGCCATCCACAGCGGATGCAGCACGTGCAGGGGCACAAACAGCGCAGCCGTGGCCAGGATCACCAGGCCGAGCAGCACCGACTTGGTGGCCGCCGCACCCACATAGCCCAGCATGATTTCCGCCGACGACACCGGTGCCGACAGAAGTTCGTAGATGGTGCCAGTGAATTTCGGAAAGTAGATGCCGAATGACGCGTTCGACAAACTCTCGGTGAACAGCGTCAGCATGATGAGACCGGGCACGATGAAGGCGCCGTAGCTGACCCCACCCACTTCGGTGATGCGCGAACCGATGGCTGAACCGAACACCACGAAGTACAGCGAGGTGGTGATCACCGGCGTCACCAGGCTCTGCACCAGCGTGCGCTTGAAGCGTGCCATCTCGAACTTGTAGATGGCCCAGATGCCCCGACCGTTGAACCCCGCGCTCACTGACGCGACTCCACAGGCCGGTGCACCAGATCGACGAAGATGTCCTCGAGCGAGGACTGCCCGGTGTGCAGATCCTTGTAGCCGATGTTGGACGCCGCCAGCTTCTGCAGCAGATCGGGAATGTCCGTGTTTTCGTCATGCGACTCGAACACATAGCGCAGCTGGGCGCCACTGGCCTGCAGTGTCAGCCCCGGCACCCCCGCCAGCGATGCCGGCAGTATCGACAGAGACTGCTGCAGCTGCACCGTCAGCTCGCGCCGGCCGAGCTTGCGCATCAGCGTGTGTTTCTCTTCAACGAGAATCAGCTCGCCCTTGTTGATGACGCCGACGCGATCGGCCATCTCCTCGGCCTCGTCGATGTAGTGCGTGGTCAGAATGATGGTGACGCCCTGCGCGCGCAGCCCGCGCACCAGCTGCCACATATCGCGGCGCAGTTCCACATCCACACCCGCCGTCGGCTCATCGAGGAACAGGATCTTCGGCTCGTGCGCCAGCGCCTTGGCGATCATCACGCGGCGCTTCATGCCGCCCGACAGCGTCATGATGCGATCCTTGCGCTTCTCCCACAGCGACAGCGTGCGCAGCAGCTTCTCGACCACCGCCGTATCGGGTCGCAGCCCGAACAGCTCACGACTGAAGTTCACCGTGGCCCACACCGACTCGAAGGCATCGGTGTGCAGCTCCTGCGGCACCAGCCCGATCAGCCGACGCGCCGCGCGCGACTCGCGCACGATGTCATGCCCGCCGGCCGTCACGGTCCCGGCGGTACCGGTGACGATGCCGCAGACAATATTGATCAGCGTGGTCTTGCCGGCCCCGTTGGGGCCCAGCAGCGCAAAGATTTCGCCGCTGTCGATGCGCAGGGAAACATCACGCAGCGCCTGCAGACCCCCGGCATAGGTCTTGCCGAGTCCGGAAATCTCCAGCGCCGGCGCCGACGTCACGGGTTACTTGCGAGTGGTCTTCTTGGCCGCAGGCTTGTTCTTGGAAGGATCCTTCGGCCGCGACTTGCCGAACGAACCTGCGTAAATCTTGCCCCGACGTGTCTTGCGATCGCCCTTGCCCACTGTTGACTCCTGATGACGCTGAATGCGCGGGGGGAGTCTAGTGGTCGCGGGGCGGGGATTCAATCGACGCCGGACCTCAGATCGGCTTGCAGATCGTGACCGTAGAGCCAGGCGCTCTCGCGGAGAGGATCGCCGCCGGCGAACCGGGAATCCCGTTCTTGCTGCTCCGGGCCGTCGTCCAGGTGGTACCGCACCTCCCGGCCACGGCTCGCCACCTGGATCTGGTTGGCGCGCGGCTGGCGGATGGCCTCGTAGCGCTGCAGCGCATGCGACAGCGAATTCCGGTCGGCATTCTTCAGGCATTCGGCGAGCACAAAGGCGTCCTCGAATGCCTGCGCCGCGCCCTGCCCGAGAAACGGCAACATGGCGTGGGCGGCATCCCCGAGCAGCGCGATGCGTCCCGCAATCCACCGCTCGAGTGGATATCGGTCGTACAAGGCCCACCGCTTGGTAGAGCGCGCCGAATTGAGCAACTGATGCAGGCGAGGGTCCCAGCCTTCGAACTCCTTGATCAGATCCGGAATCTCGCCGTCGGTGGTCCACGATTCGGTGCGCCAGTCGCCGGCCGGAACGATCGCGACGACATTGATCAGGCGCCCACCCGAGATCGGGTACTGCACCAGATGGCGACCCGGCCCGAACCACACTGTATGGACCGGCCGGAGCGCCATCTCGGGCGCATCTTCGGCCGGCACCAGACAACGAAACGCGCACATACCGGAAAAGCGCGAATCGACCTCTGCGGCGACGGCCGGCCTGATGACCGAGTGGATACCGTCCGCACCGATCACCACGTCCGCAGTGACTTTCGTCTTCCGGCCGGTTCTGGTGGCGAAGGTGAGTTCCGCTTCGTTCTCGTTCTGACGGACCTCGACGCAGCAGTGATCCAGCCGGATCGCGTCGTCCGGTAGCGCCTGCAGCAACAGCTTCAGCAGGTCGGCCCGATGGGCAACATAGCAATGCGTGCCATAGAGACGTACACATTCCTCCCCCATCAGTTGGGCGAACAGCACCCGGCCGTCCTGCCAGCGCCGGAACTCCCATGCCCCCTCCAGGCGAACGGCCGATGACGACAGCCTGTCGGCGAGCCCGAGTGCATCCAGCAGTCTGACCATGTTGGGGGCCACCACGATTCCGGCCCCGACCTCGCGCAGTTGCGTGGCCTGCTCGTAGACGATCGCCTCCAGCCCGGCCCGCCGGAGGAAAAGAGCCGCGGCGAGCCCGCCGAGGCCGCCTCCCACAATCGCGATTCGCACTTTGGTCACTTTGGTCTACGACGCCGGCGTTGTGAGCGGCTTTCCTTTCTCGACGATGAAAGTAGCCACCAGCTTGACCGGTACGCGGCCATTGTTGATGCCTTCGTGCACCTGACCCGGGGTAACAAGAATCGAATCCCCCGCCTTCAGTGTTTTCGTCGGCATTCCTGCCAGCTCGAAAGTGAGCTGCCCTTCGAGGATGTAAACAATGAGCGTGCCAGGGTGGGAATGTTTCCCCTCGCGCGCCCCCGCAGCCAGGGTGGCCTCCACGAGACGTGTCTCATGACCGGGGATGGCGAGGTCCTGCTGGAGCAGGGTTTTCCGTTCAATGCCTGCCTGCGCATGGGACCGCGACGCCATCGCAACCATGAATGTCGCAATTGCCATGGCAACGATGCGGATGTTCGGTGTCTGCTGCCTCATGTGCTCCCCTGGCCTCATATGGTGTGGATGTCGGCGCCCAGATGCTACGACTGTTGCCGTGGATCTGGCAAAGGACGTGCCCGAGTCGGGCTGATATACCCCTCGTACACAGGCTGGGGTATCGTCAACTCATCAGTGATCCGGATCCTGACCGATGCGCTTGTCCCGACCTGTCTTGCTCGCGATGCTGATGGCGCTCACCACCGTGGGCTCGGGCAGCAGCGTGGTGCCGACTGCACCTCCCGACGCCACAGCGCATGGCGCGGCCGATTTCTTTGGCAATGACCGGCTGCATCGCTTCGAATTGACCATTGCGCCCGGCGATTTCGCACGCATGCCGGGCGCGCGCCGCGGCTGGGGGCGCGATGCGACGGCCAGCGACTACACCAAGGTGCCGGCCATGCTGCGGTTCAATGGCCGCGATTGGGGCATGATCAGCGTGCGCTACAAGGGCAACTCCAGCTATCGAGGGGCGCCCAGCGAGCTCAAGCGTTCATTGAAGCTGGACTTCAACGATGCGCAGAAAGGCCGGCGCTTCTTCGGCCAGGTCGAGCTCCACCTCAACAACAATGCCTTCGACCCCAGCGGCATGCGCGAGGCGCTCTCTTACGATGTGTTCCGGCGTGCCGGCGTGCCGGTGCCACGTACCGCCTTCGCCGAGGTGTACCTCACGGTGCCCGGCGAATACCAGCATAAGTATGCCGGCCTGTTCAGCGTGATCGAAGACATCGACCAGCATTTCTTCACAGAACGCTGGAACAGCAAGGTGGGCGTGCTCGCCAAGCCTGAGAACCTGTTCGGCATGCCAGCCCTTGGCGCAGATTGGCGCGACTATGTGGAACCCTACGGCATCCGTATCACGTCGCGGCCCGATGACGTGGCACGCATCGCCGCCTTCATTCAATTCCTGAACCGGGCGGGTGACGAAGAGTTCGCGAAGCGGCTGGATGAATTTCTCGACGTGGAGGAATTCCTGCATTTCCTGGCCGCCGAGGTAATGCTGGTCAACACCGACAGCCCGCTGGCCATGGACCACAACTACCTGCTTACCATGCATCCCGGTACCCACAGGATTGTGTGGCTGCCGTGGGATATGAATGAGTCCTTCGGTACCTTCCGCGCCGGCGACGTCAACCTCAGCATTCATCGTCCCTCGGTTCGCGGGAACTTTCCGCTGGCCGAGCGCGTGCTGGCCAATGCCGGCCTGCGTGCCCGCTACGATGCCATCCTGCGCAGGATGCTGGCCGACAACTTCTCGCTGGCGCGCATCGAACCCCAGATGCGCCGAATCGCCGCACGAATCCGCGATTCAGTGAAACGCGATGACACCATGAGCCTGTCGGCCTTCGAGGCCAACTTTGCCCGGTCCCCGGCGCCGGACACCACAGCTTCATTCGACGGCGGCTGGGGCGCTCACAGCGGCCCACCGCTGCGAGCGTTCATCGCCGAGCGCATCGCATCGGTGAAGGCGCAGCTGGAGGGAAACTGAGCTCAGACACCTGGCTGCATCGAGACCGTTGCTGCCTGATTGAGGCTGCGCGGTGCTGATCCACGCCTTCCTAGTTCGTCGGCAGCGGGGAACCTGTAGCCAACCATACGAAGTGGATCAACGAGGTGCCGCGCTGAGTGTCGGCGGTCTCCGTTTCGACCTCGGCCGTGACGATGCGCGGATAGCGCGCCTCAAGGTAACGCTTCAGCGCCGCCGGATCGGCTGACGCCTGCCGACCGGTGCGCAGCACCGTACCGCGTGCATCGAGCAGTGCCCACAGATTCGACTCGCCCGTAGTCGATGCGTCCGCGAAGTAGCGCGCCAGGATGTCGGCTGCATCGGGGCGAGTTCTGCCCAGGGTCGCATCGGTACGCAAGGCGTCCAATGCCTGGCGGCTGGCGGCTGGCGCAGCGGGCGCAACTTCTTCTGCCAACGATGCCCCGGTGGCAGCATCGGCGCGCGCCTCTTCGCGAACCGGGGATGCCTTGGACTCCACGGCTCGCTGCGCGGGCGGTTGCGCCGCTCGCCGGCGCGAGACATCACTCTCAACTTTCTGCCCGGCGACATCCGCTGCGGGTTCGGCAACGGTTGTCGTCAACTGCTCCGGATAGTCGCGATACACCTGCCAGAACAATGAGCCGCCCACCGCCAGAACTGCCAGCCCGGCCACCGCGCGAATCTTCCAGCTCGATTGATTCGCCGCCGGCACTCGCGTATCGAATTGCGCAGTGGCCGCACTCTCGCGCCCTCGCGCCGTCAGCTCGCGCGCCCTGGCCGCGATCGCAGCGCGCGTCGCGTCGCTGGGCCGGCTCGCATCCTGCGCGCTGGCCTGTCGATAGTTCTCGATCAAGGGGTCATCGGCCATCACACACACTCCTGCAGCAATTGCCGCAGACGCGCCCGCGCATAGCGCAGACGGCTCTTGGTGGTTTCGAAACTTGCGCCCATGGTCGAGGCAATCTCCTCCACGCTCATCTCGCCTTCGGCCTGCAGCAGAAAGGCAGCGCGCTGCTCCGCCGGCAGTTGCTCCACCGCGGCCAGCAGCGCCGCGGCATGCTGCTGACTCTGCAATTGCTGCAGCGGCGTCGGGCTGTCGTCTTCGATCAACTCCTCCACCGCTTCCAGCGGAGCGTGCGGGTGGCGCGTACGCCAGTGATCGATCAGCCGGTGATGCGCCAGCGTGAACAGCCAGGTGGTGAACTTCGCCACCGGCCGGTAGCGCGGCGCCTCGCGCGCCACCGTGAACCACACCTCCTGCATCAGCTCATCGGCGGTGGCCTGCTCGCCGACGCTGCGCTTCAGGTAACGCCACAGCTTCATTTCGTGGCGCTGATACAGCGTGTCAAAAGCCGGAGCGTCGCCGGCCGCGAAGCGTTGCATCAGGGCTTCGTCGGATTCGGCGACGCTCATGCCGGGAATTATCGCGGATCGGGCACGTAGCGCGCGAACGGTGTCTCCGGGAAGGCCTCCGGCTGCGGCGACACCGGCCGCGAACGGCGGATCACCCCCATCGCCACCAGATTGTCGAAGCTGTCGTAACGGATGCGGATGACCTCGTTCGGCTTGTCCTGCGCGCGCTCGAAGTCCGTGCGCTCCACACGCGAAGTCTCGCGCTGGCCATGCCCTGTCCCCAGCTTCGGCGCCTGGCTGGCCGGGAGCCGCCTCAAACTGTCCGACTCCGCCGGACTGGCAGCACCTGCCGCATTGGCATCCGCGCGCTCCGCCTGCGCCACCTCCTCGCGCAACGCGATGCGGTCGAGCTGCCGCTCGCGGAACAACGCCACACCGATCACACCCACATTGCGCGGCCGCCCGGTGCGCGCCGCGTACGAATTCGGCGCCGCCGTGAACTCGAACGCCGCGATCTCGCTATCACTCTTGCGCCAGCCGGTAAGTTCGTAGCGCTGCCAGGGATAGAACACATAACCCGTCTGACCCCAGCCCGCCGTCTGCCCCGAGATGATGTTCACCCCATCCACCGCCGTCACCGCCAGCAGACGCTCCGCCGCGCGACTGTTGATGGACACCGCATAGCGATGCCCCGGCGCACCCACCACCCAGTACTCACCACGGTGGTAGTGCGTCGCCAGCGTCGCACCCGTATCCCGATCGGTGATGGTCACATCGGCCAGGCGACCCAGCGCCTGTGCCTGCCCCGCCAGCCCAGCGGCCAGCGCAACGACAACGGAAACCCCCGATTTCAGCTTCATGGTCAGCTCCAGCAGTTGTGCCTGCTGAGTGAAACGAAGCTGCACGCGAGACGGGGTTAGCCGCCGGCACAATCTCCGACAGTTACCAGAATCGTGCTTGCAATGACTAACTGGCTATCGGCGTGAGCGAGTAGATGCGACCAAGCGCCGCAGCGCTCTTCAGGTCGCCTCGCTTCAACGCCTGACGCACTTCGTCCAGCTTCCGGGCCTCGGACAGCGACAGATAGGGGCCCCAGGCACCATCGTCCTGGCTCAGCTCGACCTCGATCTCGGCCGCGTACTGCCCCTCATGGATCAGCTTCGTGGTGCGGGATGTGCTCATGATGAACGCCTCGTCAGGCAATCAGTGAATTTCCGGGGAACACGTTCGCGTTTGCCTTCGTGCCCCTCCGTATCGCTCAGCACCTGCTGTTGCAGTACCGCGGGAAGTGCGAATTCTATTTGTATATACAAATAGTTGGCGGCATAAAAACTTACGCCCCGCCAAGGCGGTCAGGTGGCTGCTTTCGAGGTAGACAACGGCTCACCAGCCCGTCGCAAATGGCCGCGATATCGAACGACAGCGGTTTCAATTACAACGCCAGACGCGCCCAAGATATCCCGCATGCGCTGCGGAGAGCGAGAACGCCGAGTTATGCCCCACTCGCCACTCGAATATAGGTTCGCGGCTGCAATGAAGACAGTTGTTTCAACAACTCCGGAACCAGCGGCAACAAAACCGACAGCTCGTTTGACACGGCATCCAACACAAAAATGGCAATGGGCAGCACCGCCAAGTTCTGCTGAAACGGCAAGTTCTTGTCGACGGTGATGAAAGCGTCGAATTCAGTCGCCGCCAGCGCCAACAGCTTCCCGTTTTTGATTCCTGACCAGCCCACTTCAAGTACCGTTCGCACTTCATGTCCCGACAACGACTGTCGAAGTCGGCGCGGAACCGACTCGTCAAGCAGCAGTCGCATCGACCGTCAGGCGCTCCCGGGCCGCCTCAAGAACGGAAATGGCCTGCTGACGTGTCACTGACGGAAAGTCGTTGAGGAAATCGTCCAAAGTCGAGGCGCCCTCGACGTAGTCGAAAAGATTTTTTACGGGTACGCGGGTACCAGCGAAGCACAGCGCTCCACTCATCACTTCAGGATCGCGACTTACCAGTGACTTTTCCATACGTACCTCCAGCGGCACCAGTCTACTCCAGGCCGGTCAGTGGGGCGTAACGACACGGCTGAACCACAAGTAAAGGCGCTTCGCCGTGCGGCACTCCCAGCTTGCAGTTATCTCAACGAGCATTCTTCAGACGGTTGCGCGCCTCGCCAACGACGTCCTGCACCGAGTAGATCTTGGCAGTACCCGTCTCCACCTCATCCAGGCGCTGCCCCGCGACCCGGTCCCATGCCGCCTCCGCACCGGAATCGGGTGGCCCATCGAGACTGTCTATCAAGCTCTTGAGCAAGCGCAAACACTCCGCATTCGACAGCGCTGGGATCTCACGCTCGATCTCTGCCAGATTCCTGACCATGCCATCAAATGTACCGCCGGTCAGGTGCGCCCGTCTGCTGCACATAACGCTGGTGTAGCTCAAGAAATGGATACGTGGTCTAGCTAGATGGCTATCGGCGTGAGGGAGTAGATACGACCAAGCGCTGCAGTACTCTTCAGATCCCCTCGTTTCAACGCCTGGCGCACTTCGTCCAGCTTCCGCGCCTCAGACAAAGACAGATAGTGGCCCCAGGCACCGTCGTCCTGGCTCAGCTCGACCTCGACCTCGGCCGCGTACTGCCCCTCGTGGATCAGCTTCGTTGCGGGATGTGCTCATGATGAACGCCTTTGGATCGGTCTTTCCCTGCATCCCTCAATCCTGCTGCAGACGGCTGCGGGTGGCACGAATTCTTTTTGTATATACAAACAGTCGATCAACAACAAAACCGTGCCGCGCCGAAGCAGTCAGGTGGTACTCGTCGGCCGCACACACTTCTTATGTCCTTTCGCGCCAAATGGTGGGATCGCGACGCGCGTGAAAAACTGAAAGCACGACAAGCTGATCTGAACGGACGCGGAAGAAAATTGAATACGGGAAGCTCCGAACCCTGACACAGCGAACATCCGCCAACATGCGGGGAAACCTCTGACGTGCAGCTCTCCTGAAGGCTGGGCGAAGGCTCATTTCCCCAGACGAGCAAGCGTCGACGCTTTGACCTGCTCCCAGGGAGTTACATCGTGAGGATGCGCGTCATCTTCCGCGATCCTCTTTTCAAGCTCGACACGTTGCGCCTGGGTCAGGGGTACCGCATCGCTATCGGCTGCAATGCTGTCCCAGATCTCCTCGACCAGCGCCAGCCGTTCCTCAATGGGAAGACGATCAATTCCGAGGGATTTGATTGAGGCGCTCATGAGCATCTCCGTTGAATTGCATCGAATTCCTAGTTTATGCTTTCACGCATAATGCCCGCATTGACCGGCAGCGGCACAACCGTCAAGTAGCGAGGCTCGCGCGATAATCGTTCGCGCGCGGTCCGAACGCGTGCAAGCACTTCCAGCTGACCGGTCGAAGGGGTTAAGCGGCGCATGTCTCTTGGCGAATCAAAAGTTTGGGGCATACCGGCGCTCGCTAAGAACCGAGAGTTCGACCTTGCTCGCAAGTGAGGTGTCAATCGCAGAAATTTTGTCGCGCACGCTCTTCTCATAGGCCTCGTCTGCGTATGGGCTGATCACAAGCCTGTGGACTACCGTATGGACTGGCCAAGCGATATGAAGGTGCTCCGGCAGGTCCGCGGGCAGTGGAGCTTGGGTTCGAACGGTGTTGGCTATTGAAAGATACTGGTGCCTGTCGAAGTTCAGTATCCGAACCTCGCCTTCGTGGGAAAAGCCCATTCGCTTGTGCATGAACGAGTCAAGCTCATCTGTGAATGGGGGGCCAGTGTGATAGTAGCGATACGCGATAGGGCTGACGAACAGTCCTTGCGCCTCGACAGACGCCTCAATGGTTGAGAGAGTACTTTCAATCGCGACGCCCTGACCTACAACGCGAAAGTCGCGGCAATAGAGGCGCCACATTGCCTCGGATTCGTGGCCAGCGGACCAGCAGCTCGCGTGGGCAGAGCGGGTCATTGCTTTTCGCCGCAGCGACATTTCTTTCCATGGATCAAATCGTTCAGCAGTTCCTGGATTCAGGCCACCTTCGAAGAAGACATTCCTGCTGGAGAAGATGGGCAACTGATCGTCAATCTGCTGCTTCGGAACAGAACCCTCGTAGGGGTCTGGAAACGTGTCGAGGCGGGTGAGCCGCAGTTGTTGCTTCGCGAGCGTCTGCGTCAGGCCGTCGAGCGTCATGTGGCGTCGGAGCACAGTGTCTGGCGCCATTGCGGGACGATTCCTGTATTCGGACATAGAGTTGCAATCGACCGTACTTGACGCCTAACGCCGGCCTTCGCGCGCGTGCGTTTCGCATGTCGCGTGCATTGGCTTGTTGGGCCTGCTACGGCTATTGCTTCGGAACACAGCGGAACTTCAAGTCGGCGCTTGCGCAACGGGCAAACGGTACGCCGCCCTTCGTGTCGGCCGTGATCGTTTCCACGGCCATGCCCTTAGTTGCGCAAAACTTGTTTGCCTTTTTATATGCATCTGCTTCTTGACCACCGGCAGTAGCAAAGCCGCAACCTCCAGCCTTCTCTGACACCATGTACGTGTCTTTGTCCATCTGAACAACACCCGTAGAACAGCCCGAGATCATTGCTGCAAGAACGAGCGCAAAGGTGAGTCGCATGGTGGTGGCTCCGCTGAGTTGTTGAAGAAATTGTCTCATCCGATATTCTGTAGCCCAACGCCAACGCTAAACCGGAGCGCGTTTTACGCGCGATCGGTTTGAGCGTTTTGTTGGGCAATGCCGCGGCGGTCTGGTGCCCGTGAATACGCGTCCGCTAACTCGTCAGCGGATGGAGCAGATGTCTCTGACCAGTCGCGCGCAAAAGTTTGGATTTGCGCTAAAGGAACACTTTCTGCAGCAATGAACCCATCGCCGGGAAGGCCAGTTTGCTTACTAACAATGATGCTGGTGAGTGGCGGAAACCGTTTCTCCGAGCAGTACTGCTGGATGGGACGCAGGAAATCTCCAATAGCAGGCGCCGGCACACCGCATGCGTGAGCCACGATTTCGTATGTAAGCACTTGCCTGTTTTGCGCCGCCAAGACCAGGATGCCCCAAAGTTGCTGAGCCCGTTCTTCACGTGTCATTCGATTCTCCTTTGTTTGTTGCCCAACCACATTTAGGCGGCATAAATGCCGCCTTCGCGGCGATATGCTGCAGTTTATTTGCGCAATTTATTCCTGCGTCCACCATAAATCCCGAAGCCCCTGCCCAGGGTGTTGTTGACTAGACCACGCACGGATAAATGGGTCAATCACACCACCAAAAGTCCGCAGATGTCGCCGGTAGTACGAGCCAATCCCGCGAGCCAGGCACCTCCGTAACACGCCCACCGCCACCGAACCGGGGCGGCCATGAACGCGATTTGCGGCGCGCCGAGCGGCGGACGAAGGAGCCGCAGGCTCCGTAGCGCCGAGCGAACGATTCATCTTCGCGAGGCGCCGCCCGCGGCGAGGGAACGGCAGAAATTTTCGCTTTGGAAAATTTCTGATCCGCGCGTCGCCATGAGCGTTCATGGCCGCCCCGGTTCGGCGGCGGCGGGGGCGTCTACCGGAAGCGCGCCAGGGTTTTCGCGAGCGACGCACTACCCGGATTCAACGCCGCATACGGCAACTGGTTCAGCGGCAGATCAACCGTATTGCTCAGCTGATGCAGCTCCACCTGCTCCGGCGATATGTACAGCAAGCCGGTCAGATACTCCTGATGCTTCTGCTTCTCGACAATGCGCGCCAGCGCCGCACTGCGATCGGTCGGATCATAGGCCGCATCCACCTTGTGCAGCACCACCTGGCTGCCGTCATGCAGCGTCACCGGCAACGTACTGCCCGGCGCATAGTCCACCGCAATCTCCGGCACACGAGGCACGAAGTCGGCATGCACCGCCTCCTCGTAGTGCTCGCGCGAATAGGCATAGCTGCGCGTCGAGCCCTCGTGATCGTTGAAAGTCACGCAGGGCGACAGCACATCGATCAGCGCAAAGCCACGATGATGGAGCGCGGCCTGAATCAGCGGCACCAGCTGCGCCTTGTCGCCGGAGAAGCTGCGCGCCACGAAACCCGCGCCCAGCGTCAGGGCCAGCTGCACCGGATCGATCGGCGGCTGCTCGTTGACCTCGCCCTTCTTGGCGGTGCTGCCGACATCCGCGGAGGCCGAGAACTGGCCCTTGGTGAGACCATATACGCCATTGTTCTCCAGCAGGTACACCATGTTCACATTGCGGCGGATGGCGTGACAGAACTGGCCGAGACCGATCGACAGCGAATCGCCATCGCCCGAAACACCGATGTAGTGCAACCGGCGGTTGGCGGCATTGGCGCCGGTGGCCACCGACGGCATGCGCCCGTGCACGGAGTTGAAACCGTGCGCACCACCGACGAAGTAGGCCGTGGTCTTCGATGAACAGCCGATGCCCGACAGCTTCACCACGTCCTGCGGCGCGACCGAATTGGCCCAGCAGGCTTCGACGATGGCCGCCGTGATCGAATCGTGCCCGCAGCCGGCACACAACGTGGAGTTGGCACCCTCGTAATCGCGCCGCGTCAGCCCCAGCGCATTCTTAGGCAGTTCGGGATGATGCACCCTGGGTTTGGCGATGAAACTCATGTCTCGCTCCTTATCGCACCAGCTGCGCGGCGGGGCGCTGCTTTTCCTGCACCGCCGCCATCACGCCATCGACGATGTACGAAGCCGGAATGGGCATGCCGTTGTAATGCAGGATGGAGCGCATGTGGCCCTTCTGCACGCCGGTCTCCAGTGTCAGCAGCGCACGCAGCTGCGCATCGCGATTCTGTTCGACTATGAAGTTCATGCTGTGCGCGCTCATGAAACGCTCCACTTCCTCGCCGAACGGGAAGCCGCGCACGCGCATGTAGTCCAGCTGTACGCCTTGCGCACGAAGCCGCTCCAGCGCCTCGCGCACCGCGCCGTCGCAGCTGCCTACCGACACGATGGCCAGCTCCCTGCCCTCCGATTCGACGACCGCCGGGGGCACCAGATGCGAAGCCGTCATCCATTTCTTGCGCAGCCGATCGACCACGATCTGATAGTCGCGCGAATCCTCGGTGTAGCCACCGTACTGATTGTGGCCCGAACCGCGCGTGAAGTAGGCACCCTTGGGATGCACACCGGGCAGCGTACGCTGTGGAATGCCGTCGTTGTCGTGATCGTAGTAACGCCAGAACTTCTCGATCTTCGCCAATTGTTCGGCGTCCAGCACCTTGCCGCGGTCGGGCACGTAGCTCTCGTCCCACTTGAACTCGGGACACACCCAGTCGTTCATGCCGATATCGAGGTCCGACAGCACCAGCACCGGCGTCTGCAATCGCTCGGCCAGATCGAAAGCCAGTGGCGCCATCTGGAAACATTCCTCGGGATTGGCCGGATACAGGCATACCTGGCGCGTATCGCCATGCGAGGCATAGGCCGCGGCGCGGATATCGCATTGCTGCGTGCGCGTCGGCATGCCGGTGGACGGCCCCATGCGCTGGATGTCGAATACCACCGCCGGAATCTCGGTGTAGTACGCCAGTCCCAGGAACTCCTGCATCAGCGAGATGCCGGGGCCCGAGGTGGAGGTGAAGGCACGCGCGCCATTCCATGAGGCACCGATCACCATGCCGATGGCGGCCAGCTCATCCTCGGCCTGGATCATGATGTAGTTCTTGCGGCGGGTGGACGGATCGACGCGTAACCGGTCGGCGAAGCCGCGGAAGGCATCCATCAGCGAGGTGGACGGCGTGATCGGATACCAGGCTGCCACCGTGGCGCCGGCGTACAGGCAGCCCAGCGCTGCGGCTGTGTTGCCGTCGATGACGACGCAGCCCTGCGTGGCATTCATCTTCTCGATGCGCAGCGGCAGCGGGCAGGAAAAATTCTGTATGGCGTAGTCGTAGCCCAGCTGGATGGCCTTCATGTTTGAGTCGACCAGCTGCGGCTTCTTCGCATAGGTCTCGGCCAGCAGCGCGCGGATCAGGTCGAGATCGATGTTGCACAGCGCTGCCAGCGCGCCGGCATAGCAGATGTTCTTCATCAGGATGCGGGTGCGCACGCCATTGAAGTTTTCGTTGCACAGCTTGGCCAGCGGCACACCCAGCACCGTAATGTCATCGCGCTTCAGCAGCGCGGTGCGCGGCCAGGTGGAGTCGTAGATGAAGTAGCCGCCCGAGGTTACTTCGGCCAGATCGCGCGCATAGGTCTCGGCGTTCAGCGCCACCATGATGTCGACCTGGCCCGCGCGACAGCGATGGTTGTCGCGCGTCACGCGGATTTCGTACCAGGTGGGCATGCCCTGGATGTTGGACGGGAAGTAGTTCTTGCCCACCACGGGCACACCGCTGCGGAAGATCGCCTTCATCAACAGGCCATTGGCACTGGCTGAACCAGTGCCATTGACGCTGGCGATCTTGATGACGAAATCGTTTACGCGGTCTTGCGCTCTAGCGGCTGGCATGCGGGTGTTCCGTCTGCGGCGTGTGGCCAGTGGATGGTGGACTTCTGCATGTCCCACGCAGCGGTGGGGCAGCGCTCCGCGCACAGTCCACAGTGC
>JAIBJM010000003.1 GCA_020029535.1 Gammaproteobacteria bacterium | reverse complement strand
CCGCGCCGTCCTTGACCGGGAAGGCGATGCTGATTCCCCCCGGAGCGTCCATGATTGTGAAGGGCGTATCGCCGACGGTCAGCACGGACTCACCGCTGACCATGATGTCGCGCTTGGGATCGAACCTGGGCGCGACCGTGCCCGGGGGCGGAACGTTTGCCTGCACACCCGCCCTGCGTGGCGCCGGTGCGTCCGATCGAAAGTTCTTTGCGGCTTCCCATCCGGGCGCCGACGACCCCATCAGCACGCGTGTGTTGTACTTGTTTTGAAAGTACGCGGCTCCACCCCAGTGGTCCCAGATGCCATGTCCAACGAGGATGTATTTGACGTCGGCCGGATTCAGTTTCAATGCCCTGAAACCCGCCAACAGCACCGATTCGAGCTGGTCGGGATAGCCCGAGTCGATCATTACCAGCCCCTCGCTGGTCTGCACCACATACATCGCCGTTCCGCCGGCGCGGCCGATGAAATAAAGGTTGTCGAAGATCCTGGTCGGCTCCAGCAAGGGAGCGTTCGGACTGTCGAGCTTGGGGTCAGGGCCACAAAAGTAGCCGACCGCTTCCTGCCATTGGGTGCCTGCTGCGGCATGTGCGGCGGCGACATGAGCCGCCGCCGCCGGCGGTTCCGGCGGGGCAGGTGCCGCCAGCGCCGCACACTGCGCGGCCACTGCACCGCCGAGGCAGAGGGCCGCACTGCACACCGCAACAACAAACGGCATACTCTTCATCGGAGTCAGGTTGGGTGGCTTTATCACTCTTGTCAATGGCTCGACTCGACGCGAACGGTCTTCCCACGAGGCGCATCAGCAGCAGGAATGCGTAAGGGTTAACTGCGTGGCGGCAAATCTCGACTCCGGCGCCTACCACCGGCTTGGCGAATGGCTGCGCAGCAATGTGCCGCAATTGGGACAGCTGCTGGGTGTGGTGAAGTTCCCCGGAGGGCAATCCAATCCCACCTATCGTGTCGATTGCAACGATGGCAGTTGTGTGCTCAGACGTCGCCCGTTCGGTCCGCTGCTGCCCAAGGCACACATGATCGAGCGCGAATATCAGGTCATGGCGGCGTTGCAGGGTTCGGGCGTGCCGGTGCCGACCATGCTGGCTTACTGCCGGGATGAAGCCGTCATCGGCACCGAGTTCTTCGTCATGGAGAGGGTTGAAGGTCGCATATTTTGGGATCCGGCTTTCCCGGGCTTTGCTCCCGCTGAGCGCGCCGCGCTGTTTGATGCGATGAACGCGACTGTCGCAGCGCTGCATCGTGTGAACCCGGCCGACGTCGGCTTGAGTCGCTTCGGCCGGCCCGAGGGATTCATGTCCCGGCAGGTTCGCACCTGGACCGAACAGTATCGGGCGGCATGCACGCGCGAGATCAAGTCCATGAACGAACTCATTAACTGGCTTCCAGCCCGCGTCCCGGTCGATGCGGCAGTGCCGCGGATATTCCATGGAGATTTGCGGCTCGACAACATGATCTTTCATCCCGTCGAGCCCCGCGTGGTGGCGATACTGGACTGGGAGCTGTCGACGCTGGGCGATCCGATGGCCGATCTGGCCTATCACCTGATGACCTGGCGCATTCCACCGCAGCTGTTTCGTGGCCTTGGCGGACTGGATCTCGCGAGTCTCGGCATCCCCGGTGAGCGCGAATATCTGAGCGCCTATTTGCGCCGTACGGGCGCCGAGATGCCTGCCGATTGGGCCTTCTACCTTGCGTTCGCCCTGTTTCGGGTGGCTTCCATCCTGCAGGGCGTCGCCAAGCGCGCGCAGGAGGGCAATGCCAGCGCAACGAATGCCGCCGACCTTGGCGCCCGTGCGGAACCGCTGGCCGACATCGGCTGGCAGATTGCCCGGAGTGCTTAGTCAGCGCCGGCCGGAGACCGTCAAGGCGTCCGCCGAGGAGTCGCCCAACGATGCGCCGCCGTCGCAATCAACGATCGCGCCGGTCATGTAGCGGGCCTGGTCCGAAGCAAGAAACACAGCCAGTTCGGCAATGTCCTGCTTGCTGCCGTAGCTGCGCAGTGCCAGACGCGCCTCCCACGCGGCCGCGGTCGCTGGGTCCGCCGCCATCCGCGCAACCCCTTCGGTTCCCGCAATCGGCCCAGGCGAGATGGCATTCACGCGCACGCCGGCAGGACCCCATTCCATCGCCAGGCACTTGGTCAGCATGTTGACCCCCGCCTTGGCGGCGCACACGTGGGCCTGGAACATTTCCGGCTTCGCACCCTGCGGCGCCGTGATGGAGATCAACGATGCGCCCGGTTTGCGCAGGTAGGCAAAACTCGCGCGTAACACATTGAAGGTGCCCAGCAGGTCGATGTCGACCACGGTCTTGAATGCATTCGCCGACATCCCGATGGCCGGGCACATGAAATTCCCGGCTGCTCCGGAAATGACGATGTCGATCTCGCCATAGCTTTCGCGCACTGCTGCCAGGGCTTTTTCAACGGCCGCGTACTCGCGAACGTCGGCGGCCATGCCCATGGCCACGTTGCCCGCGGCGGTAATTTCGCCCACCGCTGCCGCGACCTTTTCCTGCGAGCGGCTGATGATGGCCACTTTGACGCCTTCGCTGGCGAAGCGTTGTGCAATACCGAGATTGATGCCGCTCGATCCGCCGGCGATGAATGCGACACGTCCCTGCAGGGGCGGATTTGAAATGGACATCATCGGAAGTAGACTCACTCTCCAGTTGTTATTCTGCCAGCGCCAGCAGCGGAGTACCGGCAGGCTTGCAGCTCGCTGGAATGGTACCCCAATTCCACCCGGACGCGGCAGCCCTTGGAGGACCATTGACCATCGAAGTAAGTACGGAATCCGGTCTCTGCACGTTGCGCCTGGCGCGCCCGGAGAAACAGAACGCGCTGACGTTGGCGATGTATTCGCAACTTGCGTCGGCGCTACGCGCCGCCGAGGCCGATCCCGGTGTGCAAGTGGTAATTGTGACTGGGCAGCCAGGCATCTTCTGTGCCGGCAACGACATCGGCGATTTTCTCGCTCATCCGTTTACCGGTATGGAAGCTCCGCCGTTCCAGTTCATGCAGGCCATGCTCGCGCTCGGCAAGCCCCTGGTTGCGGCGGTGGATGGCGCAGCGGTGGGTATCGGCGCGACGATGCTGCTGCACTGTGATCTCGTCTTCCTGAGCGATCGTTCACGGCTGGTATACCCGTTTGTGCAGCTTGGACTTCTGCCTGAATTCGGTTCCAGTCTGCTGCTGCCTCGATGGCTGGGGCCGCAGCGCGCGGCGCGCTTGCTGTTGTTGGGTGAGTCACTTGGCGCGGAGGAGGCGGTGCGCATCGGCCTTGCCACGGAGTGTCTCGCACCCGATGCCGTTCTGCCGCGGGCGCAGTCCGCGGCGGCGCGGATGGCCAGCGCCCCCGCCGGCGCTGCGCAGTCCGCCAAGCGGTTGATGCAGCGTCATGAGGGCGACGATATCTGGGCGGCCATTGAAACCGAGGCGCACGCTTTTTCGGCGCAGCTGGCGAATCCCGCTACCCAGGCTGCGCTGACAGCCTTGCTGGAGAAGCGGGCAGGCCGTTCCGAACGCAGATGAACGGTGCGCGTGACGCCCCATCGACCTACGGGGTCTGGGCGGGTTTCCTCACCACCAGCACGGCAGCAGCTGCCAGCAACAGGGCAACCAGCGCGACGGTGAACACCTTTTCGATTCCGTAACCTTTCGCGATGTAACCCGCAAACGCTGGCGCAATTCCTCCGCCAAAAATCTCACCCGTACCCACGATAACGCCCACGGCCGTAGCCGCGATATGGGGCGGTACCGATTCCATCGCAAGCGGACCCACGTTGATGTAGAGGACAGTGAATGCAAATGCAGTGATGCCAGCAAGCACCAGAAACAGCCGCACGGGATCCGCCGGACTGTCCACGAGGAACCAGACCGCAGCTGCGGCCAACAGAGCACAGACGAACATGACCGGCTTGCGCCCCAGATGGTCTGACAGTGCGGTCAGGAGCGTTGCGCCAACGACCGCTCCGAGTCCGGTCCCGGACATGATGAACCCCATGCGCTGGGCGTCGATGTGCAGGAAGTCCACCAGATAATTCGGCGTCATCACGATGACGGTATTCAGAGCGCCTGCCGTCATGATCATGATGAAGGCGCCCGCCAGCACGTTTCCATAGCTGAGCGCTTCCTTCCAGCGCGCGACCGCATTCTCATTCTGGCGCTGGGCGGACACGGTGTTGCCCGTCGCGGGCGCGGGTGCTTCCCTGATGAGCCGATACAGCAGGTAAGCCACGATCAGGCCGGGGAGCGCGATGATCACGAAGGTCCAGCGCCAGGACCCGGTGAATTTAAGCACCTGGGTCGCCAGGATCGGTCCGATCAACAGGCCGAACAGCGGCAGCCCATTCTGTTGTATTGCGGAATTGAGTCCGCGGCGATTTGGCTTCGAAGCGTCGATGGTTGTGGAGATGCTGGCGGGGGTAAACGCACCCTCGCTGAGCCCCATGATCACCCTCAGCAGCAGTATCGAGGTGATGCCACCCACCAGGCCGGTGAACCCGGCCACCAGGGAAAATATCAACACGGCAGGCACCATCACGCTTCTTCGGCCGAGCCGATCGATGATCGGGCCCGCCATCAAAGCGCCTATTCCCCACGCTATGGACAATACTGCAGCGATGTTGCCCAGATCCTGATAATCAAGGTTGAGCTCTTTCATCATGGTCGGAAAGAGCGGATTGATCGCAAACCGATCAATACCAACCAGGCCAAAAGCCACCGTGAGAAGAGCAACGGTACGCCACTCGTACTTCGTGTCCCAAGAGTTGGTGCTGTTCAAGATTGCCTCGCCTTGTTATTTCGGATTTGCCGACAGCTCACTGGCCGGCCATACGCTAGACAATGGTCGTCAATCTGACGTACTTGATTGAGGAAGTCCAGAGCGCAAGCAGATGACATGATCGCATCGTCGCTGATCCTCTGCGCAAGCCACGAGAAGTGATTGCGCGCGCTGTAAAGCAGTCTTCGGGGCTTCCGGGCCGCGCAGGGCTCGGATAAGATTCCGCCACCATTTAGAACGACCGAGCCAGGGGGAATATCAATGATTGCTCGCTTTGCGCTTGTCGCCGGACTCGTCATCTCAAACGCAGCCTTTGCCCAGGCACCGCCCGCGGGGGCGCCTGCCGCACCGCCGTCCCAGCCGGGACGCATCAGCGGCGCCGTAACCGCGGTCGATGGTTCCGCCATGACGGTTAAGAGCCAGGACGGGGCCGAGACCCGGCTGATCTTCAAGCCGGACCTGAAGGTTCTTTCCGCGCGCCCGGTCGAATCGACCGACATCAAGGTCGGCACTACGGCGCTCGTCGTCTCAAAGGCGCAACCGGACGGAAAGGAGAGCGTGGTCGCGATCCGCCTGGTCGAGGCCGATGCGGTTACCGATCCTGAGGGCAGCGGCCCCGGGCCGCAGCCGGGTACCGCCATGACCAATGGCAAGGTGACGAAGGTGACCAGCACCGATGCCGGTCAGGAGCTTGACATCGCCTACCCGGGTGGAGCGCGCCACGTCCTGTTGCCGTCGGGTGCCCCGGTGATCAACACCTTCGTGGTGGGTCAGGGCGCGTTGAAAATCGGGGTCTCGGTGACCTCGCAGCTCATCCGGGAGTCAGATGGGTCCGTGCGCACCGGTGCGATCATGGTGATGCCGCCGGGCGGTGGCCCCCCCGGCGCCGGTCGCCCGCCCGGTGCTCCTCCGCGGTAGAGCTGACCTACAACGACGCTGCTGGCTGGTCGATGTAGCCCTTCGGGCCCGGTGTATAGAATGTGCTCGGATCGGGCGCAGCCAGCGGCGCATTCCGCGCGAACCGATGAGGCAGATCGGGGTTTGCAATAAAAAGTTTGCCGTACACGATGAAATCTGCGAGACCCGATTGAAGGGCGGCATTGCCGCTGTCCTTGGTAAAGCCACCGGCGGCGGCAAAAGTGCCGGAATAGTGGGGCCGCAACAGTTCGAACGTGCCAGGCAGCACGGTCTGCAGCACGTGCAGATACGCCAGACCCTTGTTGGCCAGGGCCTTCACCAGGGTCGTGTAGGTTTCGACCGGATCGGCATCCTGAATGTCGTTGAATGACATCCCCGGAGCGATCTTGATGCCGACTTTTGCGGGCGATCCGGCGGCTGCAATCATTGCATCCAGCACTTCCATGACGAAGCGGATCCGGTTGCTGACATTCCCGCCGTACTGATCCGTGCGCAGATTCGTGTTCGACGACAGGAACTGCATGGGCAGATAGCCGGACGCCGCATGCAGCTCGACGCCTTTGAAGCCCGCCTTCAATGCGTTGCGCGTCGCCTGTGCATACTCCTCGATGACTGCTGCAATCTCCGCCAGTGACAACGCCTGTGGTGTGCCGAAGTCCTGGAGTCCCTGGGCGTCCGTCCATATCTGTCCGGCGGCCTTGATAGCCGACGGCGCGACCAGCGGCTTGTCGGTGAAGCGATTCAGCGCCGAGCCGACCCGTCCCACATGCATCAGCTGCACGAACATGCGCCCGTTTTTGGCGCCGACCGCATCGGTGATTTTTTTCCAGCCTGCAATCTGCTCGGCGGTCTCGATGGCGGGCGTGCGCGCGTAGCCGATGCCCCCGGCTGATGGCGCAGTGCCTTCAGTAATAATGAGCCCGGCCGAGGCGCGCTGGGAGTAGTACTCAACCGCCAGATCCGAAGGCACGCCATCGGGATGCATGCGGCTGCGGGTCATCGGGGACATGATCATGCGGTTGGGCACCTCAAGGGTGCCGATCCTGCCAAGCGTAAACAGATCCACACTTGTCACGGAGTACCTCCAGCTAATCAGATTATTAAACCAGCCTGCGCCCGTATCCGCGAATGCGGTACGAGGGGGTGATCATAAAGTCGAAAAAATGACGAGACCATCTTTTTGATATCGACAATCTTAGGATATTATACATTTAATCGGTAGAATTCAGTGGAGTCATCCAGGACAGAGCGCCGGCTGGCGTGATGTTGGGAATCTCCGTCGTTATGACCGCAGGCAAGTCCATGGCTAACAAGCTCGCTCCAAGCCCCCCCACCACTATCCACGGTCAGTCGGATGCAATTGAAATTCCGCTGACGAAGCGCATGGAGATGTATCGCCTGCTCAGTCTGCTGCGGCAGTCGGAGCAGCGCGCATACGATCTTTTTCTGCAGAATCTGATCAAGGGCACCAGCCATTTATCTCTCGGACAGGAAGCCGTTGCCGCTGGCGCGGCTGCAGCCATGCAGCCCGGTGATTTGTCCTTCTGCACCTACCGGGGTCACGCTCATACGCTGGCTCGTGGCGTGCCGGTGGAAAAGGTCCTGGGTGAGTTGATGGGTCGCGACAATGGACTCATGCGTGGCAAGGGCGGATCGATGCATCTGACCTCGATCGAGCATGGGGTGATGGGCTCGTATGCAATCATAGGTGCGCACCTGCCAATCGCCTGTGGCGCCGCCTGGCGAGCGCAGTACAAAGGGCACAAGGATGTGTCGGTCTGCTTTTTCGGCGATGGCACAACCAACATTGGTGCATTCCATGAGGCCCTCAACTTCGCGGCCTACATGAAACTGCCGGTCGTGTTTGTCTGCGAAAACAACCTGTACATGGAATACACGCCCATCGCGGATGTGATTCCGGTGAAGCACCCGGCCGCCGATCGCGCAGCGGCCTACGGACTCGATCGCATCGTTGTCGACGGCAACGACGTGGATGTTGTTTATCAAACAATGTCGCAGGCCTTTGCCAGGGCCCGCGCCGGTAAGGGCCCCTCGCTTATTGAATGCTTGACCTACCGGTACTCCGGACATAGCCGTGCCGATCCCGCCAAGTACCGTCCTGCCGGCGAGTTGGATAAATGGAAGGAGCTTGATCCGATCAAGGCCTATCGCAAACGGCTCGGGAGCCTGGGAGTGCAGAACGACAAACTCGATGCGATCGACGCCGAGATTCTGAAGCTGATTGACGATGCCACCAAGGCCTGTCAGGCGGCTCCACCCACCTCGACGGACATTCTGTTTACGGACGTCTACGCGGACGGAGGTTGCGCATGGCGGAACTGACGTATCGCGAAGCCGTCGCGCGTGGCATTGCACAGGAAATGGCGCGCGACGAAAACGTCGTATTCCTGGGCGAGGACATCGCCAAGGCGGGCGGCGTATTCAAGGCCACAGTCGGACTGCTGGAGCAATTCGGACCCAAGCGTGTCGTGGATACGGCGATTTCGGAACAGGCGATCCTTGGAGCAGCCATGGGCGCGGCAATGACCGGTCTCAAACCGATTGCCGAGATCATGTTCGCTGACTTCATCGCGGTCTGTTACGACTACATCGCCAACGAGTTTCCGAAGACGCGCTACATGACGAATGGGCAGGTCAGTATCCCGCTCGTCGTCCGCTGCGGAAACGGTGGCGGTGCCCGCTTCGGCGCACAACATAGTCAGAGCGTTGAGAACTGGTGCATGCAGTTTCCCGGTCTGAAGGTGGTTGCTCCGTCTTCGCCGGTGGATGTAGTCGGGCTGCTCGCCGCGGCGGTGCGCGATCCTGATCCGGTGATCTTTCTCGAACATAAGTCGCTGTACGCCACCAAGGGCGAAGTTCCAGATGGCGAAATTGTGGACAGGCTGGGCGTTGCGAAGATTCTGCGGCCGGGCAAGGACGCAACCATTCTGGCGCTTGGCATGATGGTTCCGCGCGCGCTGCAGGCGGCGGCAACGCTGCAATCCGAGCATGGCATCGATTGCGAAGTTATCGATGTGCGGTCGCTGGTTCCGCTTGATACGCAATGTATCCTGGGCTCGGTGGCTCGAACGGGGCGCGTCTTCACGGTTGAAGAGAACCCGCGACAGCTGGGTTGGGGTGCCGAGCTGGTTTCAATCATCGCCGACGAGTCGTTCTATGACCTGGACGGTCCGCCAATCCGCATTACGACGCCGAACATTCCACTTCCTGCCGCTGATGCGCTCGAAGATCTCGCGATTCCTTCGGTGTCACGGGTGGTCGAAACAATTCGCCGCTCGCTGTCGGCCTAATACAGGCCCGGTGCTGAGATGAATGTATTGATGCCGCAACTGGGCGAGACGGTGGCCGAAGGCACCATCACCAAATGGTACAAGGCTGTGGGCGATTCCGTGGCCGCCGGTGACCTGCTGTTCGATATCGAAACCGACAAGACTTCCATGGAAGTGCCCGCCGTTGCCGCTGGCGTATTACGCGAGATCCGTGCGCAGAACGGCCAGACGGTGGCGGTGGGGGCGATAGTCGCCATCGTGGCGGAAAGCGGTGATGCGCCGCCGGGTCCTTTGGAAAAGGATGCGAGCGGAACTCGTCCGCAGCTGGCGGATAGTCCTGCGCGAGATTCCGCAGAACCTGCTGTGTCCGGCGGTACCAGCCGGGCGATTGATCCGTACCACGGACTGCGAACGCCGGAAAAAAACTTTGGCAAGGCCAGATTGCCCGGTGGCGCGCGGACCACGCCATTGGCGCGACGTCTGGCCTTGGAGTCCGGTATCGAGCTGGCGACAGTGCAAGGGTCGGGTCCGCGTGGCCGCGTCGTGGCTGCAGATGTGCGCCGCGCCAGCTTATCCGGCGGGTCGGCCAACGCCACAATGACGAGTTCCGAGGCAAGCCCCGATCAGATCAAGGCGCTTTACACCAGCACGCCTTACCGGGAGCTGAAGCTGGACAACATGCGCAAAACGATTGCGCGTCGTTTATCCGAATCAAAACAGCAGGTCCCGCATTTTTATCTGAACGCGGATTTCGATGTCGAAGCCTTGATCGCGTTGCGCAAGGAGATCAACAAGGGGGGTACGAACCGCGTTTCCGTGAATGACCTTCTGGTCAAGGCGTACGCCCTGGCGATGCAGGAGGTGCCCGAAGCAAACGTGGTTTGGGCCGGCGACCGACTGCTGCAACTGGAGCGTTCTGACATTGGAGTTGCGGTAGCGGTGCCGGGCGGGTTGGTGACACCCATTGTGCGCAATGCCGATACCAGGAGTCTGTTGAACCTTGCCAACGAGTTGGCCGGGCTGATTGCCCGCGCGCGTGAGCGCAAGCTTCTGGCCAGCGAATACACGGGAGGTTCTGCCACCGTAAGCAATCTCGGCATGTACGGCGTGCGCAGTTTTCAAGCCATCGTCAATCCGCCGCAGGCGACGATATTGGCAGTGGGAGCCGCGGAGCGTCGACCGATCGAAGCGAAAGACGGGACGTTGCGTGCGACCACGATGCTGTCGGTTTCGCTGTCGGTAGATCACCGCGCCGTGGATGGCGCGACGGCGGGGAAGCTGCTCGCCGCATTCCGCACGATTGTCGAAAATCCGCTCCGCATTCTTCTCTAGAGGTGCAAGGTCTGTGAAGTACAACCGCCCGTATGCTACGGCCCGCTGGGGTACGCAAGCCAAAGACTGGGAAGGTGGCGTCGATTACCACAGGCTGCGTGCCGAACGCCTGGCCCGCGCTCAGGCGGCAATCAAGAGCAACGGTCTGGGTGCGGTACTGTGCTTCAACTTCGACAATATCCGCTACATCACCGGAACTCATATCGGGGAATGGGCGCGCGACAAATTCATCCGCTATACCGTCTGCGCGGCTGAGGGCAAGCCCTTCCTGTGGGACCCGGCTGCACCCGCCAAGCGGATCTCCTCGCCATGGATCGCCGACCAGGTCGCTGCCGGTCATTCGACCATGCAGGGCGGTCTGCCGCTGACCATGGGCATTCAGGCCGATTTCGCGCGAGGCATAAAAAAGGCCCTGGTGGAACTGGGCGTGGACAAGCTGCCGATCGGCATCGACGTGATGGAGCTGCCGATGATTCGCGCGCTTGAGCGCGAGGGCATCGAAGTCGTCGATGGTCAACAGGCCATGCTCGACGCGCGCGAGGTCAAGACTGCGGACGAGATCGAGCTGTTGAAGGTTGCCTGTGCGATGGTCGACGCGGCCTATGTCGACGTCGTCAAGGCAATTCGCCCCGGCACCCGTGAAAACGAACTGGTGGCCATCGTCAATGATCGGCTGTTCCGTCTCGGATCCGAGCGTGTCGAATGCGTCAACTCCGTATCAGGCGCGCGGGGACGACCGCATTGCCACACCTTCTCCGACCGGCTGATACAGCCCGGTGACATGGTGTTTCTCGACATCATGCACTCGTACAACGGCTATCGGACCTGCTATTACCGCACCTTCATCTGCGGTGAACCGAACAAGTACCAGATCGAAGCGTACGAGAAGGCTTCAAAGTGGATTTCCGCGTCCATCGACATGATCCGTCCCGGCGTCACGCCGGATGAAATCGCCGCGGTATGGCCCAAGGCCGAGGAATTCGGCTACCGGGACGAAGCGGAGGCATTCCTGCTGCAGTATGGACATGGAGTCGGGTTGTCTTTATGGGAGCGGCCGATCATTTCTCGGCGCTACAGCGGAAATACCCGGCCATTGAAGGAGGGCATGGTTTTCGCTCTCGAAACCTGGTGCGGCGCAGAGGACGGTTCGGGAGCGGCCCGTATCGAGGAGGAAGTCGTGGTGACTCGCAACGGATGCGAAATCATCACCAATTTCCCTTCCGATCATCTGATGTCATGCGGACTCCCAGGTTGTGAGGTGTTCTGATCTGCCATGTTCAACTTCGACCCGACTGATGGAATTGACTGGCTGCGGATAGTCTGCGGCGTTTTCCTGCTGCCGCATGCCTGGGGCAAGGTGACCTCGCCGGGTCCCCTCAATTTCTTCAAGGCTGCCGGCTTTCCGCGACCGGTGGCCTTCATGTACCTGGCGCTGGTGTTCGAGGTGATTGTCGCTCTGGCGCTGATTCTTGGTGTCTGGCAACAGGCGGCCGCCTGGGCCGCTGCACTGTTCCTGGTGGTGGCGACCGGGGCGAGTTTCAAGGTCAGCAAAGGCAGCTGGATCTGGCTGGGCGGTGGCTGCGAATACCCTTTGTTCTGGGCAATTTGCTGCGTAATCGTTGCAATACATGGCTAGCCGATCCGATCAGCGGACGCCTGTGACGATAGTCACCGGCTTTCTGGGCAGCGGCAAGACAACATTTCTCAACCGTGCGCTTCGCTCGCCGTTGCTGGCCAACGCGGCGGTGGTGATCAACGAGTTCGGGTCCGTCCCGCTCGACCATCTTCTCAGCGAGGCCAGTGACGACCAGATCGTCCTGCTTGAAAACGGCTGCCTGTGCTGCACCGTCTTTGGCGATCTCATCTCGACACTCAATCGTCTCTACCACGCCCGGGAGGCGGGTGAAGTGCCACGCTTCGACCGGGTCGTTGTGGAGACGTCGGGTCTGGCCGATCCCCGACCTGTGATCCAGGCGTTTCTGTCCGATCCGACACTGGAGGGGCTGTTCCGGGTCGATGCCGTCCTGACGATTGTGGACGCGGTCAATGGTCCCGGAACGTTGCAGCGGCACGACGAGTCCGTGCATCAACTGGCGCTAGCTGATCGCATTCTCATCTCGAAGTCGGATCTGGTCAGCGTCGAGCAGCAACCGGTAGAGGATTTGCGGCAACAAATCCTCAGAATCAATCCCTCTGCCGAGGTCTATGACTCCAATGACCCTGCTTTGGATCCAGTCGGGTTGATCCTGAAGGATGGATTTTCGTTGCGGCGTGATTCTGCTGGCGTACTTGCATGGCTTGATGCTTCTGCGCATGTCGATCATGAAGTTTCTGGCACGCATGGATCTGGCTTGCACTCCGGTCCGAAGATCGCATCCTTCTGCCTGGTGCGCGAGGAGCCCACGTCGCTCTATGGTCTGGAGTTGCTGCTGGGCGCCGTGGAGCAGAATCTGGGCCCCTCGCTGCTGCGGCTGAAGGGGATCGTTCACGTCAAAGAGGCACCGGACAAACCTGCGGTCATTCACGGCGCACAACACCTGCTCCATAACATATGTTGGCTCGACGCTTGGCCGAGCGCCGATCGCTCCACACGGATCGTATTCATCACCACGGGGGTTAACCGTGTGGATCTCGAGGAGATGGTCAGTCTGCTGGACCGCGTGGCTCAGCGTACGGCATCCGCACGTGAGCGAGCGCAGTTAACCGCCGAAGCAGGCCGGGATTCCGCTACAGGAAGAATATGAGCTGGCTCTCACACGCGGCCAGAGTTGACGATGGCGTCGAAAGTCTGTCCATAGTGATTCTTGAGAAGCTCTGCCGCCGCTGCGCTGTCCTTGCGCAGGCATGCTTCCACCAGAGCGCGATGCTCATCAAGTTCGTTGCGTTCCGGAATCCAGGGCAGGGCGATCAGTCGGTAGCGCTCCGCTGCGTCGAATAGTTGCTCGCTGATTCGTCGCATCCACCGGCTTCCGCATCCTGCGACCAGCGCCATATGTAGGATCTTGTGGCGCGCTTCCCATGAAGTTTCGCCCGCCGGTTCTACGCCACGCGGTGTACGTGAGAGATGGTGTAATGCGAGCACCAGGCCTTCCTCCCAGGAGGACTCAAAGCGGCGGATGGAGTCAGTGATCGCCGTGCCGTCGATCAGGATGCGCGCATTGAGCAGCTCCGCCAGTTCTTCACGACTGATCGGAGCGACGCGGAAACCCCGCTGCTCTTCCAGGGAGACGAAGCCCTCAGCGAGCAGCCGGTTGAGCGCTTCCCGGACCGGCGTGCTGCCGGTATTGAAGCGCTTGCGCAGGGGCTCGGCGCGAAGCTTGGCTCCCGGCTCCAATCGCGCCGTAAGCACATCCGCCCGCAACTGACTGTATACAGATGTAGCCAATGAGGCAGGCGGCGAAGCCTTTGAAGCACCGGCGGCCGGCTCAACTGAGGTTGTCGAGTCGGTGAGCGCCATCATCGGACCCTCAAGCTTGTTAAAGTCAACCAAATCAAAAAGTTGCCACGCTGCGGAAAAACGACCATTCAAACTTGATTTTAAACCCACGCCGGGAATTTCGACAAAATAGCCTTAAGCTCAAGTTTCATTCCCTTGCCATTGCAAGGAACCTCTAGCCACTGACTTACGGAGAATCGTGTGAAAGTCTCATTTATTGGCCTCGGGCGCATGGGGCAGGTGATGGCAGGTCGTCTGCTGGACGCGGGCCACGAACTGATGGTCTACAACCGCAGTCCTGAGAAAACCGCGGAGCTATCCCGGCGAGGGGCGAAAGTTGCCAGGAGCATAGCTGATGCATGTGGTCAGGGTGGTCCGGTGCTGACCATGCTGGCTGACGATGGGGCGCTCAATGCTGTGGTGACCGGGAGCGGAGGAATCATCGACAGTCTGCCCCGGCATGGCATCCATGTCGCAATGGGAACGCACCAGATGGAAACAATTCGTTCGCTGGCCAGCGCTCACGAGGCTGCCGGACAGGTACTTGTTGCGGCCCCGGTCCTGGGGCGACCAGCTGTTGTCAGCAGCGGAAAGCTCGGCATCATTGCGGCTGGACCGGCTGAAGCAATCGGGGTCGTTCAACCTCTGTTTGATGCAATTGGTCGACGAACGTTTTCTGCCGGCCCGACTCCATCCTCGGCGTCGCTGCTGAAGCTGTGTAACAACATGGTGCTGGCGTGCGCCATCGAGGCCATGGGCGAGGCATTTTCTCTGGTCGGCAAGGCGGGAATTGCCACAAACAGCTTTCGCGAGGTGCTCACCAACGGGCTGTTTCAATGCATAGCTTACGAATCCTACAGTCAGGCCATCGTCGATCGAAAGTGGGATGAGGTGAATTTGACAGCAACACTGGCGCTCAAGGACATCGGCCACGTGTTGGCTGTTGCCGAGGCCCTGAAGGTGCCGCTCCCCAGCGCGAATGTTTGCCGTGACCGCCTGCTCGGCGCAGCAGCGCATGGCGATGCTGCGCGGGACTGGTCGGTGATGGCTCTTGAGCAGGCGCGCGCCAGCGGACTGGAGCGCGATTAACGGAATCGCCGGTTCTTTAGTGGGCGGCTGCCGCGCGCGCCAAGGCACGCGCGGCAGCCATCGCCGTACTCAGCCGAAGGTTCCGGCCCACTTCCAGCCGTCCTTCGGCCGCTCGATCGACTCCATGCGGATGCGATGATCGGCCGGGTTGCGGCCCGGGTTGCCGTTGATGATCACTTTGTCACCGGGCTTGAGCGTATCGCTCTTCACGCCGGAGCTGGTGAGCGCGCCGCCCGCACCCCACTCCACCGCCCAGCGCTGAATGGTTCCGTTCTTGTCCGGCGCCATTATGTGCACGAACGAATGGGGATTGCGGAACAGGAACTGCACCACTGTGCCCTCGATCTTGATATGCGAGTCGACGATGTAGGTCGCCGGGAAGGAATGGTGCGCCGCCACCGGTACGCTCGCCACCATTCCTGCCAGTGCTACGCCCGCCACAAACCCAGTCAACCTCATGCTCATGAACCTGCTCCTTGAGTACGTAGGAAAGCTCAGCCTTCCCACTTTAAGCCATTGTCGGTGCCGAGGCTGCCGGAAGCAACTCCCACACCTTCAACATGATGATCCGTTCACGACGGCGCCGGTGTTCACGCGCCGTTCAGGAACAGCGTTGCTCCGCTGACCAAAGCCCCACCAGCATGTCACGACGGTGGTAACCGCGATCAGGTGATGGAAAAGGATGGCGGCGAGGCCGAAAGCGGCTGGACGTAGCACCCCTTGCAGGCTCAAGACATTGCACTTGATGCGCGCATCATTGTCTCAACCGGATCCGCTCGCGATTTTGCACGCTGCAGGCTATGCTAGTAAAAACTATCCGAGTGGTCAATAATCATGAAAGCCATATTGGTGGGGCAGAACGACCCGTTGCTCGCACCCATGATCGGGCGCCCGACCCCGCAGGCTGGCGAAGCCCGTGGCCAGGACGCAGTAAAGATCTGTAACGAACGGCCATCGTGGTTACCAAGGGGGCCATTTCGGTCGCAATACAAAGGAAGGCGGCGAATCACTGCGGACTACTTGGCCCGGCCAAGGTAGCCCTGCGCTTCCATCGGGAGGGCGAGAATCTGGGGGTGCGGGGTGTAGCGGGGTTGCTGGAGCATACCGGGGAGGCCCGGCTGGCCAACCGCGAACAGCGTCTTCTTGTTGGGACCACCGAAGGTCACACTGGTCAGGTAGACCGGCGCCGGGATCGTGCCGAGATACTTGCCGTCGGCCGCGATCACCCGCACGCCTGTGCCGCCCGGAACGTACAGCCGTCCCTCCGCGTCTATGGTCATGCCGTCTCCACCGCGACCCGGCAGTTCCGCGAACGTGCGCTGGTTGGTCAGCGATCCGTCCGGTTGCACGTCGAGCGCGACTACTGTGCCGGCGCTGGTGACGAACAGAGTCTTCTCGTCGCGGCTGAGCACGATCCCGTTGGTGAACAGATCCTGCCCCTGCCTAGTCACTTTGCCATCGGGCGCGGCGTAGTACAGACCGCCCTGCGAGAAATACACCCCGCCTTTGCTGTCTGCGGCGATGTCGTTGAGCACTCCGCCGAGGCAATCGAGCGAGCCGCTGTCATAACTATTGGCCAGCATCTTGCGCTCCGGCGCGAGCTGCCAGATCGAGGCACGCAGGCCGCGTTGGGCGACGAACAGCTGGCCCTTCTTGTTCATCGACAGCGCACCGCCGGTGTTGGTGTCCGTGTAGAGCACCTTCGCCTGGCCCTCGGGTGTGATCTCCACCACGGCGCTATTGTTGTTCTGGGCGTTCAGTACATTGCCGTTGGGCAGGCTGATGATGCCGTCGGCGTTGTTGCCCGTGGTCTGCCAGATCACCTTCCAGCGCACCTCCGACTTGACTACGCCCGGAATGGCGTTCACCTGATAGTTGTCGCTGGGTGGCGGCATTTCGCTGGCGAAGCCGGGGCCGGGGCCGCGGCCAGGGATTCCTTGCTGTGGCGGGCTGCGGGGGCAAGTGGCAAGCACTTCCGGCTCGCGGGCATCCCGGGCGGCTTGCGCGCCCGGACCCTGCAGTGGCGCTGTTTCATCGACTGCAGCCGCGGCGATCCCCGCCATCGTCGCTGCCAACAAGATCAACGTGTGTGTAAATGATGTTGTGCTTTTCATCGAAGTCCCCCCCGGAAATCTCAGTTGGCGGTAGCGCAGTCTCGTGTGCAGTGCGGTACACACCCCATCTCAACGGGAGTGTTACTTACCGGAACGCGCAAGCAGTGCGGAGATCGTGTGGACTCCCGTGTCAATGCGTTGGCGAACAAAACAGGGTGAACGAAAGAGAATATGGCTTAGCCTAAAATGGCAACTTGATAAGAAGTAACAAGTTGATATGAGTAGTACAACTTGATAAGAGCAGGACAATTGGGTAGTTTTCAGCCTGCATGCTGCGTTCCTTGCGATTGGCAGCGACAGTACGTGGCCGCCAGCGGCTCACAACAATCAACTGTGACGGGCAAGGCGGTTCGATTGAGTTTTGCCTGTAGTCAAAGGTTAACTTGCCGTAATGTGGGGCCATGCGACCCGTGGAATAATCCCATGATGCCGCAGGGTCCGGGCGCAAGTGGGAGAACCTCCATGGCCGTCGTGGGTCCAATTCGGTGAGGTGCTGAGATGCACCGGATTGGCTGTTCGGTGCCGTGTTCGTCGAAGTGGGCGCACGGGGTTGGTCGCAGTTGCACAGTTAGTTGAAGTAACAGTATGGAGATATTCATGAGCAAGAATACTGTGTGGGCAGGTGTCGTACTGGCTGGGTTGACCGGGCCAGCGGCGATGATGCCGGCTCAGGCGCACCACAGTTTCCCCGCGACCTACAATGTGGGTGAGACCGTGAAGATTGAAGGCACCGTATCGGCTTTCCTGTTTCGCAATCCGCACTCGTTCGTGCACATAGACGTGAAAGACAAGAGCGGCAACACGGTGCGCTGGGGAGTCGAGTGGGGCGGCGGCGGAGCTCTGAGCGGCCAGGGTGTAGCGAAGGATACGGTCAAGCGGGGTGACTTCGTGGTCGTCACCGGCAGCCCGGCCCGCGATTCATCCTCGCATCGGCTGGTGATGAAGTCGATCGTGCGGCCGAAAGATGGCTGGAAGTGGGCCGGGTCGTTTAACTAAGAACAACCTGCCGGACCACCCACCACACTCCATCAAGAGGGATCGATGCATTCTGTCCTGTTGACTATTCAGAACAGTTCCTTTGCTTTCTGGCTCTCGCAAGGAGCGTACCCGATCATTCTGACGATCCACTCGGTGGGGTTGGCGTTGCTGGTGGGGTTGTTGTTTGTGATCGACCTGCGCGTGCTCGGGTTGGGGCGCGGCATGCCAGTTGCGTCGCTGCGGCGCTTCATGAAAGTGGTCTGGTTAGGCTTCTGGGCCAATGCCATCAGCGGCACGCTGTTGTTCTGCATCTCGCCGCTCAAGTTCCTGGACAGCACCACGTTCCGTTTCAAGCTGTCGTTTATCTTCGTCGGGCTGGTGATAGCGTGGGTGCTTAATTCCTCTCTGCTGAAGGTTGGTGATGAATATGCGCCAATCTCCAATCCGACGGTGCGGCAGCGCGCACTGGCGGCATTGTCGATCGCCTGCTGGGTGTCGGCGATCGTCGCCGGGCGGTTGCTGGCCTATACCACCTTTGCGGATATTGGCATCGGCGAATAAGGGTTGGTTCCTGCAGCTGGCGGATAGCAAAGCAGCGTCCCGATGGATCTGAGGAGCGTTAAATTCAATGGGTGATTTATTGGTAACGGCGGTTGGTGCCGTGGATGTCATTGCTCAGAACGTGGCAGGGCAGGTAGATCCTCATCCGTTCGTGACATTTTTGCACGATACGCCGATAGGGGCTTGGGTCCGCGCCAGCAGCTGGGCCTTTCCCTTCCTCGAGTCGATGCATTTCCTCGGCATGACCCTGCTGATCGGCATCGTCGGCGCAATCGATCTGCGGGTGCTCGGGTTTGCGCGCGCCGTGCCGCTCGCCCCGCTGCATCGACTGCTGCCGCTGGCGTTCGTCGGTTTCGGCATCAACGTAATCACCGGCATCTTTTTCGTTTGCCACAATCCGGCGTCTTACCTGTTCAATATCGCCTTTCGCATCAAGATGCTGCTGATCCTGATCGCAGGTCTGAATGCGCTGTGGTTCCGTCTCGGTGTGTTCCTGGACATAGAGGCATGGGGACCGGGTATTGAAGCCTCGCGACTCGCAAAGGTCATATCGGCCCTGTCCATACTGATCTGGATCGCCGTGATCACGGCGGGGCGCTATATCGGCTTTACCTGATGGGGACGTTGGCGGCGCTGCAGAGTACCGAATGTACCGCTGGGTGCTGATCGCCCACAACGGATGGCGATGGGTCGTCATCGTCATCGGCTTTGCGGTTCTGTTCTGTGCCGTCACGCGGTTGCGCACGGGCAGGCCGTGGGATACGGGCGTAGCCCGCCTGGCCCGCTTCTTCAGCATTTCGGTCGACATCCAGGTGTTGATGGGCGCCGCGCTCTATCTGGCGCTCAGTCCGCTCACCACGCTCGTTGTTGCCAGTACCGATACACCGCTGCCGGTGGGTTCGCAGGCGTATTTTCTGGCTGTGGTGCATCCCCTCATGATGGTCGCGGCTTTCATCGCCGTGCACATTGCTTCGGTGCTGGTGCGCCGGGCTCGCGTCGATGCTGCGCGAGCCCGGCGTGCGCTGATCTTCTACGGCATCACGTGGCTGATCATTCTGACTGGCATTCCGTGGTGGCGCCCGTGGATACAGCTCTGACTGGCTGACCTCAGCGGCGCCAGCCGCGGGCCTTGCGGCCGCCGACGAAGCCCGCCCGCACACGCTGCTTCAGCAGCGGGCGTGGCCGGAATCGCTCGCCGTAGGCTTCCTGCATGATTTCCTGCGCTTGCAAGCACAGGCTCGAAGTGGTTGCGTCCATCAGCTCAAACGGTCCCATTGGATGGCCGAGGCCGAGTCGACACGCGGTATCGATGTCCTCCGGAGTTGCCACGCCTTCCTCGACGAGTCGTACGGCCTCGATCATGAACGCGTGCAGAACACGGTTGACTGCGAATCCCGCGACGTCCTTCACGCGTATCGGCGTCTTGCCGGCGCCGGTGCACAGCCGTTGGGCAAACTCGAAGGTCGCGTCGCTGGTTCCGAACGCCGGGATCACCTCGACCAGACGCATGCGCGAAACCGGCGAAAAGTAATGGGTACCGATGAACCGTGCCCGGCGTGTTTCGGACACGGTCCCTGCCAGCGTTGAAATCGGGATGGTTGAGGTATTGGTGGCGATGATGCAGTCCGGCTTGCACGCTGCGTCGAGCTGCGCCAGCACGGCCGATTTGACAGCGAGGTCCTCGAACACCGCTTCAGTGACGAGATCGCAGTCCTTGAACGTGCCGAGATCTGCCGTTGCGCGAATGCGCTTGAGAGCAGCATCCGCCGCCTCGCGGGTCTGGAAGCCGCGCTCCACCGCCTTTTTCAGCACGCCCACGAGTCGCTCGATCCCGGCCGCCGCGTCGGCCTCCGTGCGGTCCGCCAGCAGCACCTCGTGGCCCGCGAGCGCGAACACGAGAGCGATCTCCGATCCCATCAACCCTGCACCGACGACGCCGATTTTTTCCATGATCGCTTGACCTCAAAGTACTTCGAATAAACCTGCGGCACCCATGCCGCCACCCACGCACATCGTGATCACCACGTGCCGCGCGCCGCGCCGGCGGCCTTCGATCAGCGCGTGACCGACCTGTCGCGCGCCCGTCATGCCGTAGGGATGGCCGATCGAGATGCCGCCGCCATTGACGTTGAGGCGCCCGGAGTCGATGCCGAGGAAATCGCGACAGTAGACGACTTGTACGGCGAAAGCCTCGTTGAGTTCCCATAGTCCGATGTCATCGGTGCTGAGTCCGTGCTGGCGCAGGAGCTTGGGAATCGCGTACACGGGGCCGATACCCATTTCTTCCGGTGCGCAACCCGCCACCGCGATGCCGAGGTAGCGGCCGAGCGGCGCGATGCCGCGCGCGGCGGCAACCTTCTCATGCATCAACACGCAGGCAGAGGCGCCGTCGGACAGCTGGCTGGCATTGCCGGCGGTGATGACACCGCCATCAATGACGGGCTTCAACGTCGCCAGTCCTTCCAGTGTGGTGTCCGGCCGGTTGCCTTCGTCCCGGTCAAGCGTAACGGAGCGGTGACTGATGGCGCCCGTCTGCTTGTCCTTCACCGTCATCGTTGCCGTGATTGGCACAATTTCAGCGTCGAACCTGCCGGCCTGTTGCGCCGCCGCCGTGCGGCGTTGCGACTCGAGCGAGTACAGATCCTGTGTCTCGCGCGTGATGCGGTATTTCTTCGCGACAAACTCCGCAGTCTCAAGCATTGACATGTAAGCGGTGGGTACCGCGTGAATCACATTGTCGTCGGTTTCCCGACGCGCCCATTCCATGTACGGTGTCTGCAGCGCGCTGATGTTCTCCTGACCGCCAGCCACCGCGACCCGCATGCCATCGATGGCGATCTGCTTGGCGGCGGTGGCAATGGCCATCAGCCCCGACGAGCATTGCCGGTCCATCGTCTGGCCAGGCACCGTCACCGGCAATCCGGCCGCGAGCAGTGCGTTGCGCGCGAGGTTCATGCCCGCGGAACCGGCCGACAACACCGTGCCGATGACCACATCGTCGACTTCCGCGGCATCGATCCCGGCGCGTCCGACGGCGTGACGAATTGCGTGCGCCATCAGCGTGGGCGAGCGGATGTCGTTCAGCGCTCCGCGGTAGGCGCGGCCGATCGGTGTGCGAGCGGTGGAGACAATCAGGGCATCGGTCATCAGTGGATCTCCAGAAGGTCTAATCGGGTCAGTCATCGTCCGCGCCAGCGGGGCGGTCGTTTCTCGATGAACGCCCGCGGACCCTCGCGGAAGTCTTCAGGTGGATGGCCACACTGTGTACCGGGCCGATCACACGTGCTACAAAACCGGCGGGATCATACGCCAAAAACCTCGCGGCTTACGATCATCTTGACATGATTTGTCCAACTCAATATATGGCGGTCCGTCGCCGTGTCGGGGAGTAGTTCATGAAAGTTGCGTTCATTGGTCTTGGCAACATGGGATCGGGAATCGCGCACTGCGTGTTGAAGGGTGGCTTTGAGCTGGCAGTCTGGAATCGGACTGCATCAAAGATGGAACCGCTCGTCGCAGAGGGGGCCAAGGCAGCCGGATCAGCCAGGGAAGCAGCAAGCGCGGCGGATGTGGTGATTACCAGCTTGATGGATGACCAGTCGATTCTTGATGTCGTGCAGGCCGGGAACGGCATTCTGGCGGGCATGAAGAAAGGCGCGGTCCATGTATGCGTGACGACCATATCGCCTGAATGTGCAGACCGTCTTGAAGAACTGCACCGAAAACATGGATCGCACTATGTCTCGGGTCCGGTCGTGGGTCGGCCTGAGGCTGCTGCTACCGGACAGTTGGCGACCTATCTCGCTGGCGATCCGCAGGCAATTGAGCTGGTTACTCCTGTTTGTCGCACCTATGCCCAAAAGGTAAATGTAATTTCCGGTCGCCCAAGCGTTGCCAACTGTCTGAAGCTGTGCATCAACTTCAGCGCGGTGGCATTCCTGGAAGTGATGGGCGAAGCCTATGTGCTCGCGGAAAAGTGTGGACTTCCTCTGCAGCACCTCGTCGATTTCTATCAACAAGGCGTCTTTGGCAACCCGACACTCAAGATGTATGCAGAAAAGATCCGATCCAGGGACTTCGCTGGCAGAGGCGGCTTCGTGATGAGCGGCGGCCTGAAAGATGTGCAACTCATGCTTGCCACCGCGAAAAGAGTTGGCACCAGCCTCGAGGTTGGGGCAGTCGTTGAGAGAAAGCTCAAGGCGGGCATCAATGCCGGCATGCAGGAGGCAGACTGGAGTGCTTCCTATGAAATCACCCGAAAGGAAGCCGGCTTGAACTGAGTTGCTGCGAGCCACAATCCAGACTCATTTGACGTATTAAGTCCAATATGACAGCCTGATTCAGCGCTGTTGAAATGCTGCAAATGTCAGCAGTCCGGAAATAACCGGAGAGCGTCGGGGGAATCAAAGCGGGGGCGGAACCATTGACGGACTTGGTGTCGTCCGACTGGACGTCATCAACCAACAGCCGGTCAACGGATGGCTCTGCATGGAAGCGACCGCCAACAGGCACATCAAGATAAGGAAGGTAGCTAGCCATGAACAAGAAAAGATATTTGCTGAGTGCGTCGCTATCGACGCTTGCGCTGTCGGTCGCGACATACGCCCAGGACGCAGCGTCCGACGTTCAGCTTGACGAGGTCGTCATCACGGCCCAGAAGCGTTCGGAACCGCTGCAGCGCGCGCCGGTGACTGTCACAGCGCTGAGCGCATCGACACTGGAACAGCGCACCATCACCGGCATCGCGGACCTGCAGAGTTCGGTGCCCGGCCTCGTGATCGGCGGCAATGCGAACTTCGGCGGGCTGAACACGATCTCGCTGCGCGGCATCAACAGCCCGATCCTTCCCATTGGTACCGAGGACGCGGTGGGTGTCTATCTGGACGGCGTCTACCTGCCGCGATCGGACGCTGCCTTCTTCAATTTCGCCGATGTCGAGCGCATCGAGGTGCTGCGCGGGCCGCAAGGTACCCTGTACGGCCGCAACACCACTGGCGGCGCCATCAACATCATCACTCGCGCGCCACCCGAGGAGTTCAGGGGCAGCATCGAGGGCTCTTACGGCAACTTCGGGGAAAACCAGCTGAAGGCCTATTTCGGCGGGCCGGTGAGTGACAATGTCAGGTTCAGCTTGTCCGGGGTGAAGTCGGGGCACGATGGCTACTTCACGAATGCCAACACCGGAAACGACGTTGGCGAGCAGGATGATTTCACGGGCCGCGGCAAGCTCGAGATCACGGCCGGTGCTCTCAAGGCGACAATTGCCGGCGACTATTCGACGTTCAAGTCGGAAGACTACTTTCAGGCCATTCGTACTGCCACGGGTGGCCTGTTCGTCGGGGTGGGTGATCCCGATGTGATTGAGAGCGAGTTCGAGCCCGGCGTTGACACGGACCGCGAATCGTATGGTGGCAGTGTCACCGCCGAGTACGCCCTCAGCGATTCGACCACGCTGACGTCGATCACCAGCTACCGCAAGTTTGTGACTCACTCCGACGTCGACACGGATGGTCAGGGGCTGGCGACTCCTTATTTCTACACATTCAGCGACCTCGGCAACAAGCAGTGGAACCAGGAGTTGAGGCTCAACTACGGCTCCGAAAAGGTGAACCTGATTGCCGGTGCGAACTACTTCCAGGACACCTCGTTCCTGGATTACGAAACCCAGTCCAACGGAGGGCCGAACTTCTTCAACAATGAAGCCAAGACCTCGGCCTGGGCGGCGTTCGCGCAGTTCGATTATGCGGTTACGGATGCCACGAAACTCATCATGGGTCTGCGCTACAACCGCGACCACAAGGACTTCAGCGTCCTGTACCCCGCATTTGTGCACCCCACGCTTGGCGCGCTGGCAGAGACCTTCCGCACCGACGACCGGACCGACGATGCCTATCTGCCCAAGATCGGGCTCAGCCACCAGCTCAATGCAGACATCTTCCTGTTTGCGACGGTCTCGAAGGGCTATCGGGCCGGGGCTTACAACCCCGCTCCGGGCCGCGGCCAGCCGGCCGGTCCCGGAGCGAACCCTGAGAAGCTGACCAACTACGAGCTCGGTGCCAAGAGCCAGCTGTTTGACAACCGGGTCCGCCTGAACACGACGCTGTTCTACGAGGATTTCAAGGACCTGCAGGTCCGCCAGACCATTGCGCCGGCCACGACCGTCATCAACAACGCCGGTTCCGCCACGTTGTACGGTGCCGAGATCGAGACCAGCATTCTGCTCGGCGGCGGCTTCGGCATCGACAGTTCGCTGAGCCTGCTGAACACCGAGTATGACTCGCTGTTCGAGCAGGTGAGCGCGACGTCAATCCTTGATCGGTCCGGCAACCAGCTGATCCGGGCTCCCGAACTGCAGTTTTCCGTGAACGTTCACTACGATGGCGACATCGGCAACCAGCGCAGGTTCAAGGCAAACCTTTCTTGGTTCAAGGAAAGCAAGTCCTACTATTCGGCCGAGAACAACCCGTGGGTTGGCAATGACGGCTGGGACTCGCTCGATGCGCGCGTCGGCGTGGCCCATCCGTCGGGCTGGGAGGTCTATGCCTACGGCAAGAACCTTACCGGTGAACGGTATGTGACCCACGTCATCACGCTGCTGGCCTACCCGGCCACCGTCAACCCGGACACCCGGTATGGCGTTGGCGTGAAGTACGAGTTCTGATGGTCTTTGTCTGAAGCAGGACGGGCGGGAGGTTGACGCCTCCCGCCCGGATCCAGCCGGCCGTGCGTCGCTACCGCGCATTGGCTGTCCGTTGCGGCGATGTTAAGATCCGCGCGCTCCTTGGATACAGTGACGATTCCCGCCGAGCAATGACGCCCGGCCGGCCGCATCTGCCGCCGCTCCGCTGCGGGCGGGTCGGAAACCCGACTTCATGCATCGCTGCCGGGCGGGCACATTTCCGCTAAGATCAGGCTTTCAACCTTTCAATGTAGAGGCATTCGTGGGACGGATGAAGTTGGATATTGCTGAGATTCCCAAGGATCTCTACATCGGCGGCAAGTGGCGGCCCGCGTCGGATGGCGCGAGCCTGCAGGTGGTGGATCCGGGCACCGAGGAGCCGATCGCATCGGTTGCCGACGCGAGTGTTGAGGATGGCCTTGCTGCGGTCGAAGCTGCGCATGCCGCCGGACCTGCCTGGGCCGCTACGCCGCCGCGTGTGCGCGGCGAGATCCTGCGGCGGGCTTTCGATCTCATGATCGAACATAAGGAGAGCCTGGCGCGTCTCATCACACTGGAAGGCGGCAAGGCGCTGTCCGAGGCGCTGGGCGAAGTCGTGTATGCGGCTGAATTTCTGCGCTGGTTTGCGGAAGAGGCGGTGCGCATCCACGGTGAAATCTCGATAGCGCCCAGTGGGGCCAATCGCATCATAGTTTTGCGCCAGCCGATCGGTGTGGCGGTGTTCGTCACGCCCTGGAACTTTCCTGCGGCCATGGCTACGCGCAAGATCGGCCCCGCTCTCGCCGCCGGATGCACGGTGGTGCTCAAGCCAGCCAAGGAGACGCCGCTTACCGCGCTGGCGATGGCTGCGCTGTTCGAACAGGCGGGCGTGCCGGCCGGCGTGATCAACGTAGTTCCTACGCGCCGCGCGTCGAAAGTGGTGGGCGCGATGCTCAACGATCCACGCGTACGCAAGCTCTCGTTCACGGGTTCCACGGAAATCGGGCGTGTGCTGCTCGCGCAGGCAGCGGAAAAGGTAGTCAAGTGCTCCATGGAGTTGGGTGGCAATGCGCCGTTCATCGTTTTTGCCGATGCGGATATGGACGTCGCCGTCGCGAGCGCCATGATCGCCAAGATGCGCAATGGTGGAGAGTCCTGCACGGCTGCCAACCGCTTCTACGTCGAGAAGTCCGTTGCGGCGGATTTCGCGAGCCGCTTTGCCAAGGCCATGGGCGCAATGAAGATGGGCCACGGCCTCGAGGCGGGCGTTCAGCTCGGTCCCCTGGTCAATGCGGATACTCGCGACAAGGTCGCGGAACTGGTCGGGCAGGCCCGGGACCAGGGAGCGAAGCTGCTTTGCGGCGGCAACGCCCCGCAGCGGCGCGGCTACTTCTATGAGCCCACGGTGCTTGCCGGTGTCGCCCATGACGCTCACATCCTGGGCAACGAGATCTTCGGTCCGGTTGCGCCGATTGCGACGTTCGAAGGCGAAGACGAAGCCGTGAAGCTGGCCAATGCTACCGAGTTCGGGCTCGTTTCCTACGTGCATACATCCAACCTCGCGCGCGGCTTGCGTGTGGCCGAACGCATTGAATCAGGCATGGTGGGAATCAACCGTGGCGTGGTTTCGGATCCGGCGGCGCCCTTCGGCGGCTGGAAGCAGAGTGGAATAGGGCGCGAGGGCGCTCACGATGGCTTGCTCGAGTATCTGGAATCCAAGTACATCGCAGCGAGTTGGTGACGGAACGAAACGCTGATGTGGCCGTCTCTGGTGCCAGCCCAGACGGCCATGCTGAGGCACTCTCTGTACGTTGCAGTGCAACCACGCCCCGGTCAGTTCGCGCTGCGGTCAGGCTATCATTCAAGTACACCCATGCGAATTCTGACTATATAGGAGCTAAACCGTGTCGCTACAAAACTTCGTACCCACACCCAAGTTCCAGGATTACAAAGAAGCATTCAAGAATCACTACAAGCTGGAACGACGCGCTGACGGCGTCATCGTGGCGCAGGCGCACACACTTGGCGGGCCGGTTCAGCTGAGCGTTGAAAATCACCGGGCTGTCGGTCAGCTGTTGAAGACCGTTGGAGCCGATCCCGAGAATGAAATCCTGATCTACACCGGATCGGGTGATGAGTTCCAGTTTCAAATCGATCCAGAGGGATTCAAGCTCGAACAGGAAGATCTGGCCTATTGGGCCTACGAGTACGCTTACAAGGACGGCAGGATCAACGCCGCCTCGCTGGTCAACGATCTGGAGATTCCGACCATCGGCATCATGAATGGTCACGGGTTCCATTCGGAACTCGCCCTGATGTGCGACATCACGATCTGTGCCGACGATGCGGTGATCTTCGATCCCCACTACGACACCGGAGCGGTTCCGGGTGACGGCATTCACAGCTGCTTCCAGGAACTCCTCGGCGTCAAGCGAGCGGCCTACGCGCTGCTCACCGGGCAGGCCATCGACGCCAAGAAGGCGCTCGAATACGGGATGGTCAACGAAATCTGGCCGAGGGAGAAGCTGCTGGAACGTGCATACACGCTTGCAGATCACATCATGACGCAGCCCCGTACCACGCGCCGTCTCACTACGCAGATTGTCCGGCGGCCCTGGAAGAAGCAGATCGTGGACAGCCTGGACGGCGGCTTTGGCATCCAGATGTTTTCGCATCTGTCGAAAAAGAAGGCGACGCACGGCCGCGGGCATGTCGGGTCGGTGACCGATTACGTCAAGAAAGGCAAGCTGAACAATTTCGACAAGTAAGGCAGATCAGAAATGCAAACTACAGCCGTAGCCGCGGCCAGTAAGAGAGGCAAGGCATCGCCGCTGACCGACGAGCAGAAGATTCTTCTGTTCCGTAATCTGATGCTGGCGATGGCCCTCGACCGCATGATGATGCGTGTCATCAGGGCCGGCAGGATGGTGGGTTTTTATCATGAGGGCGGAATCGCTCTGGCTCCCGGAGTCGCTGCCGGTACCTTCCTGCGCAAGGAAGACATCCTGTGGCCTCATTACCGCGCCCACGGTCTGGCTCACATGCTGGCCAAGGGAATCGACGTGAAGCTGTACGTCGCCGAGCACATGGGCCGCGAGGCCGGCTGTTGCAAGGGGCGGTCCAGCTTCCACTTTTCTTTCCCCCAGGATCATGTATTCGGCTTGTCCGGCAATATTGGCGCCAATTTCCCGATGGTTGTCGGTTACGGCTTCGCGGCGAAGTACAAGAAGACCGACCAGGTGGTGATGAACTGCTCCGGCGACGGGTCGTACGGCGAAGGGCGGGCGCACGAGGCATTGCTCATATCCGCCTTGTGGAAGCTGCCGGTAGTGTTCTGGCTGGAGAACAACGGCATGGCCCAGCACAGCGGTGAGCAGGATCTGTTCCCCGGCAAGGAAATTTCCGTCCTCGCCGCGGGGTACGGTATTCCGGCGATGAAAGTCGATGGTCAGGATCTGTTCGCCTGTGCCGAAACGGCCCTCGCGGCCATTGCGCACACGCGGTCCGGCAAGGGTCCGATCTTCATCGAATGCAGGACGCTCCGTGCCCAGGAGCACAGCGTCGGCAACCTCAACAATGAAGGTCCGGTCAAGCGTGACCAGAAGCTGATGGATGAATGGAAGGCAACGCGCGATCCGTTGAAGATCGCAGCGGCGCGCCTGATCGAGGAGGGCTTGCTGACCGAAACGGTGTTTACCGAGTGGCAGGCCGAAGCGGACAAGCAAGCGGATGCCATGGATGAATTCTCCGAAGCGAGTCCGAAGGCGATGCCTTCCGTCGAAGAGCTCTACACCCAAGTATATGCCGGGAAGGGAAACTGACCCATGACCGATACCAGAGAACTGACTTTGTGTGAGGCCATCCGCGAGGCCTACATCGATGAAATGCGCCGTGACGAGCGCGTGTTCATGATGGGCGTGAGCATCCAGGCCGGCAGCTTCCCGCACACCAAGGATCTGACCCCCGAATTCGGGACTCACCGTGTGGTGGATACTCCGCTGGCGGAACCGGCTATCGCCGGTGCGGCCATAGGCGCGGCCCAGGAAGGTCTGCGGCCGATCGTCGATTTCATGTACGCCGGTTTTTCGTATTACGCCGGCTCGGAAGTCTTCATGCAGGCTTCGCAGTACTACTTCCTGCACGGCAGCCAGTTGCCGCTGCCGCTGGTGTTCGTCGGCACCTGCGGTGTTGGCCGGCGCGTCGCCAACGAACATTCGACCTTGCCGTACGGTGCGCTGATTCACCATCCGGGAATCAAGGTATGCATGCCATCCACGCCCTACGATGCCAAGGGGCTGATGAAGGCGGCCATCCGCGAGAACAATCCGGTGTTCTTTCTGTGGCACACCAGCATGATGTCGTTCAAGGGCCATGTGCCGACCGACGATTACGTGGTGCCGCTGGGCAAGGCCGACGTGAAGCGCGAAGGGACCGACGTCACCGTGCTCACCGCGGGGATGCAGGTGCACACCGCGCTGAAGACCGCCGAGAAGCTCAAGGACGAGATCAGCATCGAGGTGATCGACGCACGCAGTTTTGAGCCCTTCGATCGGGACGCGTTGTTCAAGTCGCTGGAAAAGACCACGCGCCTGGTCATCGTGGACGAGGACTTCGAGCGTGCCGGATTTTCCGCGGAGATTTCAGCGCAGGTCATGGAACATGGCTACGACCTGCTCGATGCGCCAGTGAAGCGTGTCTGCCATCCAAACTTCCCGATTCCCGGCGGTTACATGGACGTCTACACCATGCCCACCGTCGAAAAGGTGGAGTCCGCCATTCGGGACGTGTGCCGCTGAGGATGAAACCATGATTCGCGAAGTGATCCTGCCCCAGCTGTCGATGGGCATGTCGGAGGGCTCCATCTCCGAGTGGCTGGCCAAAGAAGGCGTGCGAATCGAGCGCGACCAGCCGTTGGCGATGATCGAGAACGAAAAGACGGTGACGGACCTGCCGGCACCTTACACCGGCTTTCTGCACATCATCGTCAACAGTGGCGGTGACAAGATTCCGGTGGAGTCGTTGATTGCGAAGATCGCTGATACCGAGGCGGAGTACCGTTCGATCGCCGCGGGAGCCGGCGCACCGTCGGTGGCCGTTGCTGCTCCGGTGAAGGCCGCTGTATCCGTAAGCGCTCCGCAGGCTGCGGCAGATGCGAGCGGCAACGAAGCTGGCGGTCGAAGAATCCGGGTTTCGGGCCTTGCGAAAAAAATTGCCAAAGACAAGGGGATCTCGCTGCAGACGGTAACCGGTACGGGTCCGGCGGGGCGAATCGTGCGTCGCGATGTGCTTGAGGCTCTGCAGACGAAACCTGCTGCTGCGGCGCCGGCGGGCGCGCGGACCATCGCAACGGGCCATATGGCCGAGAAGGCGCGCATCCCGCTGACTGGCATGCGCGCCACCATTGCCGAACGGATGGTCAAAGCCAAGACCACCGCCGCGCAAACGTACGCCTTCTTCGAGATCGACGTCACCAAACTCGTTGCCATGCGCGAGACATTGCTCGGGCGTGAGAAGGAGCTGGGTACGCGCATTTCCGCCACCGCCATCTATGCGCGTGCGGTAGCGCTCGCCTGCCAGGAGGTTCCGATCTGCAACGCGACCCTGATCGATCGGGAGATCATCGTTTGGGAGAATGTGAACATCGGCATCGCCGTGGCACTTCCGGGCAAGGGCGAGTACGACTCGGGTCTGGTGGTGCCAGTGGTGCGCGATGTGCAGGCCAAGGGACTGCTGGCAATCGACCGCGACATCAGGGAAGTGGTCGATCGCGCCCGTTCCGGGACCATGAAGCCGCAGGACATGGCCGATTCAACCATCACCATTTCCAGCAGTGCCGGCTTCCTGCCCGGTGCCTGGATGGTGTCCACGCCGCTGCTCAATTTGCCGAACGTGGTGAATTTCCAGCCGGGGTCCACCATACAGAAGCCGCTGGTCATCGACGGCAAGGTCGAGGTGCGAACCGTGCTGCCCTGCGGACTCACTTTCGATCATCGGGCAATGGACGGGGAACCGGTGGCACGCTTCATCCGCAAGATATCGGACCTGCTTGCCAACCCCGAACTGATGCTCCTGTGAGCGCGCGCTGCATTGCTGACTTGATGATTTAGGGTTTACGCATGTCTTCATTGGTGCTGTCCCGTCGGGACATCGACTTCCTGTTGTTTGAATGGCTCAAGGTGACCGAGCTTTGTGAGCGGGCCCGTTATGCCGAACACAGCCGGGACACGATGGATGCGGCTCTGGATGTCGCCGAACAGATCGCGACAACCTACTTCGCGCCGTTCAACAAGAAGGGCGATCAACAGGAGCCGACGTACCAGAACGGGCGTGTCGAGACACTGGAAGAATTGACTGTCGCGCTTCGGGAGTTCGCCTCCGCGGGGTTGCTCGCCGCCGACAAGGACTACGACCTGGGAGGCATGCAGTTGCCGGTCGTAGTCGAACGGACGTGTCTCACCTGGTTTCTCGGCGCGAACTACGGCTTCGCCTGCTACCCGTTGCTGACGATGGCGAATGCGGGACTGCTCATGCACTACGGTAGTGCCGAGCAGATCGACTCCTATGTGCACCCCATGCTGGCGGGGCGCTTCTCGGGCACGATGTGTTTGTCGGAACCAGGCGCGGGATCCGGGCTGTCGGAAGTACGGACGCGTGCCGAGCCCCAGTCCGATGGATCCTACCGGCTGTTCGGCGCCAAGATGTGGATCTCGGGCGGCGAGCACGAGGCCAGCGAAAACATCATCCACCTTGTGCTCGCTCGCATTCCCGGCAGTCCGCCCGGCGTGAAGGGACTGTCGCTGTTTCTGGTTCCGCGGCGGTTGCTGGCGGCGGATGGCACCCTGGGAGAGCGCAACGACATCGCGTTCGCGGGGCTGAACCACAAGATGGGCACACACAGCACCGTCAATTGCCTGCTGAATTTCGGGGAAGGTCGCTTTCTGTTGGATGGCAAGCCGGGCGCGAAGGGATGGCTGGTCGGCGGCGTGAACCAGGGCTTGGCCTGCATGTTCCTGATGATGAATGAGGCACGCATCGCCGTGGGTCTGGCCGCTACCGCGCTGGGATACACGGCCTATCTCCATTCGCTGGACTATGCGCGTACGCGACTGCAGGGACGGCTGCCTTCGAACAAGGATCCGTCATCCCCGCCGGTACCGATCATCGCGCATCCGGATGTTCGCCGGATGCTGCTTGCGCAGAAGTGTTATGCGGAGGGCTCTCTTGCGCTGATGTTGTACTGCGCCCGCCTTGTGGATGATGAGCGCACGCTGGAGGGTGACCTTTGTCGTGACGCCACGCTGCTGCTCGATATCCTGACTCCCATTGCCAAGAGCTGGCCCTCGCAGTGGTGCCTCAAGGGTTGCGATCTCGCGATTCAGGTGCATGGCGGATACGGATACACGCGGGATTACAACGTCGAGCAGTTCTACCGCGACAACCGTCTCAATCAGATTCATGAAGGAACGCACGGGATCCACGGCCTCGATCTGCTTGGCCGCAAGGTTGCGATGGCCGGAGGGCGGGCGTTTGAGCTGCTGATGGATCGTATCGGCGAGACTATCGCCCGCTGCGGACAATTGCCCGCGCTCGTCGGCTTCGCGCAGCAACTCGAACCGCGGGTTCGTCGTATCAAAGCGGTGACCAGGATGCTCGTCGAGATGCCGGAGCGGGATCGGGCGCTGTCGAATGCCTCTGTTTACCTTGAGGTTCTTGGGCACGTCGTCGTGGCGTGGTTGTGGCTCGATCAGCTGATAGTCGTGAATTCCCGGGCCGGCGACTTCTACGAGGGGAAGCGGCGCGCGGCCGACTATTTCTTCAAATGGGAATTGCCCGGCGTCGACGCACCGCTGGATCGTCTTGACGCTGCGGATACCGCCACGTTTGAGATGAGGGAAGCCTGGTTCTGAGGCAGGGGCTTCCTGCCTCAGTCCCGAACGGAGATGGAGTCTGCTACGCTAGATCCGCAATGCGGTTCTTGAACGTCGAACGGAACGAGTGGTTTGTCTAAAGGTTCAGGAGGACGTCTCTTGGCCGGCGGCACCTCTGCGCGTCGTGCTGAAATCGGTCACCAGCGGCGTGCGATGACGCGCCAGCGCCTGCTGACGGCAGCTGCGCGGGTTGTCGCCGAGCGTGGAACGGCGGGGGTGACGATCGATGATTTCATCAAGAGCGCGGGAGTGGCCCGCGGTACCTTCTATAACTATTTCAAGACCCGTGATGAACTCGTCGGGGCCCTTTGGCAGCACATCGGCGATGCTCCGCTGCGCACGATCCGCAAGGCCCACGCTTTCGATGGCGATCCCGCATACAGGCTGACCACCGGCCTGCGGATGACGATCCTCAAGGCTTCGGCCGACCATGTCTGGGGCTGGTTGTTCTATCGAATGGGCCTCGGAGACCTGGTGTTCAGGGACGAATTGCGTGCTTATCCCATGGCTGATATCCAAGCGGGGATACAGTCCGGTCGCTTCATGGCAATCGATCCGGAAGTTGCATGCGACTACTTCCTGGGTGTGTCCATCATGGCCATCAAGGCGGTCATGGTTGATTCACGACCCGCGGACTATGCCGAGCAGTGCGCCTTCCTTGTTCTGCGCGGTCTTGGAATGGAAAGCGAACAGGCACGTCAGGTGTCGCAGCGAAGCTTGCCCGCGTTGAGGCCGTGAGACAGTGACTGATTCACTCTGCGTTGCATGATCTTTCGCTTGCGTCGACTTGACACAAGTTATGATTTGCACGGCTTGGCCAACTTGACATGAAAGGTACAGGCTCGTGTATGCTCCCGGCTCTTTCGGGGGCTTCGGCAGGCGCATCAATATGGCTAAGAATTGTTCGGGCGCACTAGTGATATTGCTGTCCGCCGGGGTGACCGCCTTGGCCTCGCAATCCGTCAGCGCGCAATCGATCATGAATGGTGTCTGGAATTCGGTCTTCACCGAAGATATCGGAGACCGAGGTGGTGGTCCCGAACCGGGCGACTACACCGGCGTTCCGACCACAGCGGCATCGCGCTCCGTCGCCCAGACTGGAGATGCGCAGGATGTGACCCTCCCCGAGTGGCAATGCCGGCCGCATCTGTCGCACTACGGCATCCGCGGTCCCGGGCCAATCGCCATCCGCGAGGAACTGGATCCGCAGACGCTGGCGCAGGTTGCGCTCCGCACTCACATGATATTTCCGCAGCGGGATATCTGGATGGACGACCGCCCGGAACCGCCTGAGTGGGCGGCGCATACCTGGTCCGGTTTCTCCAAGGGCCGCTGGATTGCAGGCGATGTGCTGCGCGTGCACACCACCAAATACAAGCGCGGCTGGATCAAGCGCAACGGTCTCCCGACCAGCGACGAAGCTGTCTTCGATGAGTACTTCATGCGCTACGGCGATCTGATGACGCACATCGGGATACTCACCGATCCCGAGTACCTGAGCGAGCCGCTGGTCAGAAGCACCACCTTCGAGTGGGTCACGAACTGGCCACGGAATCTGCCATTTGCCTGCCGCCCGCTGATTGAGGTTCCGCGTAGCCGGGCCGATTTGCCGATGCTGCTGCCCAATCAGACGGCGGTGATACAGAGTTACGCGGTCAAAAATAACGTACCGATGGAAGCCGCCTTGGGCAGCGCGGAGACGTTGCTTCCCGAATACCAGGACAAGATGGCGACGCTGCCGCCCAATCCGCCGGTGGCGACCATCGAGAAACTTGAGCGGGAGCAGAACGCTGAGAACGCGAGGCGGCCGCGATGAGCGCAACACAGAAATCGCTGGCGCAGGTGGCACCCGATCAATCAGCCTGCATGGGGCGGACAATGGACGGCAACAGAAAGAACAATGTGCGTCGGTCAGTGCGACGCCCGATGCGGGCATCGACGCTGGTGGGATGGCTGATGGGTGCGAGTGCGTTACTCGCATCGCTTCCGGCTGCTGCACAGACGTCGCCGTCTACATCGGTGCTGCCGAACGGAGCGGTGAACAGTCGCTCGAACCAATGGGAATATGACTTCTACCGCCAGTCCTGGGGGTACAACTTCTATTTCGGCAGTGCAGATCAGGGCAAATACGATGACGGCGAGCTGCATGCCTGGAACGTGCAGGGCAATGTCTGGATGATTGTGGGTCTGCCCGAGCGGGCCAACGTTGTGGTGCAGATCGGCAACGACGGGGTATTGGTGGTTGACACCGGTACCGCAGAAATGGCGCCGAAACTGCTCGCGCTCATCAAGAAGCTCGCCGCCCGCTACGCGGGTGATCACGATGACATTCGCTGGGTGGTCAATACCAGCGGAGAGCCGGATCATATCGGCGGCAACAAGGTGATCCGCGAAGGCGGCAAGCAGATCATAGGCATTTCATTGGGCGCTTCCGACCTGCCTGGCGCCACGGTGATGTCCAGCCAGAATACGCTGAATCATCTGGTGGATTCAGGCACCCCGGACGATTTGTTGCCGTCGGAAGCACATGAGGAGAGCGTCTACTCCTGGTACTTCAACGACGAGGCGGTAACGCTGCATCAACCGCGCATCGCCAATAGCGATGGCAACCTGCTGGTGCAATTCCGGCGCTCGGATGTGATTGCAGTCGGCGATCTGGTGAATGCCAGCTCCTATCCCCGCATCGATGTAAAGAACGGCGGAACCATCGACGGGTTGCTCACCGCGCTCCATGATCTCAGGGATTTGATGGCGGCTGGATATCACAATGGCCCGATAGAAGGCGGCACCATCATCGTTCCGGGCCATGGCCGACTGATGGACCGTGCCGAGCTGCTCCACTACACCTACATGGTTCAGATCCTGCGCAACCGCATCATGTATTACAAGAACAGGGGCAAGTCGTTGCAGCAAGTCATGGCCATGAATGTCACGGGGGATTTCGACGGACGCTGGGGCAAGAGCACCGGCGGCTGGACCCCCAAGGACTTCGTCAAGGTGGTCTACGAGACATTGCCGGCTGGGTCGAGCAAGGGACCGGATCGCTTCTTTATTCCGAGCGGCGAGTGAGCCCGGTCACCGGATCGCAGACTTGCATGACAATAATGACTTGGAGATCACGCGCGATGAAGAGCACAGTACTCAAGGGCAGCGCCCTGCTGACGGCACTGCTCGCGGTCAGCCCGGCGATACTGGCGCAGCCTGGGCCTCCTGGTCCGCCGCCAGCCGCGCGCAGGGGTGGGCCGCCGCCGGCGGCGCAGCAAGCCGCGCGGTTTGATCTGACGGGCTACTGGGTCTCGGTCGTCACCGAGGATTGGCGCTGGCGCATGTTGACTGCGCCGACCGGCGATGTTGGAAGTATCCCGGCCAATGCGGCCTCCAGGAAGGAAGCCCTGAAGTTCGATGGCAGCAAGTATGGTCCGGCCTGGACCAACAAGATCGATTGCCGCGCCTATTACGCCGGCGGATTGATGCGCATGCCGACGCGTCTGCACATTACCTGGGCTGGTCCGGATACGCTCAAGATCGAGAGCGACTGGGGCCAGCAAACCCGCCTGTTGTACTTCAAGCAGTCGGATGTGCCGAACGCCGGGCCGACCCCGCAGGGAAGTTCATTGGCGACCTGGCAGCTCCCGGTCCAGGGTCCGCGCGGCGGCTTTGCGCGGGGTGGCGGTCCTGTGACGGGCGGCAGGCTGCAGGTGGTTACCACCAAGCTGTCTCCGGGCTGGCTGCAGCGCAATGGCGTGCCGTACGGCGAGAAGGCGCAGGTAACCGAATGGTTCCAGCTCTTCGAGGACTCCACGGGTAAAGTGTGGTTCGATGTCACCACCAAGGTGGAAGATCCGCAGCACCTGTCTTCCCCGTATGTTACGAGCACCGATTTCCGCAAGGAGCCGGACGGCTCGAAGTGGTCGCCGCACGCCTGCGTCAAGATGTGACAGCGGTCTGTCGCTGACGCGACAAATAACCCCCGCCCGGTTTTCCGGTCGGGGGTTTCGCTTTTTGGGGATCCCGTACTCGCGAACTGGTCTTAGATCGTATCGCTTTGGCGCTCGGTATGTCTGGGCAGCGCCACGAAGGCGATGATCGTCGCAACAAACATGATGCCTGCCGACACAAGCGCTGCGGTTGACAGCGCGTCCATCCACGCGGCCTTTGCGTAGTCTGCGAATTCGGTGGCTCTCGGGCCCAGGAGCTTGGACACGTGCAACGCGGTAGCCAGCGAGCCTTCCAGCGCCGTCTTGAGCGGTCCGGGCAGCGTGCTCGCCACGTCGGCGACCTTGTCCGTGTAGACCGAGCTCAGGATCGCCCCAAGTACCGCGATGCCCAAAGCTCCTCCGAGTTCGCGCGTCGTGTCGTTCATCGCCGAGCCCATTCCAGAGCGATTGCGAGGAACAGATGCCATCAGAATGTTGGTGCCCGGGGTCATGGCGGCGCAGATGCCGGCCATCAGCAGCATCATGACCGTGATGAATTGCAAAAAGGTCATGCTTGCTGTCCACGTCGACATGATCACGAACGCGATGGTTATGACGAGCAGCCCGCCGGACATCGTGATGCGGGCTCCGACCTTCTTCACGATGTTTGGCATCATCGGTGCCAGTATCACCATCGGAATCATCATCGGAATCATCGACAGCGAAGCCGTGAGCGGCGACATGCCGAGAATGAGCTGCTGAAGCTGGCTCATCGAGAAGAAGACGCCGATCATCGCGAGGAAGGCCAGCGTGATCGTAAGGCTGGATATGGAGAAGGCCCGGTTCTTGAACAGCTCCATGTCAAGGAGCGGCGATCTGGCTTTCCGCTCCCACCAGACGAATGCGAACAGGCAGGCAATACCGCCGAGCAGGCCGGTCAAAACGTACCCGTCGGTAATGCCCTTGGTAGGCGCCTCGGTGAGGCCATAGACGAACCCGAAGATGCCAGCGGTGCTCAGGACGCCGCCAAGCCAATCGACCGGATGGCCTTGGTCGTCGCGCGACTCGTCGACCGCAAACTGATTGATGATCAGGGCAATGCCGGCTACGACGACGCTCAGGTAGAACACCGAGCGCCACGAATAATGCTCGAGCAGCAAACCGGTCACGATATTGCCGAACATCATGCCGGCGCCGGAGATGCCGGTCCATATCGCGATGGCCCGCGCGCGCTCATGCCTGGGGAAGACGTTGTTGATGATTGACAGCGTCGTGGGCATGACCAGCGCGCCGCCGACACCCATGATCGCGCGGGCGGCAATGAGCTCAGCGCCGGACTTGGCAACGATCCCGGCGTACAGCGCGCTCGCCGCAAAGATGATTGAGCCGACCTGCAAGGCGAGTTTCCTGCCGTACCTGTCGCCAAATGCGCCGGCGATGAACAACAGGCTGGCAAACAACAACACATAGATATTGACTACCCAGGTGAGGACCAGCTGGCTGATGCCCAGATCAACCGACATCTGTGGCAGAGCTATGTTGATGCTGCTGTTTGCAAGCATTACCCCGAGCAGCGATATGCACATCGCTACCAGGACGACCCAGCGGCGCCTGTAAATGTGCGGCTGTATGCCGTCGAGATCTATACCCGCTAATTCTTTCACTGCGTTCACTGCGAGGATCCTTTGGCGCGCGACGGCTGTAATAAATGAAAACAGATGCGAAGCATCAATGGCGCAAAAACGCGGCGGATTCTACAGGAAACGTTCTGCCGCAATGTCGTGCACAGGTCGCGCATTCGTCGCCGTGTACGAGCGACTTGATGCGTCGACGTGTCGCTGTTGTTCCGGACCGCCCAATCGCGGCCTGTGTGCGGATATTCGCGTGAGCAAAGCCGTGTTGACGTGGATCGGGTACGCTGCCGCGGACCTGGCACATCGCTGGTGCGGCGTTTTCTGACACTAAACACTTGAAGTCATATTGACGAAATAAGTACATTTTTGTACGCTGCGGACCGTCCTCGGTTGCGGTGTGATGGCACGCCCCAGCCTCGCCCGGGAATTGTCAGGGCGTCTTCACGCAATTAACGAGAGCGCTTGCCTGAGGCGCCGGCAATTCCAAGGAGAGACTCATGATGCAGCTACCCGGCCTCAGCTTTAATCTCGGTGAGACCATAGAAATGCTGCGCGACACGGTGCGCAGTTTCGCGGCTCAGGAAATCGCTCCGCGGGCAGCCCAGATCGACCATGACAATCTGTTCCCGGCCGACCTCTGGAAGAAGCTGGGAGATCTCGGCCTGCACGGCCTGACGGTGAGCGAGGAGTACGGCGGCACCCAGCTGGGTTACCTGGCTCATGTCATTGCCATGGAGGAGGTGTCGCGCGCCTCTGCAGCCGTAGCCCTGTCGTATGGAGCGCACTCGAATTTGTGCATCAACCAGCTGCATCGCAACGGCACCCCGTCGCAGAAGCAGCGGTACCTGCCGAAGCTGGTGGCTGGCGAGCATGTGGGCGCCCTCGCGATGAGTGAGCCCAATTCGGGCTCCGATGTCGTAAGCATGAAGCTGCGCGCCCGGAAGCAGGGCGATCATTACGTGCTGAACGGCTCAAAGATGTGGATCACCAATGGCGGCGATGCCGATACATTGATCGTTTACGCAAAGACCGAGCCCGATGCCGGTAGCAAGGGCATCACCGCCTTCATCGTGGAGAAGGAGTTCAAAGGTCTGTCATTTGGCGCAAAGCTGGACAAGCTTGGCATGCGCGGGTCCAACACATACCCGGTATTTCTCGACAACTGCGAGGTGCCCGCGGAGAACGTACTGGGTGGCGTTGGCAGTGGCGTCAAGGTGCTGATGAGCGGCCTCGACTATGAACGCCTGGTTCTGTCCGGCGGACCACTGGGCATCATGGCCGCATGCATGGATGTCGTACTGCCTTATGTGCACAGCCGCAAGCAGTTTGGTCAGTCCATTGGCGAGTTCCAGCTCATGCAAGGCAAGCTGGCGGATATGTACACTGTCTGGCAGACAGGCCGGGCTTACGTCTACGCCGTCGCGCAGGAGTGCGACCGGGTGGATCACGCGCGGATACTGCGCAAGGACGCCGCGGCGGCGATTCTCTACGTTGCGGAGAAGGCGACCTGGATGGCAGGCGAGGCAATCCAGGTGCTGGGAGGCAACGGGTACATCAATGAATACCCGACGCCTCGATTGTGGCGTGACGCCAAACTGTACGAGATCGGCGCCGGCACCAGCGACATCCGGCGCATGCTGATCGGACGCGAGCTGTACTCAGAGACTGAGTAAGAGCCCGGTCAGCCGGATGAGCGCCGCGGCCGGATGTTGCTGTAAACTGCAATATTGAATAACGATACCACGGAGCAAGGCATGCAGGTCTTGAAGACCCAAGCCAACGTGCGCTCAGCGGAGTTCCGCACCAACGCCGATGCGATGCGCGCACTGGTCCAGGACTTGCGCACGAAGGTCGCGGCGGCAGAACAGGGTGGTGGTCTGGCTGCACGCAACAAGCATACCGCCCGCGGCAAGTTGCTACCGCGCGACCGGGTCGCGCAGTTGCTGGATCCGGGCACGCCCTTCCTGGAAATCGGTCAGCTCGCTGCACACGGCATGTATGACGGCGATGCGCCGAGCGCAGGCGTGGTTGCCGGCATTGGCCGGGTCCAGGGTGTCGAGTGCGTGATCGTCGCGAACGACGCCACCGTGAAGGGCGGCACCTACTACCCGTTGACGGTCAAGAAGCATTTGCGCGCGCAGGAGATTGCGCAGCAGAACCACCTGCCGTGCATTTACCTGGTGGATTCGGGTGGCGCTTTCCTGCCCAAACAGGATGAGGTATTCCCGGATCGCGATCACTTCGGCCGCATTTTCTACAACCAGGCCAATCTCAGCGCACTCGGCATTCCGCAGATCGCGGTCGTGATGGGTTCCTGCACTGCAGGCGGCGCCTATGTCCCGGCAATGAGCGATGAGACCGTGATCGTGCGCAATCAGGGCACGATATTCCTCGGTGGTCCACCATTGGTGAAGGCAGCAACCGGCGAAGTGGTCGGCGCAGAGGACCTCGGTGGCGGCGATGTGCATACGCGCATCTCCGGCGTGGCGGATCACCTGGCCGAGAACGACGCCCATGCGCTTTTCATCACGCGCCGCATTGTTGCCAATCTGAACCATCGCAAACCGGCCACTGTCACGCTCGAGGCCAGCGAAGAACCGCTGTACGACCCCGGGGAAATCTACGGCATCATCCCGCAGGACACCCGCAAACCCTACGATGTGCGCGAAATCATCGCGCGTATCGTCGACGGTTCGCGTTTCGATGAGTTCAAGGCCCGCTACGGCACCACACTGGTTACCGGATTCGCACGGCTGTACGGCATGCCGGTGGGCATTGTCGCCAACAACGGCATCCTGTTCGGCGAATCCGCCATGAAGGGCGCGCACTTCATTGAACTCTGCTCGCAACGCTCGATACCGCTGATCTTCCTGCAGAACATCACCGGCTTCATGGTGGGGCGGAAGTACGAAAGCGAGGGCATCGCCAAGCATGGCGCCAAGATGGTGACAGCCGTTGCCACCACGCAGGTACCCAAGATTTCAATGCTCATCGGCGGCAGCTTCGGTGCCGGCAATTACGGCATGTGCGGCCGGGCCTATTCACCGCGCTTCCTCTGGATGTGGCCGAATGCACGCATCAGCGTCATGGGCGGCGAACAGGCTGCCAGCGTGCTCGCGACTGTCCGCCGCGAAGGCATCGAAGCCAAAGGCGGGAAGTGGAGCAAGGAAGAGGAAGAAGCTTTCAAGTCGCCGATTCGTGACCAGTACGAGACGCAAGGCAATCCTTATTACGCGACGGCGCGGCTCTGGGACGATGGCGTAACCGATCCGGCGCAGGCACGGCAGGTCCTCGGCCTTTCGTTGGCGGCAGCGCTGAACGCGCCGATCCAGCCGACGCAGTTCGGGGTCTTCCGGATGTGAGATCGCCATGAATTACACCGCTTTACGAATCGAATACCGCGGCGCCGCGGCATGGATATGGATGAATCGCCCGGAGCTGCACAATGTCTTCGACGAGACATTGATCGCGGAGCTGACCGGGGCTTTCACCGAGCTGGGCAGCGATCCGGCGTTGCGTGCCATTGTTCTGGCCGGCGCCGGCAAGAGCTTCTCCGCCGGCGCGGATCTGAACTGGATGAAGCGCCAGGGCATGGCTTCGCAGGAAGCGAATCTTGCCGACGCGCGCAAGCTCGCCACGATGTTCCATGTGATATCGACGTGCGCCAAGCCCACGCTGGCACGCGTGCACGGTGCCGCGATCGGCGGCGGAATGGGGCTGGTCACTGCATGCGACATCTGCGTCGCTTCGACGAATGCCCAATTTGCGACCTCCGAAGTGCGCCTCGGCCTCATCCCGGCGGCGATCGGTCCTTATGTGGTGCGTGCCATCGGCGAACGCCAGGCCTATCGCTACTTTCAGACCGCCGAACGCATCAGCGCCGAACGGGCCCGGGAGATCGGACTGGCACATGAAGTTGTTGAGTCCGCGGCACTGGATGCGAAGGTGCAGGAACTCGTCGACGCGATCCTGGCTGGCGGACCGCTTGCCCAGGCAGCTGCTACGGATCTGATTCGCGGGGTTGCCCATCGGCGGGTCGATGATGAGGTTGTCGAAGATACAGCGCGACGCATCGCCACGCTGCGTGCCGGCCCCGAGGCTCGGGAGGGTCTGAGTGCATTCCTGGAGAAGCGCCCCGCCGCATGGGCGCCGACCAAGGGATGAGGCCAAAGGGATAAGGTAGTTATCGTGTTCAAGAAGATCCTGATTGCCAACCGCGGCGAGATTGCCTGCCGCGTGATCAAGACAGCGCGCTGCATGGGCATCGCGACGGTTGCGGTGTATTCGGAAGCGGACGCCAACGCGCGGCATGTGCGACTGGCGGATGAAGCCGTGCTGATCGGACCGCCGGCTGCCCGCGAGTCTTATCTTGTTGCCGAGCGGATTCTGGAGGTCGCCAAGCGGACCGGGGCCGAGGCCATACATCCGGGCTACGGCTTCCTGTCGGAGAACGCGGACTTTGCCGAGGCCTGTGAAAAGGCGGGCATTGTCTTCATCGGCCCGCCGGCCTCGGCAATCCGTGCCATGGGATCGAAATCGGCAGCCAAGGCTCTGATGGAGAAAGCCAGGGTTCCGCTGACGCCGGGCTATCACGGCGACAATCAGGATCCGGCTTTCCTGGCCACGCAGGCCGAACGCATCGGCTACCCGGTGCTGATCAAGGCGACTGCCGGTGGCGGCGGCAAGGGCATGCGGCGCGTCGATCAAGGCAGTGAGTTCGAAGCAGCGCTCGCTTCCTGCAAGCGTGAAGCCAGCAACGCCTTTGGCGATGATCGTGTGCTGGTTGAAAAGTACATCGTGAAGCCGAGGCACATCGAGATCCAGGTCTTCGGCGATCGACACGGCAACTGCGTTTATCTGTTCGAGCGCGATTGCTCGGTGCAGCGGCGCTACCAGAAAGTGTTGGAAGAAGCGCCGGCGCCGGGTATGACGCCTGAGCGCCGCGCCGCCATGGGTCAGGCGGCGGTGGATGCGGCCAAGGCGGTCGGTTATGTCGGCGCCGGGACGGTCGAATTCATCGCCACGCAGGATGGCAACTTCTTCTTCATGGAGATGAACACGCGTCTCCAGGTCGAGCATCCAGTGACGGAGATGGTTACCGGACTCGATCTGGTCGAGTGGCAACTGCGCGTGGCCAGCGGTGAGCCTCTGCCGCTCAAGCAGCAGCAGCTGGAACTCAACGGTCACGCCATGGAAGCGCGCATTTACGCAGAGGATCCGGCACGCGGGTTCCTGCCGTCCACGGGCCGTCTGGTGCACCTGTCGCCTCCGCGCGAGAGCAACGACGTGCGGGTGGACACCGGCGTCGAACAGGGCGATGAGATCACGCCGCACTACGACCCGATGATCGCCAAGCTGATCGTGTGGGGTGCGGATCGTCGGCAGGCGCTGGCGCGTATGCGGCAGGCGCTGGCGCAGTACCGCGTTGTCGGAGTCTCGAACAATATCGACTTCCTTACGCGGCTCGTCGCTGTGCCTTCCTTTGCCAGCGGCCAGCTGGATACCGGCTTGATTGAACGCGAACAAGCGTTGCTGTTTCCGACTGACAGCGACGTGTCGGCAGACGTCTGGATGCTCGCGGCGCTGGCCGAGCTGCTGCTCGAGCAGCGCATGGCGGGAAAGAAGAGGGCCGGGTCGGTTGCCCCGGATTCGCCGTGGTATGCGCTCGACGGTTGGCGCCTCAACGGTCGTGCCGAGCGCCGGCTGGTGTTCCGCTTCGGCGAGGCGTCGCAGGAAGTCGGCGTTGAGGTTGTTCCGGGTGGCTACTGGTTGCGTGTGGGGTCGCAACGACTTCTGGCGCGCGGCAAGCTCGGCACCGACAGCGAATTGCAGGCCCAGCTCGGCGAACGCCGGTTCCAGGCCGCGGTGGTCGCCAGCGGCGAACGGCGGCATCTGTTCCTGGAGGGCCGCTCATGGCCTTTGGCGCTGGTAGACACCTTGCACGTCGGCGGCGCCGGAGAGGAAGAAACGGGCGGCCTGCGTGCGCCGATGCCGGGCAAGGTACTGGCGTTGCTGGTGAAGCCCGGCGCTGTGGTCGAGAAGGGAACGCCGCTGCTCGTGCTTGAGGCGATGAAGATGGAACATACGATCTGCGCACCACGCAAGGGGGTCGTCAAGGCGTTCCGGTTCGCGCTGGGCGATCTGGTTTCAGACGGCACCGAGTTGCTGGATCTGGACGAGGTCCCATGACGGAACGGGTTCGCATCGTCGAAGTCGGCCCACGCGACGGTCTGCAGAACGAAAAGCAGAGTATCGCCACCGCGATCAAGCTGGAATTGATCGACCGCCTGGCCGCGGCCGGCCTGCGCAACATCGAGGCGACATCGTTCGTGTCGCCCAAGTGGGTGCCGCAGATGGCCGATCACGCCGAGGTCATGCGCGGTCTGCAGCGCCGACCGGGGGTGAGTTACCCGGTGCTGACACCGAACCTGCAAGGCTTCGAGGCGGCGATGGCGGCGGGCGCAACCGAAGTGGCGGTATTCGCCGCGGCGTCGGAAGGGTTCTCGCAGAAGAACATCAACTGCTCGGTCGACGAATCGATTAATCGCTTCGTCCCGGTGCTCGAGGCCGCAAAGCGCCTTGGCGTCAAAGTCCGGGGATACGTTTCGTGTGTAATCGCCTGTCCCTACGATGGCCCGACTGCCCCACAGAAGGTGCTGCATGTGGCTGGGCGTCTGCACGAGATGGGCTGTTACGAGGTGTCGCTCGGCGACACCATTGGTGTCGGTACGCCGGAATCGGTGCTGCGCATGCTCGAAGCGACAGCAACCAGAGTGCCCGTCGGGCAACTGGCCGGCCATTACCACCAGACCTACGGTATGGCGGTTGCCAATGTTTACGCTTCGTATCAATTCGGGCTGCGGGTCTTCGATAGTTCGATCGCAGGACTCGGCGGTTGCCCCTATGCAAAGGGTGCGACCGGCAATGTCGCGACCGAAGACATTGTCTACCTGTTGCATGGTTTGGGAGCGGAAACAGGTGTTGATCTGGACGCCCTGGTGGATTGTGGCGCATGGATTTCGGCCCAGTTGAATCGCACCAATGGCTCGCAAGCAGGCCGCGCACTGCTGGCGAAGCGTTCCGCGGGCTGACACGTCTCATGTTGGCGCGGTGACCTGAACGTTCACTGTGCGAGGTGCGCCAGTCCATGGTGCAACGAGCCGCAAACTGTGACTTCTTCCGCGATTTTCCATTGCCCGATGCCACGGCTGCTGCTGGCATGACGATTGCTCTTCCACATAACAGGGCGCGTAATCGCGCTGTTTGCGGAGAGATTCATGACGGACACAGTATTGGCAGATACCGATTCCGGTCTCGATTCCTACGACGACTCGGCTGTTGCCAAGCAACTGGAGGAATTGACGCAGCGGTTTGTGGCACGTCTCGACCATGTCACCGCCATGCTCGAGCGCATGGAGCTGGACGAGCGGCGCCTGACCCCGCTGCATCGTCGTGTATTGACGCGTGAGCTGCGGCAGAGCGCGCGGGAATGTCATGCAGCGTTGCAGCAGTTCAGCGGCTGGCTGGGCGTGAACCGCGGCAACAAGCAGTCGCAATAGGGCGACCGCCCATTGCCCACAATTTGTGGGCACAGGCCTCAGTCTGGCAGTTCCCGATGGCGGGCGGCCGGGGTGGTGGCTACGATTCCGGCATGCGCGCAAAGCTGATGTCGGTCTGGATAGTGTCGGCGCTTGTAATGACGGCCTGCGCCGAGCGCCCCTCCGCTTCGAATCAATCCACCGCGGCTCCCTCTGCGGCCACGGCAGCATCGCCTGCTACGGATGCTGGCGCCGCTTCACCCGCCGCTGCGGCCAATGAATCCACCGCGTCTTCCTCAGCGCCCGCAGTGCGCGCCTTCATCGATCCGGTGACCGGCGAACTGCGCGCACCCACCGCACAGGAGCGCGCGGCGCTGGCTGCGCAGCGTGCTGCAACGTTGCCGGAAGCTGCGTCGAAACAGCGGCTGCCGGCCGAGGAAGTACAGCTGCCCAATGGCGTGACCGAAATCCGCCTGGGTGAACGCGCCATGCATCAGGAGCGCGTCTGCATACAGCCTGACGGCAAGGTCACCGCGGATTGTCCTGCGCCCAAGCCATGAAGGGGGCGCTCCGTGCCGTATTGATGTGGATGCTCGGTCTGGCGGCCGCGCAGGCAGCCACCATCACCATCGTCAACATGGATGGTGCCGGTGAAGGTCTGAATGATCCAGCGTCCTTTGCACCGACCGGCGGCAACAACGCCAACACGTTGGGCGCGGCACGACTGAATGTGCTGAATGAAGCGGCGCGCATCTGGGGCCTGCAGCTGGGCAGCCCGGTCACTATTGTTGTTGAGGCGCGCTTTGACGATCTGGAGTGCAGCACCAATTCGGGCGTGCTAGGCAGTGCGGGTCCGATGTATGCGTTTGCGGGATTCAGCGGCAGCCTGTCGGGTGTGCTGTATCCGGCGGCGTTGGCAGACGCCATCACCGGCCAGAACCTTGGTTCCGGAGGAGGCCGCAACGACATCGGTGCGCAGTTCAACAGTCGGATTGCCGGCAGTCCGTCGTGCCTCGGAGGTCTCAGCTTCTATCTGGGCTTCGATCACCAGTTTGCCAGCAATCAGTATTTCGATCTGTTGAACGTGGTGTTGCACGAGTTTGCGCATGGATTGGGCGTCTTCTCTTATGTCGACGAAAACGGCGCCAGTTATGATGCCAACTCGCGTCTCAGCATTTACGACCAGTTTGTTTACTCGGAAGCGTACGGGGAATTCTGGCCGCAGATGACGCCGGGGGAACGCGCAGCATCGTCGATCAGTGGCAATGCACTGGTCTGGAATGGCGTTGCGGTCAACAGTCAAGTGCCGACGATGTCTGCCGGCTTGAGTGTGCCGGGCGGTCATCTGAAGCTGTATGCGCCGACTACCTGGGATGAAGGATCGTCGGTGTCGCACTGGGATACTTCAGCTTCACCCAATCTGCTGATGGAACCGTTCCTTACGGCGAACCCCAACGGGCTGACCGATCTGACCGGCTGTGCGTTGCGCGACATGGGCTGGCCCGGCACGCGTTGCCCGGATATCGGTTCCAGCACCGTGCTGCCCACGGCCTACGCCCAGTCGGTAAGCGCCAACGAAGACGTGACGAAGCAATTGACGCTGATGGGTTACAACCCCACCGGCGGTGCCCTGACCTACATGGTGATTGGCTCGCCGGCCAACGGCGTTCTGACGGCTGGCGGTGCGTTGACCAGCAACAATGGCGTGGTCTTTACCTATACGCCTACTGCCAACGTCAGCGGAACGGACAGTTTCACCTTCCAGGTCACCAACAGCAGCGACACATCGTCACCCGCCACCGTGACCATCAACATCGCTGCGGTCAACGACGCGCCGGTGGCCACGGCGGGGTCTGTTTCGACCACGGTCGGTGCTGCAGTGGCAGTAACTCTGTCTGCCAACGATATCGAAAGCAGTGTACTGACCTACGCAGTGACAGCCGGTCCTGCCCACGGCGCGTTGACCGGCACAGCGCCGGCGCTGACCTATACGCCGAATGCTGGCTTCACCGGCAGCGACAGTTTCACCTTCAAGGCCAGCGACGGAACGACGGATTCCAACGCCGCCACTTTCAGCATCAGCGTCACTGGGCCAGCGTCGTCGTCGGCGTCAACGGGGGGTGGGGGAGGAGGCGGATCACTCGATCTGCTGACTTCAGCCATGCTGCTGCTGTTGGTGGTGCTGCAAGGCTGGCGGCGTGTTGTTGCCAGCACAGGCCGTACTGCGGGTACAGACGCTCGCGCTGTCGCCAGCGGCGCAGCACGGCATTGATCAATCCATTACGGCGCGTCCGCATCAGGCGGCCTGCGGCAGTTTGCGCGGAGCGGTGGATTTCTCGGCGCTGAGTGCCGCCCAGTCCCACAGTTCCAGCTCGCCATGGCGGTCTTCGACCAGCGCGGTGCAGTTCTCCACCCAGTCGCCGTCATTGCAGTAGAGCACGCCGTGCAGCGAACGCATGTCGGGGCGATGGATGTGCCCGCAGACGATGCCATCAAAGCCGCGCCGCTGGGCGGCATGCGCCGCGGCGGATTCGAAACGCTGCACGTACTCGAGCGCATTGCCGACCCGCTGCTTCAGATGCGCCGCCAGTGACCAGTACGGATAGCCGAACAACCGGCGCACGGAATTGAAGTGGCGGTTCGTTGCCAGCATGACGTCGTACATGCCCGAGCCGAGCGCCGTCAGCCAGCCCGGGTATTTCACCGCGCCGTCGAAGCCATCGCCGTGCGTCACCAGCAGGCGCAAGCCGCGCGCGGTCTCGTGCACATATTCGCGGTGCAGTTCCAGCTGGCCAAAGCGGTGGCCATGGAAATCGCGCATCTTCTGGTCGTGGTTGCCCGGCACATAGATCACGCGGGTGCCGGCATGGGCCCGCGCCAGGATGCTGCGCAGTACATCGTTGTGTGTCTGCGGCCAGTGCAGCTGGCGGCGCAGGCTCCACATGTCGACGATATCGCCCACCAGCACCAGTGTTTCCATTTGCACCGAGTGCAGGAAGTCGAGCAGCAGGTCGGCGCGGCAGTCGCGGGTGCCCAGATGCAGATCCGAGATGAAGACCGTTCGTACCTGATGGCGTCGCTGGAAATTGCGCATCGTCGCTCCCTTGGCTTCGATGGCGTGCAAGCATCGGCCGGCGGCGTGACGCGGCAATTGCATTACCGTGTCTGGCAGATGAAATCCCTTATGGATGTGATACATGCACGGGGCTGGCCGGTTTGAGTGCATCGATGCGATGGGTTGCCCCGATTCGAGGCAAGCTGCTGTTGCGGCGGCAATACAGGAGAAAAGACTTGTCAGATCAAGTAATTAGCTTTGCCCTAGTGGGCGAAGGGGAGTCCTCGGCGCCCGATCCGGAGCGTGTACTGGCTGGAAATCCCTCACAACAGGTCTGGAATGCGTTCTCAAGCCCCGACGGCTGCTTTCATACGGGGCGCTGGAGCTCCACTCCAGGTCTGTGGCGTGTGCGCTACAACGAGTATGAGTTATGCCATCTGCTCTCTGGCGCGGTCCGGCTGACCACCGATGAGGGCGGCACATGGGTATTTCGTGCTGGCGACAGCTTCCTGATAAACAAAGATTTTGTTGGGACTTGGGAAACGCTGCAACATTGCGTTAAACTCTATGCCGTGTATCAAGCAGCTGGAAACTAGTTGTCTCATTCCAGCACTTCAGTGTTGGTATATGGCTTGCTACGGCAGGCCCGGTGTTCTTAACTAAAAATCCCCTGTCTCTATAGGAGCTTCCATGACCAAGGGACGCGTATATCTGGCTGGTTTGGCGCTGGCTGTTACTGCCACGGCCGCTCAAGCCGACATCACCTTCACCCCGGCAGTAGTCAGCGACTACGACTTCCGCGGCATTTCACAGAGCGCCAAGGATCCGGCCTTCCAGCTCGGCGTGGACGTGACCAGTGGCCCGATTCATGTGGGCGCCTGGACCAGCACGGTGAACTTCGGTTCATCCTCGACCGAGATCGACTGGCTGGCGGACTACAGCTTCGGCAGCGAAGAAACCGTCAAGTGGAACAGCGGTATCGTCTACTACACCTACCCGGGCGGCTTCAGCTATCCGGAAATCTGGTTGCAGGGCACCAAGGGCTGGTTCTCGGCCGCGGCGCGCTATTCGAACGACTATGGCAACACCTCGGCTGATGCCGGTTACTTTGAAGCCAACGTTGCGATTCCGCTGGGCGAGACGGGTTTCTCGATCACCGGCCACTATGGTCTGAGCGACGGCCAGTACTGGGGCGACTACAACTACTCCGATTATTCGATCGGCGTGACCAAGAGCCTCGGCAAGTTCAATCTTGCGCTGAAGTATGTCGACAACGACATCGATGAAGACAGCCCGCTGTACACCGAGGGTGATGTGTTGAACACCGAAGATCGCGTGATCCTGTCGGTTTCCACGACTCTGCCCTGGTAAGTACGGACCCTCGGGTCTGATCAAGGAGCCCGGCCTCGTGCCGGGCTCTTTGTTTTTGTGGCCGTGTTCGGGCAACAATGACCTGATGAGCAGGACGCTGAATATCGACTGGCATGCGCGCGCCGCGCAATTGCGACCGGCGGCCGATGCCATCATCGATGGCCAGGCGGTGGCCGCGGCCTCGGGTCAGCGCTTCGATTGCATCAGCCCCATCGATGGCCGGCGGCTGGCTGCAGTGGCTGCCACCGACACCGCCGATGTGGACCGTGCCGTGATGGCGGCACGCCGAGTGTTCGAGCGCGGCGACTGGTCGGCGCGGGCACCGGCCGAACGCAAGCGGGTGCTGCTGCGCTTCGCCGACCTGATCTCTGCGCATGGCGAGGAGCTGGCGCTGCTGGAAACGCTGGATATGGGCAAGCCCATCCGCGACAGCCTGGCCGTGGATGTGCCGGCTACCGTGCGCTGCCTGCGCTGGTATGCCGAAGCCATCGACAAGCTCTACGACCAGGTGGCGCCTACCTCGCAGGATGCGTTGGCGCTGATCACCCGCGAGCCGGTGGGTGTGGTGGCCGCCATCGTGCCGTGGAATTTCCCGATGATCATGGCGGCGTGGAAGATTGCGCCGGTGCTGGCGGCCGGCAATTCGCTGCTGCTGAAGCCGTCCGAGAAATCGCCGCTGACGGCCATCCGCCTGGCCGAACTGGCGCTGGAGGCGGGTCTGCCGCCCGGCGTGTTCAATGTGCTGCCCGGTTTCGGCAACACCGCCGGCAAGGCACTGGCGCTGCACATGGATGTGGACTGCATCGCCTTCACCGGTTCCACCGCCACCGGCAAGGCCATCATGCAGTACGCCGGACAGTCCAACCTGAAACGCTGCTGGCTGGAATGCGGTGGCAAATCGCCCAACATCGTGATGGCCGACTATCCGGATCTGCCGCGTGCCGCGCGTGCCGCGGCGGATGCCATCTTCTTCAACCAGGGCGAGATGTGCTCGGCCGGTTCGCGGTTGCTGGTGCAGGAACCGATCCGTGCCGATCTGCTGGCCGAGATCGCGCGTCATGCGCGCAGTCTGGTGCCCGGCGATCCGCTGGATCCGGCCACGCGAGTGGGCGCCATCGTCGATGAAGCGCAGCTGCAGCGCGTGCTGGGCTATATCGATTCCGGCCGCGAGCAGGGTGCCAGGCTGGCGCTGGGTGGCCAGCGTGTGCGCGAGGACACGCAAGGATTTTTTGTCGAACCCACCATATTCGACGCAGTGCAGCCTGACATGCGGATCGCGCGCGAGGAGATTTTCGGGCCGGTGCTGTCGGCCATCAGTTTCGATCGACTTGAGGACGCGGTGGGCATCGGCAATGACAGCAGCTACGGGCTGGCCGCGGCCATCTGGACCCGCGACATCACCGTCGCACACCGCACCGCGCGCGCGCTGCGCGCTGGTGTGGTGTACGTGAACTGCTACGACGCCGACGACATCACCGTGCCCTTCGGCGGCTACAAGCAATCGGGTATCGGTCGCGACAAGTCGCTGCACGCCTTTGACAAATACACCGAACTGAAAACCACGTGGATCGACCTGAGCTGAGCGCGGCAGAGCCCGCCACGCAGCTGTTCTTCGCGCCGACGCCGCGTGGACTGGCGGACCTGGTGGCGCAGGAATTGCGCGCGCTGGGCATTGGCGAACTGCGCGAGCGCGACACTGGTGTGCAGTTCCGCGGCACGTTGCGACAGGGTTATCTGGCCTGCCTGTGGTCGCGCACGGCCAGCCGCGTGCTGCTGCAGCTGGCGCGCTTCGAGGCGCCCACCACCGAAGCCTTCGAACAGGCCGTGCAGGGCATCGACTGGCGGCCGCATATCAGCTCTACCGGCACCATTGCCTGCGAATTCGCCGGCAAGCATCCGACCCTCATCAATACGCACTTCGGTGCGTTGAAGCTGAAGGATGGCATCTGCGATCAGCTGCGCGCCGCCACCGGCGTGCGGCCCGATGTCGATCCGCAGCGCCCGTCGGTGCGTATTCATGCGCATGCGGCCGGCACCACCGTCAGTCTTTATCTCGACATGGCCGGCGAAGGACTGCATCGCCGTGGCTATCGCACACAGGCCGGTGAGGCGCCGCTGCGCGAGAACGTTGCGGCCGGCGTGCTGCTGCGGGCTGGCTGGCCAGCGATGGCGGCCCAGGGCCAGGCCTTTCTCGATCCGCTGTGCGGGTCCGGCACGCTGGTCATCGAAGCGGCATGGATGGCCATTGGCCACGCGCCGGGCCTGTTGCGCGACTACTGGGGTTTTGCCGGCTGGTGCGGGCACGATGCGGTGCTGTGGCAGTCGCTGTGCGATGAGGCCTCGGCGCGGATCAATACCAGCATTGCCAATCCGCTGCGCGGCAGCGATCGCGATGCGGCTGCGCTGCGCGTTGCCGCGGCCAACGCCCAGCGGGCGGGCGTTGCCGATCTGGTCGAATTCGTGCCCGCTGCGGTGGCCGATGCGCGGCCCGCGGCACCGTCCGGACTGGTGTGCACCAATCCGCCCTATGGTGCGCGACTGGGCGATGAGCAGGCCGCGCGCGAGGTGCATCGTGAACTGGGCAACGCGCTGCGCGAACATTTCTCCGGCTGGGAAGCGGCGGTGTTGACCGCCGCGCCCGACGGTGCGCGTGAACTCGGCCTGCGTACCTATCGCACCCATGAGCTGTGGAATGGCGCCATCGCTGTGCGCTTGCTGCGCATCGATCTGGCCCATGCTGGCGTGCGCGAGCGTCCGGCGGGTGTGCTGCGCGTGGATCCCACGCTGGCCGACAGTCCCGGCGCGAAGATGTTCGCCAATCGCCTCGGCAAGAACCTGCAGCGGCTCAGGAAGCAGGCGCAGCGCTCGGGCGTCAGCTGCTACCGGCTGTACGACGCCGACATGCCCGAGTATTCCTTCGCCATCGATCTGTATGCGGAAGCCGGCAATGACCTGCAGCATCTGTATGTGCAGGAATATGCGGCCCCGGCCACCATCGAAGCCGCGGCGGTGGCGCGCCGGCGCGGCGAAGCTTTTTCAGTGCTGCCGGCAGCCACCGGCGTGGCGGGCGAGCGCATCCATCTGCGCACCCGCAAGAAGCAGAGCGGGTCGGCGCAGTACGAGCGGCTGGCCACGCGCGAACAGTTCACCGTGATCGAGGAGCATGGCCTGAAGTTTCTGGTGAACTTCAGCGATTACCTCGACACCGGATTGTTCCTCGATCATCGCCTGACCCGTCAGCGCCTGCGCAGCGCGGTCGAGGGTGGGCGTTTCCTCAACCTGTTCTGCTACACGGCCAGCGCCACCGTGCATGCCGCGGCCGGCGGCGCCACGCGCAGCATCAGTGTGGACATGTCCAACACCTATCTGGAATGGGCCGCGGAGAATCTGCGGCTCAACGGCATTTCAGCGATGCATCATGAGCTGGTGCGCGCCGACTGCCGCCAGTGGCTGGAAGAGGCGGCGCAGCGCAGCCAGCGCTTCGAGCTGATCTTTCTCGATCCGCCGACCTTCTCGAACTCACGCCGCATGGAAGGCGTGCTCGACACCCAGCGCGATCATGCGGCGCTGATCGACGCTTGCATGCGGCTGCTGGCCCCCGGCGGTCTGCTGGTGTTCTCCACCAATGCGCAGAAGTTCAAACTGGATGCAGCGCTGGCTGAGCGCTACCAGGTGCTGGATATTTCAGCCGCGACCATCCCGTTCGACTTCGCACGCAATCCGCGCATCCATCGCTGCTTCGAGCTGCGCCGCTGAGCTTACTGACTGGCGGCCTCGGCGGCAGCGCGCTGCTCGGCCGCGGCCTGCTGCGCGGCATCGAGCTGTTGCTGCACGCGTTCAGTGGTCTGCTGCGCTTCGCGAGCGGCCTCCGCGGAGGCCGCGCCTGCGGCAGCACCGGTGGCGCTGGTTTCCACCAGTCCGCATGAACTCAGCAGCAATGCGGTCACGATCAATAACGTCGTTTTCATCGCAACTCCTTTTCGAGGGTGGATTCAGCGCCTGGATGAAGCGTGCGTTGCAACTGCCGCCGATCCAGCGCGCCTTCCCAGCCCGAGATCACCACGGCGGCGACGGCGTTGCCGCAGAAATTGGTCAGTGCGCGGCACTCGCTCATGAAGCGGTCCACCCCCAGCAGCAGCGTCATGCCGGCCACCGGCACCGTGGGCAGTATCGACAGCGTGGCCGCCAACGAGATGAAGCCCGCGCCGGTGACGCCGGCTGCGCCCTTCGAAGACAGCATGGCCACCAGCAGCAGCGTCAGCTGATCGCCCAGCGATACCGGCGTGTTGGTGGCTTGCGCGATGAACAGCGCCGCCAGCGTCATGTAGATGTTGGTGCCGTCCGGGTTGAATGAATAGCCGGTGGGTACCACCACGCCGACCACGGCACGCTGGCAGCCGGCGCGTTCCAGCTTTTCCAGCAGACCGGGCAGGGCGGGCTCGGACGATGAGGTGCCCAATATCAGCAGCAGTTCGCTCTTCAGGTAGCCCAGCAGCCGCAGCACCGAGAAGCCGTTCAGCCGCGCGATAACACCCAGCACCACGACAATGAACAGCAGCGAAGTCAGGTAGAAGGTGGCGATCAGCACTCCCAGCTGCATCAGCGAAGCCACGCCATAGCGACCGATGGCAAAGGCCATGCCGCCGAAGGCGCCGAGCGGCGCCAGCCGCATCAGCAGCCCCACCACCTTGAACACCACCGCCAGCGCCGCATTGAAGAATTTCAGCAGCGGCGCGGCAGGTTCTCCCACCAGCACCATGGCCACCGCAGTGAGCACCGCCACCAGCAGCACCTGCAGTATTTCGCCGTTGACCAGGCCGCCGAGGAAACTGCCCGGGATGATGTTGAGCAGGAAGCCGGTGATGCTCTGCTCATGCGCCTGGTTGACGTAGCCGCTGATCAGGCCGGCGTTCAGCGTGGCCGGGTCGATGTTCATGCCCGCGCCGGGCTTTACCACATTGGCGACGATGAGGCCGATGACCAGCGCCAGCGTCGACACGGCGATGAAGTAGGCCAGCGACTTCCAGGCCAGCCGCCCCAGCGGACCCAGCGCCTGCAGATGGCTGATGCCGGTGACGATGCTCAGGAAGATCACCGGTGCGATGATCATCTTCACCAGCTTGATGAAGCCATCGGCCAGCGGCTTCATCGCCGCGCCGGTCTCAGGCCACAGCGCGCCGATCAGTATGCCCAGCAGTATCCCGATCAGGACCTGTGCGTACAGGTTCTTGTGCATGCCGTATCTATAGCAGATCGCGCAGCCGGTACCACAGCATGGCGAGCATCAGCGCCGGCCGCCGCAGCAGGCGACCGCCCGGGAAATCACGATGCGGGATGCGCGCGAACACATCGAAACGCTCGGTACTGCCGGCGATGGCTTCGGCCACGATCTGTCCGGCGATGCCGGTCAGCGCTAGGCCATGACCGGAGAAACCCTGCAGGAACCACACATCGGGTGCCAGCCGGCCGAAGTGCGGGGCGCGGTTCCGCGTGATGTCCAGGTAACCGCCCCAGCTGTAGTCGATGCGCACCTCGGCGAGCTGCGGAAATACGCGCAGCATGCGCCGGCGCGTGGCGGTGCTGCCGGCCTGCGGGTCGAGACCGCCGTAGCTGACGCGACCGCCGAACAGCAGCCGGTGGTCGGCCGAGCGGCGGAAGTAATCGATGATCCAGTTCTGGTCGGCCACCGCGGCGTTGTTGGTGATCAGTGCGCGCGCGCGGGCCTCGCCCAGCGGCTCGGTGGCAATCATGTAAGTACCGACAGACATCAGCTTGCGTGCCAGCGGCGGCGCGGTGTGGCCCAGCAGCGCATTGCCGGCCAGCAGCAGCTGCCGGCATTGCAGCTTGCCCTCGCGGGTGCGCACCAATGGTCCGTCGTTAGTGTTGTGCCAGTCCAGCGCACGCGTGCCCTCGTATATCACCACGCCGGCCTGCAGGCAGGCGCGCGCCAGTCCCAGCGCATAGCGCAGCGGATGCAGATGGAAGGCCTGTCCGTCGTACAGCGCGCCCAGGTAACGGCGTGAAGCCACCAGCTGCGAGATGCCGGCGCGGTCCAGCCGCTGCAGCTGCCGGTAGCCATAGCCCTGCAATTCATCCTGCAGCTGGTCGAGTTCGGACAGATGCCGCGGCCGGGTCGCCGCCAGCAGGTGACCGCTGACCCAGTGACAGTCGATCTGATGCTTGGCGACGCGCCTGCGCATCAGATCCAGTCCCGCCACCGAGATGTCCCAGATGGCGCGGGCATTAGCGGCCCCCACCAGTTGCGCGAGCTTGTGCTGTGAGGCGGCAACGCCGGGCAGGGCTTGTCCGCCATTGCGGCCCGAGGCGCCTGAGGCAATGCGGCCGCCTTCCAGCACCGCCACGCGGTAGCCGCGCTCGGCCAGCTGCAGTGCCGCAGACAGGCCGGCCAGACCGGCGCCGATCACGCAGACGTCGGCGCGGACCTGGCCATGCAGGGCCGGCTGTTCCGGCGGGTACTGCGCCGAAGCCTCGTAATATGTCAACAGCGAAGGGGGTGTGGCGGGCATGCCCTGGCAGCATACCCGGCCGATCGGCCGATAAACAGCCTTAAAAAACAAATGCTTGCGAGCGGTGTGTGGCGGCCGGCCGGGCCGAAATGCCAAATTGGCCGGCGACCGGGCCCCGGGGCCCGTGGTCTAATGGCTGCCACCAGACCGCCTGTTCAGTGCCCCCAATGTCCGCGCAACGTCCATTAATCGGCATCCCGGCAGACCGTCGTCTGCTGGGTCCCCAGCATTACCATCTGGCCGGCGAGAAGTACCTGACCGCAGTGCTGGATGCCGCCGGCGGCATACCGGTGATCGTGCCGGCCATCGGCCGCGAGCTGGCGCTGGATGAGCTGCTGGATTCGCTGGACGGGCTGCTGTTCATGGGCAGTCCCTCCAATGTGGAGCCGCATCGTTATCGGGGCGAGCCGAGCCCTGCGGGCACGCTGCACGATCCGCATCGCGACGAGACCACGCTGCCGCTGATTCCCAAGGCGGTGGCAGCTGGTGTGCCGGTGCTGGGTGTGTGCCGCGGCTTCCAGGAAATGAACGTGGCCTTCGGCGGCACGCTGTGGCAGCGGCTGTGGGAAGTGCCGGGTCACATGGACCATCGCGAAAATCTGGATCAGCCGCTGGAGCAGCAGTACGACCTGGCGCATGAAGTGACGCTCACCGATGGCGGGCTGTTGCAGAAGCTGGCCGGCGGCGCGCAGCGCCTGCGCGTCAATTCCCTGCACGGACAGGGCGTGCGCGAGCTGGGCCCGGGCCTGGTGGTCGAGGCGCGCGCCGACGATGGCGTGGTGGAGGCCTTCCGCGTGGCCGACGCGCAGAGCTTTGCGGTGGCCGTGCAATGGCATCCGGAATGGAAGGTCATGGACAACGATTTTTCGCGCGCGCTGTTCGCCGAGTTCGGCGCCGCCTGTCGCCAGCGGCGCAAGCATTCAAGGTGATTTATGGCCAGTGAAATCCAGCAGTTCTTCCGCGATCACGGCATCTCCGAGGTCGAGGCCATCATTCCGGACATGGCGGGCATTGCGCGCGGCAAGGTGATGCCGGCCGAGAAGTTCGCCGAGGATGAGGGCATGCGGCTGCCCGAGAGCATCTTCCTGCAGACGGTGACCGGCGATTACCCGCCGGATACCGGCACGGCGATGAGCCCGGCCGAGATTGACATCGTGCTGAAGGCCGATCCCAAGACCGTGCGCGTGGTGCCATGGGCCGCCGAGCCCACCGCGCAGGTGATCCATGACTGCTATTACTCCGATGGCCGCCGCGTTTCGATGGCGCCGCGCCAGCTGCTGCAGCATGTGCTGGAGCTGTATGCGCAGCGCGGCTGGGATCCGGTGATCGCGCCCGAGCTGGAGTTCTACCTGGTCGAACCCAACATCGATGCCGACTACCAGCTCAAACCCCCGATAGGACGCTCGGGCCGCGCCGAGCCGGGCCGGCAGTCATACAGCATTGCTGCTGTCAACGAGTTCGATCCGCTGTTCGACGATGTGTATGCCTTCTGCGAAGCGCAGGACATCGAGATCGACACGCTGATCCACGAAGACGGGCCGGCGCAGATGGAGATCAACCTGATCCACGGCAATGCGCTGGACCTGGCCGACCAGGCCTTCCTGTTCAAGCGCACGGCGCGCGAGGCTGCGCTGCGCCACAAGATGTACGCCACCTTCATGGCCAAGCCCCACGCCAAGGAGCCCGGCAGCGCCATGCACATCCACCAGAGCGTGGTGGATCGCGCCACCCGCGCCAACATTTTCAGCAATGCCGACGGTTCGCCGTCGACGCTGTTCTATTCGCACATCGCCGGCCTGCAGCGTTATCTGCCCGACGCCATGAGCCTGTTTGCACCGAATGTGAACTCGTATCGGCGCATCACGCGCTATCAGCTGGCACCGATCAATGTGCAATGGGGTTACGACAACCGCACCGCGGGCCTGCGCGTGCCCATGTCCAGTCCCGAAGCGCGCCGCGTCGAGAACCGGCTCAGCGGAGCCGATGCCAACCCCTACATTGCCATCGCCGTGTCGCTGGCCTGCGGCTATCTGGGCATGGTGGAAGGACTGAAGCCCACCGACCCGGTCACCGGCAGCGCCCACGACATGCCGTTCGGACTGCCGCGTTCGCTGGACGAGGCGCTGGCCCGGCTGCGCGACTGCCAGCCGCTGGTGCAATTGCTGGGCGAACCTTTCGTCCATGCATACACCATCGTCAAGCAGGCCGAGTACGAAGTATTCCTGCAGGTGATTTCCTCCTGGGAGCGCGAGCATCTGCTGTTGAACGTTTAGAAGCCGGCGGTATATAACGGCGCTGCCGCATCAGCGGTTACCAGCCGAGGTCTGCCATGAAATCCGCCGCCCGCATCGCTCCGCTTGCCTTGCTGACTCTGGCCGCGCTCGCCGCCTGTGGCGGTGGTCAGCCGCAGACTGCGGCCGCTCCGCCGGCCGAAGAGAAGGCGCTGAACCTTTACATCTGGAACGACTACCTCGCCGAAGACACCATTGCCAATTTCGAGCAGGAAACCGGCATCAAGGTGACGGTCAGCAACTACGGCAGCAACGAAGAGCTGGACGGCAAGCTGGCACCGGGCAACTCGGGTTACGACATCGTGGTGCCGTCGGCCTCGTCCTATGAGCGGCAGATCAAGTCAGGCTACTACCAGAAGCTGGACAAGGCGCTGCTGCCCAACCTGTCGAATGCGGATCCCGACATCCAGTCGCGGCTGGCCCAGCACGATCCGGGCAACGACTACGCCGTGCTGCACATGTGGGGCACCACCGGTATTGGCTACAACGCGAAGAAGATCAAGGCGGCCATGGCCAATGCGCCGCTGGACAGCTGGAAGCTGGTGTTCGATCCGGCCGTGGCGCGCCGCTTCCAGAAGTGCGGCATCGCCGTGCTGGACTCGGCCACCGAGATGTTCTCGATGGTGCTGGCCTACCTCGGCAAGAATCCGAACAGCCAGGATCCGGCCGATCTGGCCGCCGCCGGCGAGGCCATGCAGAAGTTCCGGCCCTACCTCCGCTATATCGACACGCAGCGCATGATCGGCGACCTGGCCAATGGCGAGATCTGCCTGGCGGTGGGTTACAGCGGCGACATGCTGCAGGCCCGCGACCGCGCGGACGAGAACAAGACCGGCCAGGAGATCGTCTACGCCATTCCGAAGGAAGGCAGCATCATCTGGTTCGACAGCTATCTGATTCCGAAGGACGCGCCGCATCCGAAGAATGCGCATGCCTTCATCAACTACATGCTCAAGCCCGAGGTGATTGCCGCGGTGACCAACACCGTCAACTATGCCAACGGCAATGCCGCGGCCTCCCAGCTGGTCAACAAGGATGTGCTGGAAGATCCGGGTGTGTACCCACCGGCCGAAGTGAAGGCCAAGCTGACGCCGGATCTGGCCGACACCGAGGAAACCACACGCACGATGACGCGGCTCTGGACCCGCTTCACCACCGGCCGCTGAGCGGCTGGCCGTGGCGGGCCCGCCCTACGTACGCATCGAGCAGGTCACCAGGAAATTCGGTGACTTCGTAGCCGTCGATAATGTCTCGCTGGATATTTTCCGCGGCGAGATCTTCTGTCTGCTGGGCGGTTCCGGCTGCGGCAAGACCACGTTGCTGCGCATGCTGGCCGGCTTCGAGCCGCCCACCTCCGGCCGCATCTTCATCGACGGCGCGGACATGGCCGGCGTGCCGCCCTACGAGCGGCCGGTGAACATGATGTTCCAGTCCTACGCGCTGTTCCCGCACATGACGGTGGAGCAGAACGTGGCTTTCGGTTTGAAGCAGGAGGGCGTGGCCAGGCCCGAGATCACCACGCGCGTGGCCGAGATGCTGGGCATCGTCAAGCTTGCGGACTTCGCGCACCGCAAACCGCACCAGCTGTCCGGCGGCCAGCGGCAGCGCGTGGCGCTGGCGCGCGCGCTGATCAAGAAGCCGAAGCTCCTGCTGCTGGACGAGCCGCTGGGCGCGCTGGACAAGAAGCTGCGCGAGCAGACGCAGTTCGAGCTGGTCAGCATTCAGGAGCAGCTGGGTGTCACCTTCGTGATCGTCACGCACGACCAGGAAGAGGCCATGACGCTGGCCACGCGCATCGGTGTGATGAATCACGGCCGCATTGCGCAGGTGGGCACGCCGCACGAGATCTACGAATTTCCGGGTACGCGCTTCGTCGCCGATTTCATCGGCAACGTCAATCTGTTCGAGGGGCGGTTGCTCGAGGACGAGCCCGATCATGTGCTGATCGAATCGCCGGAGCTGGGCGGCACCATCTACGTGGGCCATGGCATCAGCGCCGCACCCGGTGCGCAGGTGTGGGCCGCGGTGCGGCCCGAGAAGCTGCAGATCACGCGCGAGAAGCCCGCTTCCCGGCACAATCTGGCGCCGGGCGCCATCAAGGAAATTGCCTACATGGGCGACATGTCGGTGTTCCTGGTCAAGCTCGATTCGGGCAAGACCGTGCGCATCACGCAGCCCAACACCTATCGCCATGCCGATGACCGGCTTACCTGGGAGGAGCGCGTGTTCGTCAGCTGGCATGAGTCCAGCTGCGTGGTGGTCACGCAATGACGCAGCTGTCGCCGTATCGCTGGTCCAGCGGCCTGCTGCGGCGCGCCGGCTTCAGCGGCCGCAGCGTGGTGGTGGCGGTGCCCGGGCTGTGGCTGCTGCTGTTCTTCCTGGTGCCCTTCCTGATCGTGCTGAAGATCAGCTTTGCCGACACGCAGCTGGCGGTGCCGCCGTATACGCCGATGTTCGAGTGGGTGGAAGGGCAGTACCTGCAGCTGCGGCTCCACGCCAGCAACTACGCCTACCTTTTCCAGGACTCGTTGTATCTGCAGGCCTTCCTCAGTTCGTTGAAGGTGGCGGCGGTGTCCACCGTGTTGTGCCTGTTGATCGGCTATCCGATGGCCTACGGCATTGCGCGCGCAGCGCCGAACTGGCGCAACATCCTGCTGCTGCTGGTGATCCTGCCGTTCTGGACCTCGTTCCTGCTGCGCGTCTATGCCTGGATCGGCCTGCTGCGCAACAACGGCGTCATCAACAATGCGCTGATGGCCCTTGGCATCATCGATGAGCCCATCGTCATGCTGCAGACCGATTTCGCCATGTACGTGGGCATCGTCTATTCCTATCTGCCGTTCATGATCCTGCCGCTGTATTCCAATCTCGAGAAGCACGATCACACGCTGCTGGAGGCCGCGGCCGATCTGGGCAGCAGGCCGTTCAAGGCCTTTCTGCAGATCACACTGCCCTTGTCGAAGCCCGGCGTCATTGCCGGCTCCATGCTGGTGTTCATTCCGGCCATCGGCGAGTTCGTGATTCCGCGGCTGCTGGGCGGCAGCAATTCGCTGATGATTGGCCGCGTGCTGTGGGATGAGTTCTTCAGCAACCGCGACTGGCCGGTGGCCAGCGCCGTGGCCGTCGCGCTGCTGTTGCTGCTGGTGATTCCCATCATCGTGTTCCAGCGCTACCAGGTGCAGGAAATGTCGGGCGGAGAGCGGCGATGAAGCAGAACCGCTCCTTTTTCCTGCTGACGGCGCTGGTGCTGGGCTTTGCCTTCCTCTACATCCCCATCCTGTCGATGGTGCTGTTCTCGTTCAACGAGTCGCGGTTGGTGACGGTGTGGGGTGGTTTTTCGATGAAGTGGTATGGCGTGTTGTTCAATGACCGGCAATTGCTGTCGGGTCTGTGGCTGAGCCTGCGCATTGCCTTCGTCACCGCCTGCGGCGCCGTGGTGGTGGGCACGCTGGCCGGCCTGGCGCTGGCGCGCTTCGGCCGCTTCCGCGGCCGCACGCTGCTGTCGGGCATGGTCACCGCGCCGCTGGTGATGCCTGAAGTCATCACCGGGCTGTCGTTGCTGCTGCTGTTCGTGGCCTTCGCGCCATTGCCCTTCGTGCCGGATCAGCGCGGCTTCAGCACCATTGTCATTGCGCACATCACGCTGACGCTTTCCTACGTGGCGGTGGTGGTGCAGTCGCGGCTGTCAACGATGGATGAGTCGCTGGAAGAGGCGGCCATGGATCTGGGCGCGCGCCCGGCCAAGGTGTTTTTCGTCATCACGCTGCCCATCATCGCACCGGCGCTGGCTTCGGGCTGGCTGCTGGCCTTCACGCTGTCGCTGGATGATCTGGTCATCGCCAGCTTCACCGCCGGCCCGTCCACCAACACGCTGCCGATGATGATTTTCTCCAAGGTGCGGTTGGGCGTGACGCCCGAGATCAATGCGCTGGCCACGCTGATGGTGCTGGCGGTAACCGTCTTCGTGATTGCCGCCGGCGTGATGATGTCGCGACAGGAGAAGGCGAGGCAGCGCGATGCGCAGCAAGTTACCTGACGTCGGTACGACGATTTTCACGGTGATTTCGCGGCGTGCGGCAGAGCTGGGCGCGGTCAATCTCGGCCAGGGTTTCCCTGACTACGACATCGATCCGCGTCTTGCGGCGCTGGTGCACGAGGCCATGCTGGCCGGACACAACCAGTACGCACCGATGCCGGGTCTGCCGGCGCTGCGTGAGCGTATCGCCGCCAAATTGGCGCGCAGTTACGGCATCGCGGTGGATGTGGAGTCCGAGATCACGGTGACGCTGGGTGCCACTGAGGCCATCTTCTCTGCGGTGCAGGCGCTGGTGGGTGCGGGTGATGAGGTCATCATCTTCGACCCGGCCTACGACAGCTATGAACCGGCGGTGCGGTTGGCCGGCGCTCGCTGCATCCGCATTCCGTTGCAACCGCCGACCTTCCTGCCTGACTGGGATCGCGTGCGCGCCGCGCTGACGCCGGCCACGCGGCTGGTCATCATCAACTCGCCGCAGAATCCGGCCTGCAGCTGCCTGTCGACGGGTGATCTCGATGCTTTGGCGGGATTGCTGCGCGATCGAGATTGCCGTGTGCTGTCGGATGAGGTGTATGAGCACATGGTGTATGGCCGTGCGCATGCCAGCGCGCTGGCCCACGCCGAACTGCGCGCGCGCTCGGTGGCGGTGTTTTCGTTCGGCAAGACGCTGCATGCCACCGGCCTGCGCGTGGGTTATGCGGTGGCGCCGCCGGCTCTGACCACCGAGCTGCGCAAGGTGCATCAGTTCAACACCTTCACCATCGCCACGCCGTTCCAGCATGCCATCGCCGGCTATCTGGCGGAGAGGCCGGATTGCGGCGCTGATCTGGCTGCCTTCTTCCAGCGCAAGCGCGATCTATTGGGCTCGTTGCTGGGCGAAGTGGGGTTCAGGGTGCTGCCGGCGGCGGGTTCGTACTTCCTGCTGGCCGACTATTCATCCTTCAGCGATGAGGCGGATGTGGCGTTTGCAGAGCGTTTGCTGAACGAGGCGGGCGTGGCGGGCATTCCACTGTCGCCGTTCTATCGCGAGCCGCCCTCGATGCGGTTGCTGAGATTCTGCTTTGCCAAGCGGGATGAGACGTTGCGGGAGGCGGCGGGGAGGGTCATGCGCTGGGCAAACGCAAAATAAGTTGTAGAAATCTCGTTACGACAATTGACACGCATCCGCGTGCCGGATATTCTGCCTACAATCGACAAATGTCGTAACGGCGTTCCTGCGCATGATCTTGGGCGAGCTAGCAGAAATAAGGATGGGCTACCCCTTCCGCTCCCGCCTGGAGCCAGATCCGATGGGCGATATCGCGGTGATCCAGATGAAGGACATCGACGATGCCAATCTGCTGCATGCCGACAATGCCGTTCGTGTGGTGTTGCCGAGGGCCCAGCCACGCCACCTGCTGCGCGTGGGCGATGTGTTGTTCCGTTCGCGCGGCCGCAGTAACGGCGCCGCGCAGGTGCAGGTCGACATCGGTGCTGCCGTGCTGGCGGCGCCGATGCTGCTGATCCGGCCGCACGGCGCGCTTCCCGAATATCTATGCTGGTACATCAACTCACCGGCCGTGCAGGCCCAGTTTGCCGCGCTGTCGGAAGGCACTTCGGTGCGGATGATCAGTGCAGAAGCGCTGCGATCGCTGGATGTTCCCTTGCCCGCACTGGCCGTTCAGCAACGCATTGTCCAGGCCGCAGCTCTTGCCGGAAAAGAGCAATTCCTCCAGACGCGCATCGCCACGCTGCGTCATCGCCTGACATACGACCTACTGATGAAAACTGCCCGCGAGAACACACCATGACCGATCAGCTCTCTCAACAGGACGTCAACAACACCGCGTGGGCCGCCTGCGATACCTTTCGTGGCGTCGTCGATCCGGCGCAGTACAAGGACTACATCCTGGTGATGCTGTTCCTGAAGTACATCAGCGACCTGTGGGCCGACCACTACGCCGAATACCGCAAGGAGTACGGCGACAACGAAGAGCGCATCCGCCGCAAGCTGGAACGCGAGCGCTTTCTACTGCCCTATGTCGAGTTCAAGGACGAGAAGACCGGCAAGGTCACCGAGCGTTTTCTCGCGGATTTCCATTCGCTGTACGAGCGGCGCAAGGCGGCCAATCTCGGCGAGCTGATCAACATCGTGCTCGATCACATCGAGGAGGCCAACAAGGCCAAGCTCGAAGGCGTGTTCCGCAACATCGACTTCAACTCAGAGGCCAATCTCGGCAAGACCAAGGACCGCAATCGGCGGCTGGAAACGCTGCTGGGCGATTTCGCCAAGCTGGATCTGCGGCCTTCGCGCGTCTCCGAGGATGTGATCGGTGACACCTACATCTATTTAATCGAACGCTTTGCCTCTGACGCCGGCAAGAAGGCGGGCGAGTTCTATACGCCCAAGCAGGTCTCCAAGTTGCTCGCGCAACTGGCCGCGCCCATGCCCGGCGACCGCATCTGCGATCCCACTTGCGGTGCCGGCGGCCTGCTGATCGAAGCCGCGCAGTTGGTGGTGCAGCAGGGCAGCTGCAACTTCGCGCTGTTCGGACAGGAGGTCAACGGCAGCACCTGGGCGCTGGCGCGCATGAACATGTTCCTGCATGGCAAGGACGCCGCCCGCATCGAGTGGGGCGACACGCTCAACAGTCCGGCGCTGGTGGAGGCCGACCGCCTGATGCGTTTCAACGTGGTGGTGGCCAATCCGCCGTTCAGCCTCGACAAGTGGGGCGGCAAGGAGCTCGAGGCCGATCGCTACAACCGCTTCTGGCGCGGTCTGCCGCCGAAGTCCAAGGGTGACTACGCCTTCATCACCCACATGATTGAGACCGCGCTGCCGCAGGAAGGCCGCGTAGCCGTGGTGGTGCCCCATGGCGTGCTGTTCCGCGGTGGCGCCGAAGGCCGCATCCGTCGCGCGCTGATCGAGGAGAACCTGCTCGATGCCGTGATCGGTCTGCCGGGCAACCTGTTTCCCACCACGTCCATTCCGGTGGCCATCCTGGTGTTCGACCGCGCGCGCGAGAAGAGCGGTACGCGCGAGGATTGCCGCGACGTGCTGTTCATCGACGCCAGCCGCGACTACCAGTCCGGCAAGAACCAGAACGCCCTGCTCGATACGCACATGGCCAAGGTGCTCGCCACCTTCCGCGCCCGGCAGCCGGTGGACAAGTACGCCCACGTCGCCAGCCTCCAGGAGGTCGCCGACAACGACTTCAACCTCAACATCCCGCGCTACGTCGACACCTTCGAGGAAGAGCAGGAGATCGACGTCGCCGCGGTGGAGCAGGAGATCGAGCGGCTCGAGGCCGAGTTGGTCGAGGTGCGCGCGAAGATGAAGCAATACCTGAAGGAGCTGGGCCTGTGACCAGCGGCGAGCTGATCCTCTACACCACGGACGACGGTCACGCCGCCGTCCAGCTCCGTGCTGAGGAAGGCACCGTGTGGCTCACCCAGCTCGAGATGGCCACGCTCTTTGGCACGTCCAAGCAGAACGTCAGCCTGCACATCAGGAATGTCCTGGCTGAAGACGAGCTGACGCCGGCAGTTGTCAAGGAATACTTGACAACTGCCGCCGACGGAAAGAACTACAAAACAAAGGCTTACAGCCTGGAGATGATTCTGGCGGTGGGCTACCGGGTACGCTCTCCGCGCGGCACCCAGTTCCGGCGGTGGGCCACCACCCACCTGCGCGAATACCTGGTGAAGGGCTTCGTGCTCGACGACGCCCGGCTCAAGGAGCCCGGCGGCTGGGACTACTTCGACGAGCTGCTGGCGCGCATCCGCGACATCCGTGCCTCGGAGAAGCGCTTCTACCAGAAGATCCGCGACATCTACGCCACGGCCGTGGACTACGACGGCAAGTCCGAGGCGGCGCAGCTGTTCTTCAAGAAAGTGCAGAACAAGATGTTGTGGGCCGTCACTGGTCACACCGCGCCTGAACTCATCGCCGGTCGCGCCGACCCCGCATTGCCTAACATGGGCCTGACCACCTGGCAGGGCGGCCGGGTGCGCAAGCAGGACGTCACTATCGCCAAGAATTATCTGAGCAAGGATGAGATTGAGTCCCTCGATCGCATCGTCGTCATGTACCTCGACTATGCCGAGGACCAGGCCCAACGCCGCCGCACCCTGACCATGCGCGACTGGGAAGACAAGCTCGATGCCTTCCTGCAGTTCAATGAACGCGAGGTGCTGACCCACGCCGGCAAGTTGCGCGCCGACGTGGCGGAGAAGCTGGTGCTGGAGCGTTACGAGAGCTTCGACACCGCGAGGCGCGATGTAACGCGGTTGGCGGCGGATGCCGAGGATATGGAGGCGCTGGAGAACGCCGAACGGCAACTGGAAGGCAAGGGACAGGGGAAGAAGAAGTGACTACCCGCACCGTTACCTTGGGAAGCATCGCCAAGATCACATCGGGCGGTACGCCGGATCGCGAGAACCCCGCCTACTGGGGAGGCACAGTCCCTTGGGTCAAGACGACTCTCGTTCAGAACTGCGAGATTGGCCCAGAGGACATCGACGAAAAGATCACAGAAGCCGGCCTCAAGAGCTCGTCCGCGAAACTGATCCCGGCTGGGTCAATCCTGATGGCCATGGTTGGTCAAGGGAAGACTCGGGGGCAGGTTGCAGTCCTCGCCACTGCTGCCGCAATCAACCAGAACTGTGCGGCGATCATCTTGAGCGATGAGGCCAATAGCAGATACGTCTATCAACAGCTTTTGTTTCGCTACGAAGAGATTCGCAACGCGAGCAACAGCAGTGGGCAGCAGAACCTGAATGCTGGATTGATTCGCGAACTGCGCATGCTCCTCCCGTCGCTTCCAGAGCAAGAGAGGATCGCTGAAATCCTAGTTGGATGGGACACCGCCATCCAGAAAGCCGAGCAACTGATCGCGGCGAAGGAGCGGCACTTCGCGGCCACCTCGCACCTCCTACTCACCTCACGTAAACGACTGAATGGCTTCTCGACACGGTGGGGACTACGGCGCGCGGACGAAGTTTTCGAGAACACGTCTCGTAAGGGTCACCTAAACGAGCCGCTGCTCTCGGTAACACAAGAGCGAGGGGTCATCCCCAGAGACATGCTGGAAGGCCGGGTCACCATGCCGTCGGGTGAAACGGGATCCTTCAAGCTCGTCGAGCCGGGAAGTTTCGTGATTAGCTTGCGTTCGTTTCAGGGTGGATTGGAGCACTCGAACTATCGTGGTCTAGTCAGCCCTGCCTACACGGTATTGAGAGAGGTGATCGAGATCGATGGCCGGTTTTTCCGTCACTACTTCAAATCGGCCGACTTCATCAAGCGCCTTTCAGTTGCTGTCATCGGCATCCGCGACGGCAAGCAAATCAGCTTTCAGGACTTTTGCTCGATCAAGCTGCCGTTTCCGACGGTCGACGAGCAGAAGGCTATCGCTGCTGTGCTCGATGAGGCTGAGGGTGAAATCGGTCTGCTTCGAAAATTCACAGATGGGCTCAAGACCCAGAAACGCGGCCTGATGCAGAAGCTGCTGACTGGCCAGTGGCGGCTGCCGCTGCCGGAACAGGAGAGCGTGTGATGGACAGCTTCCGCTTCGACGAAAAATACCTCTCCCATCTCCCGGCCCTGCAGGTGCTGATCAATCTGGGCTACCGGTACCTGACGCCAGCCGAAGCGCAGGCAGCCCGTGGCGGCAGGACCGGTAATGTGTTGCTCGAAGAAATCCTTCGCGAGCAATTGAAGAAGCTGAATCGCATCCAGCACAAGGGCGGCAGCTACCTCTTTAGCGAGGAGAACATCCAGAGCGCCATCCAGCGGCTGAAGAACGTCAAGTACGATGGCTTGCTGAAGACCAATGAAGCCGTGTACGACCTGCTGACGCTGGGTGTGGCGCTGGAGCAATCCGTTGAAAGTGATCTCAAGAGCTTCACCCTAAACTATGTGGACTGGCGCAACCCGGCCAACAACCTCTATCACGTGTCCGCGGAGTTCCCGGTCGAGCGCACGCGCAGTGCGGACACCTGCCGACCGGACATCGTGCTGTTCGTCAACGGCATTCCCTTTGTCGTGATCGAATGCAAATCGCCGAAACTCGACGTGGGCCAGGCCATCTCGCAGACCATCCGCAACCAGCGCGACGAGTACATCCCGCGCCTGTTCACCTACGCGCAGATGATGTTGGCGCTGAACAAGAATGAGGCGCGCTACGCCACCACCGGCACGCCGGCCAAGTTCTGGTCGAAGTGGAAGGAGGAGATCGCCGATGCCGAACTGATCCCGTTGCTGCAGCGTCCGCTGCCGGAATCGGTGAAGGCTTCGCTGTTTGATCTGGCATTCGCCGAGCTGGGCGTGCGCGAAGACCCGGCGCCCTATCTGGTGGACCGGCAGGTGACGGAACAGGACCGGGCGCTTTATGCGCTGTGCCGGCCGGAACGTCTGCTGGAGATGGCCTGGGCGTTCACCGTGTTCGACGGCGGCCTGCGCAAGATCGCGCGCTATCAACAGGTGTTCGCCATCCGCGAGGTGCTGGCGCGGGTCCGGCAGAAGGACGGCAGCGGCCGACGTCGCGGCGGCATCATCTGGCACACGCAGGGGTCCGGCAAGTCGCTGACCATGGTGATGCTGGCCAGGGCCCTGGCGTTGGAGCCCTCGATCCGCAACCCGCGCATCGTGCTGGTCACCGATCGGGTGGACCTGGACAAGCAGCTCGGCAACACCTTTGCTGCCTGCGGCCTGTCGCCCGACCGGGCCGAAAGCGGACGCCATCTGCTGGAGCTGATGTCCGACGGCAAGGCGCACATCGTCACCACGCTGGTGCACAAGTTCGACAAGGCACTGGCCCACAGGAAGTACAGCGACGATTCTTCCGACATCTTCGTGCTGGTGGATGAGACCCAGCGCACCCAGCTGGGCAGCTATTCGGCCCGGATGCGCCAGATGTTTCCCAATGCCTGCTACATCGGTTTCACGGGCACGCCGCTGCTGACGCGCGAGAAGAGCGACGTTGCCAGGTTCGGTGGCGTGATCCACACCTATGCCATCGATCAGGCCGTGGCCGATGGTGCCATCGTGCCGCTGCTCTACGAGGGACGCATGGTGGAGCTGGAGCAGAACCAGACTGCCATTGACACCTGGTTCGAGCGCCACACCCAGGGCCTGACCCTCGAGCAGAAGGCCGACCTGAAAAGGAAGTATGCCCGCGCCGAGATGCTGAACAAGGCCGAGCAGGTGATCTACATGCGCGCTTTCGACATCAGCGAGCATTACCGACAGAACTGGCAGGGCACCGGCTTCAAGGCGCAGCTGGTGGCACCCAACAAGGCGGCGGCGCTGCGCTACAAGGCATTTCTGGACGAACTTGGCGCGGTCAGCAGCGAGGTGATCATCTCGCCGCCCGACGAGCGCGAGGGTTTCGATGAGGTCGATGCAGAGGAATCTTCCGATGCGGTGGTGGCCTTCTGGCAGCGCATGATGAAGCGGTATGGGTCCGAGGACGACTACAACAAGAACATCGTCAATGCCTTCAAAAACGGCGACGAACCGGAGATCCTGATCGTCGTCGACAAGCTGCTGACCGGCTTCGATGCGCCACGCAACACGGTGCTGTATCTCGCCCGCCGGCTGAAGGACCACTCCCTGCTGCAGGCCATCGCGCGAGTCAATCGCCTCTACGAGGACGAATCCGGCAGCAGGATCAAGGAATTCGGCTACATCATCGACTACGTGGGTGTGCTCGGCGAGCTGGATCAGGCGCTGACCACTTACAGCGCCCTTGACGGCTTCGATGTGGCCGACCTCAAGGGCGCGCTGACCTCGATCAACGAAGAGATCAGGGCCCTTCCCCAGCGCCATGCCGATCTCTGGGATCTCTTCAAGGCCGTGAAGAACCGGCAGGATGAAGAAGCCTTTGAACTGCTGTTGGCCGACGAAAAGATTCGGGCCGGCTTCTACGAGCGACTGACGACTTATGCGAAGACGCTGGCGATTGCACTGTCCAGCGAGCGCTTCATCACCGAGACACCGGAACCGAAGCAGCGCACCTACCGCAACGATCTGAAGCGCTTCGTCAATCTGAAGGCCGCCGTGAAGCGGCGCTACGCCGAAGCCGTGGACTACCGCGACTTCGAGCCCCGTATCCAGAAGTTGCTCGATACGCATATCTCGGCCTCCGAGGTGGTGCAACTCAACACGCCGGTGAACATTTTTGATGACGCTGCCTTCCAGAAAGTAGTGGAAGAGCAGGGCGCTGGAAGTGACAGGAATCTGGGCGCCAAGGCCGACATGATTGCCCATGCCACCAAGCGGGCGATCAGCGAGCGGATGGAAAAGGATCCGGCGTTCTACGAGAAGTTCTCAAAGCTCATCCAGCAGGCGATCGATGACTACCGCGCGAACCGGATCTCCGATCTGGAGTATCTGCGGCGCGTGACCGAGATCCGCGATGCGGTGGTCTCGCGCAGGGGTGACGATCTGCCGCCCTCGCTGGCCGGAGACGCCGATGCAGCCGCAGTGTATGGCCTGTTGAGTCCTTTCATTGCAACGCATTTATTCGACCCTGCGCAGGCGAGGCAAGCTTCCGCCGAAGCCGCCAGTGCCGTGTGGAGCATCTTCCGGCGTAACCGCAAGGTGGGCTATTGGGACGATCTCGACGCGCAGCGCCGCACGATGAATGACATCGATGACTATCTCTATGACCAGGTGAAGGGTGCGCGTGGCATTGCGCTGACCACCGACGAAATGGACGACATCATCGCCCGAACGATGCAGCTGGCCCGCCACCGGATGACGGAGTAGGTCGTGGTCGGCATCCTGAACTGGGGGAGTGAGACGATCCGCTACGAGGTGCTCTTCCTCGCCTCCCGCAGGACGTTGGCGATAGAGGTGCATCCCGACAATCGTGTGGTGATAAGGGCACCGAAGGGTTGCCCCGAACACCTGGTCGCCGAGAGGGTGCAGAAGCGCGCCGGCTGGATCAGCCGTCAGTTGGCTGAGTTTGAAGGCTATCGGCCCCGTACTCCGGAACGGCAATACGTGAACGGTGAATCGCATCTCTACCTCGGCCGGCGGTACAGGCTGAAGCTTGTACCGGGGGGCAATCCGATGATCAGGCTTGCGCGAGGCCAGCTTTTTGTCAGCCTGCCCAACCTTGCGGATCGTGAGCGTGCGCGCGTGTTGCTGGAGCGCTGGTATCGTGCCCGCGCCCAGATGGTGTTCGCGGAGGTCGTGGAATCCTGCCTCGCCAGGTTTGATGATCTGCCGTGTCCGCGACTCATCGTTCGCAGAATGAGTTCTCGCTGGGGCAGTTTATCGCGTTCCGGCGCAATGACCTTGAACGTGAAGTTGATCAAGGCGCCTCGATCCTGCATTGAATATGTCGTGACTCACGAGCTCTGTCATTTCAAGTTCAGGAATCATGATGCGAGGTTCTTTGCGGCGCTCAGCCAGGTGCTCCCGGATTGGGCGGCAAGGAAGATTCGATTGGAATCTGCGCTTCTATAGTCAGTGGAGCAGTCGGTTCAGTTTGAGATCAGGTTCCGGCTTGAGCCGCAGGTGGTATTGGCGCAGAATTTCGAACCGCACAGCCCCTGATTCAGGGCGGCGCCGATGAAATCCGCGGCGCTTGGTCAAGATACTTCGGCGGTTGAGGCCCCTCACATCTGCGCTGATCGAGGGCGAAATGGGCAAGAGCAGGCTTGAAGCATTCAGTGACGGCGTCCTCGCGATCATCATCACCATCATGGTGCTGGAGATGAAGGTTCCGCACGGCGACAGCCTGGAAACGCTGGCGCCGCTGGTTCCAGTGTTCATGAGCTACGTGCTCAGCTTCGTTTACCTCGGGATCTACTGGAACAATCATCACCACATGCTGCACACCGTCACACGTGTAACGGGAGGCGTTCTGTGGGCCAACCTGCATCTGCTGTTCTGGCTGTCGCTGTTTCCGTTCGTCACCGGCTGGATGGGCGAGAATCACTTCGCCGCTATCCCTTCCGCGCTCTATGGCGGTGTGCTGCTGGCGGCGACTGGAAGGGCAAGCTTTCGCCGTTTGTGTACGTGCTGGGCATCATCTCCACTTTCCTTTGGACATGGGTGGGGCAGGCGCTGTATGTGGCGGTGGCCCTGCTGTGGCTGGTGCCTGACCGTAGAATTGAAAGGTCCCTGCATCGCAATGGCGCCGGCAGTTCCTGAGGCTATGCCGGCTTGCGATCTTCGTGTGCGGATGCCGGCAAACGGTCCATGGACCACAGCGCAGGAAAGCATTTCGCCCATATCGCGGTGACCGCGAGGGTGGCGACGCCGCCGAACACCACCGCGCGCACGGTGCCGAGCCAGCTCGCGGCGACACCCGATTCGAATTCGCCCAGCTCGTTGGAGGCGCCGATGAACACGGCGCTTACGGCGCTGACGCGTCCGCGAATGCTGTCCGGCGTTTCCAGTTGCACCAGCAGGTGACGGATGTAGACGCTCACCATGTCGCCGGCGCCCAGCAGGACCAGCGCCGTCAGGCTCAGCAGCATGCTGCGGGACAATCCGAACACGATGATGGCAACGCCGAACATGGCCACGCCGCCGAACATCCAGCGCCCGAAATACCGGCTGATCGGTTTTACGCCGAGTGCAAGCGCGCACAGCACGGCGCCCACACCCGGCGCGGTGCGCAACAAGCCGAGTCCGGTAGGCCCTACGTGCAGAAAATCCCTGGCATACACCGGCAACAACGCCGTTGCGCCGCCGAACAGCACGGCAAACAGGTCGAGCGATATGGCGCCCAGCACCGTGTGTTTGTGCCAGACGAACCGCAGTCCGGACAGCAACTCTCTGAGCGTAGTGGGATCGCTCACCGCCGATACCCGGCCCCCGCCACGGATGCGCGACACGAACAGCAGCGACGCCAGCGCGAGCACGGCGACCACGGCATAAGTCAGCGGCGCGCCCGCCAGAAACAGCAGGCCGCCCAGTGTGGGGCCGGCGATGGTCGAGGCCTGGAATACCGAGCTGTTCACCGCGACCGCGCCCCTGAATTGCTCGCGCGTCACCAGATTCGGCAACAAGGCCTGGCCGGCCGGCATCGCAAACGCGCGCGCGATTCCCAGCACCGACATCGTGATGAACACCGGCCATGGTGAGGCCAGGCCGCGCAGCGCCAGCACAAGAAAAACCAGTGCGCACAGCGTATGCGCGGCATGGCAGGCCATCAGGATCCGGCGCCGGTCACGCGTGTCCGCAATGTGGCCCGCGGGCAGGATCAGCACCACGAACGGCAGGAATTGCGACAGCCCGATCAGTCCCAGGTCGAGCGGATCGCGGGTGACGCTGTAAACTTGCCAGCCAACCGCGACGGTCTGCATCTGCGCCCCGACATTGCTGCACAGGCGCGCCAGAAGAAAAGACCGGAAATCATGCTGGCGCAGCAGCGACCAGCCGCCTTGGGCGGTAGTCAATAGCCCACCGTGACGCGCCGCGCGATTCCTGTCATGACCGTCTACTCCGCCTGTTGAAGAGACCACTGTAGCGGCTCGCCTGTGTCCGTCAATCCGGAGGCGCCATGTGATATCGTCGCGCCAGCGGCGTGACGCGAGGGAGTACCCGGATGATCAAGATGATGGCGGCGATCTGCCGCAAGCCGGGCATGACGCATGCCGAGTACCTGGCCTATATCCAGCACGTCCATGGCGCCATCGCTACCCAGAACCCGGTGACGTTGCGGCGCTACGTGCAGAACCACGTCTTCGATTCCGCTTTCGGCACTGCGGCCGAGGCCTCGCACTCCATGGTCGTCTCGCGTGACTCGGTAACCGAGCTCTACTGGGACAGTCCGCAGGACATGCAGACCACCAACCAGCACGAGCACGTGCGTACCAAGGCCGGGCCCGATGGCGCCAACTTCAGCGACAGGCCCGTGGCCCTGAGTCTGATCGCCACCGAGGTGGAGCAGTCCGTTGCGCAGCCGGGAAATGGCCGCGGCGCGAAGACGCTGCACTTCGTGCGGGCCGCCGAAGGCCTGGCGCTGCCGGAGTTCTTCGAGCGCTGGGCGAAGGCTCATGCATTGGCACTGGAACGTGCGCCGGAGGCCGCCGCTGCAGTGCGCCGCTGCGTCCACAGCCGCCTGCTTCCCGACTTCAACCCCGTGCTCAAGTACTTCGGCGGGCTCGATGTGGTCTATGAAGGCGTGGCCAGTCTGTGGTTCGACAATGTGGCGACCGTGGGTGCGTTCCGCGCCTACGAACGCGTGCTGCTGGAGATCAACGCCAACCCGAAGACGGCCTTCTACCGTCCGGCGCAATCGTTCTTCCTCTACGCTACCGAAGCGCTGATCTACGAGCGCGGGTCGAGCGGCAGACCGACGTAGTTCTCGGCCAGCGAGCACTGCGCCGCGCGCGAGCTGAACAGATAGTCGAGTTCGGCCGCCTGGATCTTGTCGTGAAACGCGTCGGTGCCGGGGAAACGATGCAGCTGCGTCGTCATCCACCAGGAGAAGCGCGCTGCTTTCCATACGCGTCCGAGGCAGCGCTGCGAGTAACGATCGAGTCCCGCCCGTGAGCGCTCGCGATAGAATTCCCGCAGTCCCTGGTACAGGTACCACACGTCGCTGGCCGCGAGATTGAGGCCTTTGGCGCCGGTGGGCGGCACGATGTGCGCTGCGTCGCCAGCCAGAAACAGATTTCCGAACTGCATCGGCTCGGCCACGAAGCTGCGCAGCGGCGCAATGCCTTTCTCGATCGACGGCCCGGTGATCATGCGCTCGGCGACGTCCCCGCCGATCCGGCGCCTGAACTCGTCCCAGAAACGCCCGTCGCTCCACTCCTCGATGCGATCCTGCAACGGACATTGCACGTAGCAACGCACGCGCGTCGGTGAGCGCATGCTGGCAAGCGCGAAGCCCCGGTCGGAGTTGGCATAGATGAGCTCCGGCCAGGACGGTGGCACATCGGCCAGAACACCGAGCCATCCGAAGGGATAGGTGCGCTCATGAAGTGTGAGCGCGCCGGCCGGGATGCTCGGCCGGCTCACGCCATGAAAGCCGTCGCAACCGGCGATGAAGTCGCATTCGATGGTGTCGGCGACGCCATTGCGCACGAATGAGACCTTCGGGGAATGGCTGGCGATGTCGTGCACGGCAACGTCGTGCACCTCGTAGAGACTGACGGCCCCGCCTGCCGCGCGGGCTTCCATCAGGTCGCGCGTGATTTCGGTCTGTCCGTAGACCGTCACGCTGCTGCCGATCAGATCCTTGAAATCGATGCGATGGCGCCGCCCCTCGAAGCCGATCTCGATGCCGTCGTGCGTCAGCCCGTCCGAGTGCAGCCGCTTCGATACGCCAGCGTAATCGAGCACCTCGACCGTGCCCGGCTCCAGCACGCCGGCGCGGATGCGACCGAGCACGTACTCGCGGCTGCGCTGCTCGAGGATGACCGCGTCGATGCCTGCCCGATGCAGCAGTTGCCCGAGCAGCAGTCCCGCCGGTCCTGCGCCGATGATCGCGACCTGTGTCCGCACGCCTCACCCCATGTTGCCGGGAGCAGGATGCGTTGCGGCGCAGGCCGGGACGATGGAGAAAAGCCAGAAATTCTTGGACTTTTCCCAAGCGACCCGGGACGGCTGGCGGTACGATAGAGGCGTGATCCGAGCCAAACGCAGCGTGATGCCGCGCGGCATCCCCCAGTATTTCCTGTACGGCGAAGCGAGCCAGGACGTCGACGAGCGCTTCCTGCACGTCGAATCGATCGCGGAACGCAGCCGGCTGCACGACTGGGTCATCCGTCCTCACGCGCACCGCGACCTCGCTCATCTGTTGATGGTGGCGCGCGGTGGCGGTGTGTTTCAGGTCGAGGGCAGTACGCGTGATTTTGCCGCGCCCGCGCTGATTACCGTCCCGCTGGCCAGTGTGCATGGCTTCGACTTCAGACCGGGGACCGACGGCTGGGTGGTGACGGCCAGCGGCGCGCTGCTCGGGCGGCTCGGGCGCGATCACCCTGAGCTCGCACCGGTGTTCGCCGAAGCCGCCGTGCTGCCGTTGCAGCTGTCCGCCGCTGGCGCGGTGAGTCCGCAGTTCGAGGCGCTGGTCGCCGAATTCCGCGGCAGCCGCATCGCACGGCGCCCGGCTGCCGAATCCTTGCTGGTCGGCATTCTGGTCAACGTGCTGCGATTGAAGCTGGAGGTTGAAACCGACCTCGCCGCCGCACGTGGCTCCGATGCCAGCCTGGTCGCGCGCTACCGCGCGCTGGTGGAGAACAACTATCGCAAGCCGGTAAGCATCGCCGAATACGCCTCACGGCTCTGTGTCAGCCAGGAAAGGCTGCGGCTCGGTTGTGTGCGGACCACGGGGAGTTCGCCGCTCGCGCTGTTGAATGCGCGCCGCCTGCTCGAGGCCAAACGCAGCCTTCTCTATACCAGCATGAATATCGCACTGATCGCGGAGAGCTGCGGGTTCGAGGATCCCGCTTACTTTTCACGGTTCTTCGCACGCAATACCGGGAAGTCGCCGCGGGCTTATCGGCTGCGGCAGTGAGGGCCGCCGGGACGATTCAGGTCAGCTTCAACGCGGCAAACAGCATGCCCATGCCGACAAACAGCATCGAGCCGAGCCGGATGGTCATGGAGGAGCGCAGCAAGTCGAGCTTCTGTTCCAGATGAACGCGGTTGCCGTCAATTTCCTGCTTCAGCAAGTCGCGTACTGCGGTAATTTCCTGTTTCAGTGAATCACGTACGGCGGCGATCTCCTGCTTCAGCGAGTCGCGCACGGCGGCAATTTCCTGCTTCAGGGAGTCGCGCACAGTGGCGATCTCCTGCTTCAGTGAATCACGTACCACCGTCAGTTCCTGCCGCAACAGAAGCTGGGTGTTCTGCAGATCGGACTTGGTCGCCAGAACGCTGCTCATTTCCTGCTCCATGGCGCTGACGACAGCCTTGGCCTTGTCGGCGGGGACGTCAATGCTCAGGAGCGCATCGTACAACGAATACAGGGCGTTCATGCGGGGCTCAGCGTAGCTCCCACAGCGTCGCGCTCTCAACCCGGAATATCTTGTCTGCACAGGCAATTTTGCCTGCCCTTGGGCCGTCGCCGTTAGAATGGCGACGTGAAACCACCCACCCAGGTCAACCATCCGCCCGAAGTAACCGTGCCGGCCGACAACCGGCCGGTCGTGGCGCCCATCCACCAGACCGTCAAGTTCGAGTTCGAGAACATCGACGAGACGCTGCGCATGCTGCGTGGCGAGCGGCCGGGGTTCTTCTACCAGCGCAACTCCAATCCCACGCTGCGGCAACTGGAGCTGACGCTGGCGCAGCTGCAGGGTCGCGAAGACTGCGTGGTCTGTGCTTCGGGCGTGGGCGCCATTGCCAATGCGCTGCTGTCGCTGACCAAGCAGGGCGATCATGTGTTGTGCTTCATCGAGACCTATGGTCCGACGCGGCAGCTGATCCGTCGGCTGCTGGCCAAGTTCGGCGTGACGCACACGCTGCTGTCCATCGAGGATCTGGCGGGCGTGGAGGGGGTGCTGGCGCACACACCGACGCGGCTGATGATTTTCGAGAGCCCCACCAATCCGCTGAACCGCATTGCCGACATTGCGGCGCTGACACGGCTGGCGCGCGAGCATGGCACGCTGACGCTGCTGGACAACACCTTCGCCGGGCTTCATCAGCATGGGCAGTTCGAGGTCGATCTGTACCTGCACAGCCTGACCAAATTCGCGGCTGGCCACGGCGACGTTATGGGCGGTGCGGCCATCGGCAGCGCGGAGCTGATTACCCGACTGCGGCCGGATTTCACGCTGCTGGGTGGCGTGCTGGATCCGCACGCGGCCTTCCTGATCCAGCGCGGTCTCAAGACCTACTTCGTGCGTTATCGCGAGCAATGCGCCAGCGCACAGCGTGTGGCCGAGTTCCTCGTCGCGCAACCGGCGGTGGAGGACGTGCACTATCCGGGATTGGGCGCTGCGCCGCGCGCGGCGCTGGCGCGTACGCAGATGAGCCAGTTCGGTGGCGTGGTCAGTTTCGATCTGCGCGGTGGCGCGGAGGCGGCGCGGCGTTTCACCGAGGCACTGCAGCTGTTTGCCATTACGGCCAGCGTCGGGTCCACCGAGTCGCTGATCATCCCGCCCCAGATGATGGGCACCCGCGATCTGACGCCGGAGCAGGTGCGCATCGCGGGCCTGGGACCGGGCACGGTGCGGTTGTCGATCGGGCTGGAAGACCCGGACGACCTGCTGGCCGATCTGCAGCAGGCACTGGCCACAATCGGATGAGCGCGCCCGCCACCCCCGCTGCGGATGGCTTCTGGATGCCGGCCGAGTTCGAGCGGCACGATGGCTGCTGGATGCTGTGGCCGGAGCGCGTCGACAACTGGCGCGATGGCGCGCGTCCGGTGCAGCAGGCCTTTGCGTTGCTCGCTGCGGCGATCTCCAACTTTGAGCCCTTGACGGTGGGCGTATCGCGCCATCAGCTGGCCTTCGCGCGCGAGGCGCTGCTGCCGCGCGTGCAGCTGGTCCCCATGGCCAGCGACGATGCCTGGATGCGCGACGTGGGCCCCACCTTCGTGGTCAACCGGCGCGGCGCGCTGCGCGGCATCGACTGGCGCTTCAACGCCTGGGGCGGGCTGTACACGCCGCACCGGCTGGACGATGCCGTCGCTGCGCAGGTGCTGCAGCAGGAGAAGGCTCCGCGCTACCGCGCGCCCATGGTCAATGAAGGTGGCGCCATTCATGTGGACGGGCAGGGCACGCTGCTGGTCACCGAGCAATGCCTGCTGAATCCGAACCGCAATCCGTCACTGACGCGTGCGCGCATCGAGTCGCTGCTGAAGAGTCATCTGGGCGTTCGCTGCATCATCTGGCTGGGCGAAGGTGTGGTGGCCGATGAGACCTCGGGTCACATCGACAACCTGGCCTGCTTCGTGAAGCCGGGCGAGGTGTGCCTGACCTGGAGCGACAAGCCGCGCGATGCGCAATATCGCGTGTCGCGCGCTGCCTATGAACGATTGATGGATGCACGCGATGCGCAGGGACGTCGCCTCAAGGTGCACAAGCTCCCTGCGCCCGGCCCGCTGTACATGACCAGACGTGAAGCCGCCGGTGTTGCCCGTCGCCCCGGCATCCGCACACTGCGCGCCGGCCAGCGGCTGGCCGGCAGCTATGTGAACTTCTACCTGGCCAATGGCGCCGTGATCATGCCGCTGCTGGATGAGGCCACCGATGCCGAAGCGCTGCGGGCTTTGAAACGCATCTACCCGCGCCGCAAGGTGGTGGGCGTGCCGGCGCGTGAAATCCTGCTCGGCGGCGGCAACATTCATTGCTTTACGCAACAGGTGCCGGCGCGCCGCGCGCGCAAGGTGCCGGGAGCCTGACATGCCCGGACTGACACGACTGCCCGATCGTCTGCGCGTGAAGCCGAATCGCCGCTATCGGCTGCACGATGGCGATGCCGACCGCGCCTTCGGCTGGGACGAGGCCGATGCGCGCATGATCACCGCACAGCTGGCGATACGACTGGAAGAGCTGCAGTACAGGATGTACGCCGATGGCCGGTATGCGCTGCTGGTGGTGCTGCAGGCCATCGACGGCGGTGGCAAGGACAGCACCATCCGTCATGTATTTTCGGCCTTCAATCCGCAGGGTTGCACGGTCACGGCCTTCAAGGCGCCGTCGCCGGAAGAGCTGCGGCACGACTACCTGTGGCGCATCCATCGTCATGCGCCAGCGCATGGCGAGGTAGCGGTGTTCAATCGCTCGCATTACGAGGATGTGCTGGTGGTGCGCGTCGACAAACTGGCGCCGCGCAATGTCTGGCAGGCGCGTTATCAGCAGATCAACCAGTTTGAAGCGCTGCTGACCGGCTGCAACACGCGCATCGTCAAGATCTTCCTGCAGATCAGCCGCGACGAACAGAAGCGGCGCTTCCAGGAGCGCATCGACGAACCCCGCAAGCAGTGGAAATTCGACCCTGATGACCTGCGCAAGCGCGCGCAGTGGCAGCAGTACCAGCGCGCCTATGAAGACATGCTGAGCAAGTGCAGCACCAGGCAGGCGCCGTGGTATGTGGTGCCGGCCGACCACAAGTGGCTGCGCGACCTGGCGGTGTCGCAGATCCTGCTGGAGACGCTGGAATCCCTGCCGCTGAAATTTCCGGCGCCGAAGTACGATCCGAAGAAGATCAGGATCCGTTGACGCTGCGCGCCCGTTCGCGGCCTCGGTCGCGGTTCGCTCGCTCAGGGCGGCGCGTGCCCTTCGGGCATGGTCCGGTGCCGTGGGTGGTGTCGTTGGCAGGGCGGTAGAAGCGGTCGAACACCCGTTCCAGTTCCTGTTGCGGCAGGCCGGGCCCCTGGTCGCGTACCGAGATCCGCACCGTCGAATCATTCAGTCCAGCGACGACTCTTATCACGCCTCCGGCCGGGCTGTAGCGGATGGCATTGTCGAGCAGGTTGTCGAGCACGATGTTCAGTGCGTGCGGGTGCAGTGCCACGTGGGTCTGGTCGGGAACCGTGACCGCCAGTTGCAGGGTGATTGCCCGGGCAGCCAGCGCTGCCGCACAGCGTTCCGGCAGCAGACGCAGCAGGCTCGGCAGCAGCGTCGATCCGCTGCCGGCATGCTCGGCTCGCGCCAGCGTCAGCAGCTGTTCCACCGTATGATGACCTCGAGCAATGCCGGCGATCAGCTCATCGAGGCGTTGACTGAAATCACTGCGCGAGCGGGCCTCGCGCAGCGACTCGGCCTGCAGCTGAACTGCGGTGATGGGTGTGCGTAACGCATGCGCGGCGTCGGTAATGAAACCGCGTTCGCGTTCCACGGCCGTGTTGACCCGCGCCAGCAGCTGGTTGAATGAGCCCACCACCGGCAGCATTTCACGGGGCAGGCCGGTCTCGGCCAGCGGCGCAGTACTGAGTGGTGGCCGCTGTTCCATGGATTGCGCCAGTCTGTGCACCGGCGCCAGCGTATGGCGGATCAGCAGTGCGATCATCAGGCCAATCAGTGGCAATGCCAGCAACATGGGCAGCACTGCACTCAGCATGGCACCGCGCACCACGTCGTCGCGTTCCTTGACGGCCTCTGCCACCAGCATCCAGCCATCGCCGGTTTGCACTGCATAGGTTCTCCAGGCGCGGCCATCGGCGCTGGCATCGCCGAATCCGGATTGCATCGGGCGTGGCAGCTGCACTGTGCGCGATGCCAGGTTCGTGACGGCGTTGCCACTCCAGCGCGTCGCAACCAGTTCGGATTCACGCCGTTCATGTCGGGCCCGACCGGACAGGGGCGGCGGCTCCAATGCACCTGCAGGAGCGTTCAGCGCCAGTTGTGCAACCTGGATCAGGTTCTGGTCCAGCATCTCTCCGGCTTCATGCCGCACGTTGTAGCCGCCGATCAGCGTTGCGATGCCGCCCATCAGCAACAGCACCAATGCAATGCCCACCAACAGTTTCCGGTGCAGGCTCATTGTTCGGCACCCGGCAGCGGCACGATGCGCCAGCCGGCGCCCCGCACATTCTCGATCACCTCCGGCGCCAGCTTGCGCCGCAGACCGTGAATCAGGAACTCCACCGCATTGCTGCTGACTTCCTCGCCCCAGCCATAGATGCCCGATTCCAGTTGCGCGCGTGTCAGCACCACGCCCGGTGACTGCAGCAGCGCGCGCAGCAGCGCGAACTCACGCGCCGTCAGCTCCACGTCGCTGCCGTGAAAGCGCACCCGACGTGTCAACAGGTCCAGTTGCAGCCAGTCAAAGCCGATGCAGGCTTCCGGTCGCGCGGCACCGCGCCGCAGCAGCGTGCGGATGCGTGCGCGCAGTTCTTCAAGACTGAAGGGCTTGACCAGATAGTCGTCGGCGCCGCTGTCCAGTCCGCGCACCCGGTCTTCGATGGCATCGCGAGCGGTCAGCATCAGCACCGGTACGCCCAGCTGACGCTGGCGGATCAGGCCCAGCAGATCGATACCGGACAATTTCGGCAACGCCCAGTCCAGCAGCACCAGCGCATAACCGGCATCGGTGCTTTCCAGCGCGAGGCGTGCTGCTGCCCCGTCCAGTACCCAGTCCACCGAGTAGCCGTCATCCTGCAACGCGCGCTGCAGCGCCAGGCCAATCATGTGGTCATCTTCCACCAGCAGCATGCGCATGAATACAGCATAGCGCCTCGATGAAATGGCTGTGCAGCGACTTTGGCGCCGCTAAGGCTGCGCTAAGGAGCGGGTAACTATGCTGCGCAGCGCATGACGATGAATACGAACCGTCTGTGTCTGCTGGTGGCCATGTGGCTGGTGCTTACGGCCCACCATGCCTTCTGGTCGCTGCTGTTTCGGGTCAATGGTGCCAGCCCTCATGCGCTGCTGTTCGCGGTCTCGCTTTTGCTGGCACTCAGCGGCCTGAACCTGCTGCTTCTGCGGCTGCTGTCTCCGGGACGCAGCGTGCGTGTCATGCTCACCCTGCTGGTGCTGGTCGCCTCTGTCAGCAGCTGGTTCATGGACACCTACGGCGTCAGCATCGACCGCGAGATGCTGCGCAATGTCGTGCAGACCGATGCGGCCGAGGCCAGCGACTTCATCGGCTGGTCGTTGTTGTGGCGGTTGCTGTGGCAGGCGTTGCCCGCCTGGCTGCTGATCTGGCGTGTGCCACTGAAGCCGGCGGGATGGCTGCAGTCGGCGGGACAGTACCTGCGTGGCGCCGCGCTGGGTCTGCTGTTGCTGGTTGGCGCCGCATTGCCGATGTATGCGTCCTTTGCCTCGTTCTTCCGCAACCAGAATGTGGCGCAGCACCTGTTGGTGCCGGGCAATGTCATCGTCTCGGCGGGCAAGCTGGTGCGTGATGCCATGCACGCCCGTACGCCGTACGTCATTGTCGGCGCTGACGCGCACCGGGCAGTGAAGGTTGTGGGGGCTGCGGGAAAGCCCATGCTGACGTTGCTGGTGGTTGGTGAGACCGCGCGTGCCGCGAACTTTTCGCTGGGTGGCTACGCGCGCCCCACCAATCCGGAGCTGGCGCAACGTGGCGTGCTGTATTTCAGCAATGTGCGCAGCTGCGGAACGGCCACCGCCATGTCGGTGCCCTGCATGTTCTCTGATCTGCCGCGCGCCGAGTTCGATATCGACATGGCGGATCGTCGCGACAGCGTGCTCGACATGCTGCAGCGGGCGGGCCTTGCCGTGAGCTGGCTGGACAACCAGAGCGGCTGCAAGGGGGTTTGCGGCCGCGTGCCCACTGAAGAGGCACGCCATTACCATCCTTCGTCGTGCGTCAGCGAATGCCTGGACGAAGCGCTGCTGTACGCGTTGGACGCCAGGCTGACCCGCGTGACCCGTGACAGCGTGCTGGTGATGCACCAGATGGGCAGCCACGGTCCCAGCTACCATCAGCGCGTGCCGCCGGACTTCGTGCGCTTCACGCCCACCTGTGCCACCGAACGCATCGAGAACTGCAGCGACGTACAGATCGTCAATGCCTACGACAACACCATCGCCTACACCGATCATGTACTGGCCGCGCTGATCGATCGGCTGCAGCAGCACCAGCAGCAGTTCGACTCGGTGCTGATCTATGTCTCCGATCACGGCGAATCGCTGGGCGAGCGCGGCCTGTACCTGCACGGCCAGCCCTATGCCATCGCCCCGGATGTGCAGAAGCAGGTGCCGATGCTGATGTGGTTCTCGTCGGGGGCGCCGGCACGGCTGCATGTCGACGCCAATTGCATCCGTTACGAACTGGACCGGCCGTACTCGCACGACAACCTGTCGCACACGCTGCTGGGGCTTAACGACGTGCTGGCATCCGCCTACAGGCCGCAGCTCGACATGCTGCGCGGTTGCCGACGGGGACCGACGCAATTCCTGCATGTGGCAATATCGCCGCATGCCTTCCAATCCTGACGTCATCATCCTCGGCGCCGGTGCCGCGGGCCTCTCCGCCGCGGCGCATCTGGCGCAGGCCGGTCGCTCGGTGCTGCTGCTGGAGGCGCGGGATCGCATCGGCGGGCGCATCTTCACGCGGCAGGACGCCGGCATCGATGCGCCGCTGGAGCTGGGTGCAGAGTTCATTCATGGTCATGCGCCGGCCAATGTGGAATGGCTGGCGCGTGCGGGCAGTGCGCGCATCGATGCGCCGGATTCGCACTGGCGGTTGGAGAACGGCAGTCTGCAGCAGCGCGACAGCCTGTTCCCGCAGATCCAGCAGGTGATGCAGCAGAACGCGGCGCTGGCCACGCATGACATGCCGCTGAGCCAGTTCCTGCAGGGGCCGCTGCGCGACAAGCTGACGTCAGTGCAGCGCGACTACATCTGCCTGATGGCCGAGGGCTTCGATGCGGCGGAGCCGTCACGCATCTCGGCGCGCGCCATCGTCGAGGAATGGACCGGTGAGATGATGACCGACGCGCCGCAAGGCCGGCCGGATGGCGGCTACGCCAGTTTGTTGCGCGCGCTGAGCGGCGCGTTGCCGGTCGATCGCGTGCGGCTGCAATTGCAGACTGTGGTGCGCGAGGTCCGCTGGTCGCACGGCTCGGTACAGGTGCGCGCCGAGTCGCAGGGCCGAGAAGTGATCGTGCAGGCGCCTCAGGCGGTAGTCGCACTGCCGCTGGGCGTGCTCCAGGCTTCAAGGGAGGGCGGTGCAGATGCGCTGCGCTTCGATCCGCCGCTGGACAGCAAACAATCGGCGCTGCGAGGCCTGGCCTCAGGCCCGGTAATCAAACTGCTGCTGAAGTTCCGCCGCGCCTTCTGGGAAGAATTGGACGATGGCCGTTATCGCGATGCCACCTTCTTCCATCTCGGTCACGAACATCTGTTTCCCACCTTCTGGACCCAGGCGCCGGTGCGGGTGCCGCTGCTGTGCGCCTGGGCCGGTGGCCCGCGCGCAGCGCGGCTGTCGGCCGAGTTCGATCAGGCCGGCATGGTTGGTCAGGCGCTGCAGGACTTGAGCGCCGTGTTCAGCGGCCGCGTCGATGTGGCGGCCGAACTGGATCTGGCGCTGGTGCACGACTGGCAGCGCGATGCATTCGCGCGTGGTGCCTACAGCTATATCGTGGCCGGTGGCGCCGATGCGCGCCGTCAATTGGCGGAGTCTCTGCAGGACACGCTGTTCTTTGCCGGTGAGGCCACCGATGAGGAAGAAGCCGCGACGGTGACCGGTGCGCTACGGTCGGGGGAGCGCGTGGCGCGCGAGATCACTGCTGCACGCATCAGCATGATGCACCGTCGCAGGCTCGAACAGTAACCGGGCCATCGCTCCCTTGATTTCGCCTTCGACCTAAAATGCGACTCTGCCGCAATGGCAGCTGCCTTTGTAGTTCATGTGTGCTCTTCTCCATCGCCGTGAGTGGCCATGTATCAACGGCTGAAAAATGTGCTATTTGATGATTTTGTCGTACTCACCGTGTGTGCCTATCCATACCCACATGATGCCGTCGGGCACTTCTGTGCCGAGCGCACGATGATGAATGCCCGCGCGAACTGACCAGAGATTGCCGATGCGCTTGAAATGCAGGGATGGGTGGTGCGGGTTCGTGCGAAGCAGCGCATAGTTCTTGTCTGCCACCGCTCGTACCTCCGGAGGCAGCGCGTCGTGCAAAGCCCAAAACCTGCTTGACGCGTAGTGCTTCAAAGTTTCCGGGTTCCACCGGACTCATATTCGGTCTTTGCTTCGGAAACGAGTCGATCCAGTTTTCCGGATTTTGCATCGACCTCGATTTGAGCATCCCACGCCTTCCAGTCGTGTTCAAGAAGCCAATCGCGGAGTTCTGCAAACTCCTTGCTGGACAGCTTCTTGATCTGCTCCTCAATTTCCTCGATTTTGCGCATAGATCACCTCGCAGCCGAGTATACGCCGCGACTCAAATCCGGTCTTTTCGTCGAATAACACCCATCTGACCAATAAGTTCGCTTGCATCGACACGGCCGGGATGTAACAGGCACAGGGCTTGGCCGAGTGCGCTGGGTGAGCCCTCGAGCCGATCGCAAACCGGAAACCACGCGTGGATAAACGCGTCAATTGCGGCACCAGGAAGTACCGTGTGAACGCGCAGTCACAGCTTCTCAAGCAATTCTGGAATCAGGCCAATCAGGTCTTCGATGCGGTTCCACCTTGAGATGACCAGTATCACTGCGATGTCGTATTTCGGCAGGTGCTGCTGGAATGACAGCTTGCGGTCGACCGTCATGCCGGTCCAGCCTTTGGCTGCGACGGTCGAGACTGCGTGACCAGGAATGCCACAACCTTTTCGCGAGAGACGCTGGGAAATCCGACCAGAAAGTCGTCGATTGTGTCGCCAACCTCAAGGTAATCCAGCAACGTTTGCACGGGCACGCGAGTACCCGGAAAGACGGGCGTTCCGCTCATTACGTCTGGCGAGGTAGTGACGACGTTTTGAGTCATGCGCGTTACTTGCGCCCAACCGTCGAGCCGGTTCAAGTCAGCCCTTCAGCGAACGTTTGAGCCGAGGCGGCCCAATGCTTTCGGAAGCAGTGGCTGGCAATGCCGAAGTGTAAGGGACTATCAGCTACCGTCCCGGCTCATACCGCATCGCCACCGCCCCCCAGCAATGGCGATGGACGCGGTGTTCAGTGCAATCTTACGTTATGGTTTGGTCATCGCCAGACGCAGGCCAAGCGCAATGAACAGTGCGCCGCACGCACGTGAGAGCACAGAGGTGGACCACGCTGATCTGGCAAAAACGTTGCGAAAGTAGTCCGCTGCGAACGCCAGAATGACGCACCAAACCGTGCCGGTAGCCACGAATGTCAAGCCAAGAAGCAAGAAGGGGATGACCTTCGACGGGCTTTCCGGGCTAATGAATTGAGGCAGGAAGGCCAGAAAGAACAAAGCCACCTTTGGGTTTGTGACATTGGTAAGTACGCCTTGCCGGAAAGCCGCCATGGCTCTGACGTCCATCCCGGGCGCGGGGAGGCCAGATGAAGACTTCCTGGCACGAAGCAAGCCGATGCCCAAATAGATGAGATAGGCAGCGCCAACAAACTTGAGTGCGCCGAATGCTGTTGCGGAAGCGCTGATGATCACAGACAAGCCGAGTGCTGCAGCCGCAGTGTGGATCAAGCCGCCGGTGCTAATGCCAAGAGCCGAGGCAATGCCAATCGTTCGCCCATGAGCAGCAGTGCGACCGATGATGTAGACAGTGTCCTGACCCGGTGTGATGTTCAGCAGAATACCGGTCATAACGAACAGGCCGAAGTCATGGATTCCTGTCACGGCTTTGACGTCCAACACCAGCATTGAGAGGGCGCCGCGTCTTCGTGGCGATCCGCTGCAACGCATTGTTGAACTGACTCTGCCGTCATCGCGAGCCCTTTGCCTTCTCCGAGGCCGCGGCGCACATCGGAAATTTCTCCGTCAATGTATTCTCAGCATCGCGGTACTCTGAATACGAGCGGAAGGTGGTGCGGCGTGTCTGCAGCGCCTCATACTCGAACCACCAACGCTGAATGAGCCCGATTGTCCACGCATTCCCGATCTTGGAAAGTTGCAGTCCGAGCGTTTTCTCTGCAGTGGAAGCCAAGATCCAGACCTGATCTGAGCAGGTCGGCCCCTCTTCGCAAGGGCATCCAGTCACAACTCCAGAGATGTTCACGATAGCTTCTGGAACGATACCCCGTGCTGCTCCTAGGATCTCTCGCACCTCTTCATCCCTGATGTTCTCTTGACGTAAAGGAGCATCCCGGCGTTGAGGGCGTGTTTCGTTGATCCGCTTTTCGATTGCCCAGAGCCTTTCCATTTTGGCCCGATAGGAAGTGCGCCGCTGCGCGTCCGAATTCTGAGCAACCGCGCTTCCCACAGTGAACCAAGCGACAACGAGCAGGAGATATCTTTTCATGATTCAAAACGTTGGAGATAAGCGGCAAACAACGGCGGCACGGCGTAGGAAAAAACACGCAACCGTTGACCGCCGTTGTTTGTCCGATTGCTTGACTGGTTGGGTTTCACCGCTCCACTCACTTTGCGCCAACGTGAACCTTGACTTGGCCTGGACGCGCGATGTCTTTTCCGTCAACGCCAATGACTTCTATACCGATTGCCTTGAAGGCCAGGTGAAGTGGCTCGGTGTACGCCGGATACTCCCTTGCGCTCTAACGCCACTGGCGATAAGCGGCGAAGCCCATCGCGACCAGCAAGGCTAACTGCAGAGAGATTGAGCGCCCGCGGCCATGCACTTTATGTGTCTCGGCTCGCTGCATGAGATTGTGGGGTGTCATTTCTTGATCAGCTCGAGAACCACGCCGCTCTTGTGCTTTTCTTCCAGGCGCTTCAGAGCAGTATCCACCTCAGACTGGCTCAACACCTGATTCTCCAACAGGTATTGGAGTGCCTTACGATGGTGTTCGGCGAGCTGCGCGGTGGTGAGTCCCGGCGGGTTCCTGTAGGTTCCTATGAGCTTTGCCAATGACGAGACAAAAGAATCTACAGCGGCACCGGATGGACTGTTGCGACGGAGAGCAAATAGAACTGCATGTGCACGCGACGAGCGATAAGCATAGATATTTGGAGACAGCCGAACCGCATTTAGCGTCAGTGCGAACGCAATAAGGCTAAGAAACCCGAAAGTGAACCATAGCCCGGCAGGCGTTCCACCTTCCTTCATGGCTGCCCAGATCGCAAATACCCATACCAAAACTGCGGCTGCCGCGCCAACCGCCCATCCAGCCGCGAACGCCCGTTCATGGATAGGCGTCGGATCGATCTCGTCGAGTGAGTAGGTTTGGCTCCAGCTGCGAAACAGCCCAGAGGAACTAAGCACAAGTCTACCGTCTGCCGTAGCCTCTACTGAGAGTGTCGGCAGGAAAATGGACCTCTGGACTAGTCTCAATGGTTCAGACATGCGCTCTCCTTGTTTGGCAATGTCGCCCAACGAGCCTGTAGAAAAACCCGGTTTTGCGGCCGAGCGGTGCAGGCTTTCCAGAGGTTTTCGGTGAAGGTCATGGAAAATCGGTCCGATGTACCCGATGGTCGTTGTGGTCTCATGCCGCGCTCCGCCTGCTCTTCAAATCGCCGTGCTCGCTGCGCCCATACCGCTGAATCTTCCCAATGTTGTGCACCAGGCAGTACAGCATCCACTGCGCGTTCACCTTCGTTCGGCCTCTGAGGGTGAATCGATTGAGACGATGCGTGTGCCGGATGTTCGCAAACACCGGCTCGACGATTCCGAGTCTTCGGCTATACGCGTACCGGCCTGCTTCGGAATCGATCTTCCGTTTCATCCTCGCGCAGTCGGTTTCAGGCTTGCCTTGGGCACGGCCCACGAAGAACGCGACCTGACGGATCGGTGTGCGGTCAGGATGGCGCAAACACTGAGCGCGTAGCACGCAAGGAGCACAGCCACCCTTTGTGCCTTTGAACTTGATCGCCTCAAAACCGCGCAGGTTCAATGCGCGTCCGCTCTTGTACAGTCGGGTACCTGCCGGACAAATGCAGTGCGAGCGGTCTTTCGCCAGCTGGAAGTCCTTGGGCTGGAACAAGAGGTCCCGCTTCGGCTTGGCATGCGGGGCCCACTCGCTGGTGGGCCTGTATCGAGCGGCGTCTTTGAATCTGGGATCGCGCTTCCTGAACAGGCCATCGGCGATGTAGCCCTCGATCCGCTGTTCAGCCAGATATCTGACATTGGCTTCGCTGCAGAAACCGGCATCAGCGAGGATGGTGCTGTGGGCGAGGGCATTGCTCTTTGAGTCAATCGCTTCCAGATGCGCTCGCGTGCCTTCGATCATCGGGATGAACAACCCATGTTCCTGGCCCTCGCCGAACGCTTCCGCGTGCACAACGATCTGGTGCTGGCCATCCACCATGGCCAGTCCGTCGTAGCCCTGAATCACGCCTTTACTGCTGGGCATCTTGGCCGACTCGTTATCGGTGATGTTGCTCTTTCTCACCCGCCCTGAAGGCCCGACTTTGTCGCCGTGCCCTTGAAGGAACCCCCGGACTTTGTCGATGGCGGCATTCAGCGTCTGGATCTGTTGCGCGCGCGCTTGGCTGATCTTCGGATCTTCGGGGGCGGCATCGTGCTGACGGTGGGTGGCCAAAAGCCGGCTGACCGCCCGCTCCATCTTCTCGATCTTCTTCGAATACTCCGCCTGCGTGCCGCTCCACTCGCGCGCGGCGTTGGAGGGCAGCTTGACCCCATCCACCGCAAACATCTCCTTGCCGATCAGGCCCGCTTCCTCACACACCAGCAGCACGTTGCGGAAGATCGCGGTGATCTCGGCCGACAAGGTCGAAACAAAGTGCGCGATCGTCGTGAAGTGCGGCGCCGTATCGGCCGATAGCGCCATGCAGATGACGTTCTCCCGACACAGCTGCTCGATCTGGCGGCTGGAGGTGATCCCCTTGGAATAGGCGAACAGGATGATCTTCAGCAGAATCGCCGGATCGTAGGCCGGTGCGCCCCCGTCATCGTTCCGGTACCGATCCTCGAACACCGACAGATCGACGTGATCATCGATCAGCTCGTTGAGCGTGTACTCGAACGTCCCGGCAAGAATCTGTCGATCAAACCGGATCGGCAGCAGCTTTGTCTGGCGGTAGTCGTAGTGTTTGTACTTCGCCATCGCCTCTCCCCGCTTAAGCCGCTCCGCAGCTCATTCCCAGCGATCACATCTCATCCCGTGGCCGCAATCAAGGGTTTTTCTACAGGCTCAACGCCGCCCATCACGCGCGTGCGTTTCGCACGTCGCGTGCATGGGCTTGTTATGTGTCAGCGTGTTTGACGTGGGCACTGGGTCACTTCTTGGTGAGAATTCCACTCTCTAACCGACCCTCAAGCATTGAAGAGAACTTGGAGAAGTCGTGTGCGCTCTCCGGCGCAACGTACATTAGATCTCCGAAATGTTCAGCATAGTCGTCCAAATAGAGACCGTCGTCGCCATAGTATTTCTCGGCGAAATCTTTTCCAGTTTCGTCAAAGTCTTCGCTGGTCAGCTTACCGTCGCAGTACATGAAGAAGTACTCGACGGCCGACATCTTTCCCTCGACTAGTCGCTGTGTATCGTGGGGCTCCTCGGAGCGATGAAGCTCTCCCACCCAGCCTTTGGAGAAGCACCAACGCAGGAATAATGCAATGTGTGTACCGCCGTACTCCGGAGGCGAACCGGCTGGAAAATTGCCGCCTGAGTGCCAACTCGCGTCATCGTATTTCATACATCCTTCAGTGACACATAACCACATTTAGGCCGCCGAAATGCGGCCATGGCGGCGTTATGCCGCAGTTTATTAGCGCAATTTATATCCGCTTCCATCATGAACCCCGCCTGCCCGAGCACTTGTCCTCGCGTTGACTAGACTAGACCACGCGCGGGATAAACGCGTCAATCACGTCGCCGGGAAGTCCCGTATCGATGCGGAGTCACAGCTGCTCGATCAGGGACTGTCCGGAGTGGTGCTGTCAAGGATGTG
>JAIBJM010000024.1 GCA_020029535.1 Gammaproteobacteria bacterium | reverse complement strand
CGGCCGCACGCACACCCTGCAGATAAGCCAGCATTTCAGCGGGCACCGCCACGCTCTTGCCGGTGGTGCCGGTCATGGTCACGGCGTAGACAAAACCCTGGCTGATGGCACACAGCTGCCTGATGCGATCGGCCGGCGTCACCGGTGTCACCATCTGCACCAGCGCCAGGCCATGCTTGTCGAGCGCAGCGCGCAGCGCAGCGCTCTCCTCCAAAGGCAGATCCGGCACGATGAAACCACAGACACCGGCGCGCAGCGCATCGGTAGCCAGCGCATCAAACCCGTACGACAGCAGCGGGTTCAGATAGCTCATCAACAGCAAGGGCGTCGCAAGTGGTGACTTCGCCAGTTCCTGGAGAATCCAGCGCAGGCTGACCCCCTGCGCCAGAGCTTCGCGGCTGGAACGCTGGATGGTGACGCCATCGGCCATCGGGTCGGTGAAGGGCACGCCGATTTCAACCACGTCCGCACCGGCCGCAACAGCCGCCAGATGTTCGCGGAATTTTTCCTTGCGGGGGTAGCCGGCCGTCATGAAGGCCACCAGCGCGACGTCGCCCGTCGCGCTGCGCGCGCGCAAGACGGTGCTGATGCGATCGCGAGGCAGGACGCTCATTTATCCTGCCCCTCGAGCCGCGCGATCAGGGTCTTCGACAACGTGGGCATGTCCTTGTCGCCGCGACCGGAAAGACCGATCAGCACGCGCAGCGTCCGCGTGCCGCGATTGGCCGCGGCCCAGCGCTTCGCGCCGGCCAGCGCATGCGCGCTCTCCAGCGCCGGCAGAATGCCTTCGCTCTGGCAGAGCTCCTGCACTGCGGCCAGCGCTTCCTCGTCGCTGGCCGACTCATAAGACACCCGGCCCGCCGCTCGCAGCAGCGAATGCTCGGGACCCACGCCGGGATAGTCGAGACCGGCCGATACCGAATGCGTTTCCTGGATCTGGCCATTGTCATCCTGCAGCAGCATGGAGTGGCTGCCGTGCAGCACGCCGGGCCGGCCATAGCTCAGCGTCGCAGCGTTTTCGCCCAGACCCCTGCCGGTGCCGCCCGCCTCGACACCGATGATGCGCACCGATTGATCCGTGATGAAGGCATGGAAGAGGCCGATGGCATTGGAGCCACCGCCCACGCAGGCAATCAATGCATCGGGCAAGGCGCCGGCCTGCTGCAGCATCTGTTCGCGCGCTTCACGGCCGATCACCGCCTGCAGCTCGCGCACCAGGTACGGATAGGGATGCGCGCCCACCGCCGAGCCGAGAATGTAGAAGGTGCCATCCGGATCGCCGACCCAGTCGCGCATGGCCTCGTCGATGGCGGCGCGCAGCGTGGCATCGCCACTGGTGACGCCGACCACGGTGGCGCCCAGCAATTTCATGCGACCCACATTGGGCGCCTGACGCTCCATGTCCACCGCGCCCATGTACACGGTGCAGGGCAGACCCACGCGTGCGCAGGCCGCGGCGCTGGCCACGCCATGCTGACCGGCGCCGGTCTCCGCGACCACCCGCTTCGCACCCAGCCTGCGCGCCAGCAGCGCCTGGCCCAGCGCATTGTTGATCTTGTGCGCGCCGGTGTGCGCAAGATCTTCGCGCTTCAACCACACCTCGACGCCCCAGCGCTGCGACAGATGCGGTGCGAAGGTCAGCGCGGTGGGACGGCCCACCCAGGTGCGCAACTCATGCGTGAGCTCGGCCTGGAACCCGGCATCCTGCAGCCAGCGACGCACGCCGGCTTCGAGACGCTGATGCGCCGGGATCAATGTTTCAGGCACATAACGTCCGCCGAACGGACCGTAGCGGCCCTGCTCGTCCGGATAGCGGCCCGCCAGCAGTGCGGCCAGCAGTTCAGCCTGCGACTGCGTTGTCGATTCACTCATGACTTACCCCGCCCGAAAGGCGGCACGCGCCGCCTGCACAAATTCAGCAATCAGCGCCGCATCCTTGACGCCCGGCTGCGACTCGACGCCGCTGGATGTATCCACGCCGAAGGGCCGCACCTCGGCGATGGCGCGCGACACATTGCCGGCATTCAGTCCGCCGGCCAGGATCAGCTGCGTCTGCGGCGCGAGTTGTGCCGCCGTCTGCCAGTCGCTGGTCTCGCCGGTGCCGCTGCGCGGTCCTTCAAACAACAGTCGCGCCGGCATCGCACCACGGAACGCAGTGGCCGCGCCCGAGCGCAGCACCGGCAATCGCGGCAGCGTAGCGGGCAGACGCAGCGCGGCGAGATCATCGGCGTCGCTCTGCAATACGTCCGGCCCGAATACATCAATAATTTCATCCACCTGCGACTGCGACGGATGCTGGGTCACGGCGATGCAGGTGGCGCGGTCACGCGCCGGCGCGGCGAGTTGGCGCGCGCGGGCCGCAGACACCTGGCGCACCGACGGCGCGAACACGAAGCCGATGGCATCAACGCCGGCGGCCAGCGCGGCTGCCACCGCCGCCTCGCTGGTCATGCCGCAGATCTTGATCCAGCCGCTCACGCCGTGCGTCCCGCAGCCAGCATGGCGCGCACCAGCTGCAATGCGTCGACGGCGCGCATCAGCGCACCACCCACCAGCGCCAGGTCATAGCCGGCGGCTGACAGGCGCCCGGCATCGGTGGCGGATACAACGCCGCTCTCGGCCACGTGCGGCGCATCACGCGGCAGCAGCGGCGCCATCTGCTCCAGCCGTCCCGGCATCACCTGCAGCGTCACCAGATCGCGGCAGTTGACGCCCACCAGCAGCGGTGCCTGCGCACGTGTGGCCGCGGCGGCATGCGTGCGCAGCAGCCGTTCGGCCTGCGCAATATCGGCCTCGTCGAACGCCTCCAGCAGCACGAACAGACCCAGCTTCGTCGCGCATTCGATCAGTGCGGCATTCTGCTCCAGCGACAGCATGCGCAGGATCACCAGCACGCCGCCGGCGCCGGCCAGCCGCGCTTCCATCACCTGGTAGGGATCGACCAGGAAGTCCTTGCGCATGGTCGGCACGCGATCGCGCAGCGCGCGCGTGGCCAGCTGCAGATCCTCGAGCGAACCATCGAAGCGGTCCGGTTCGGTGAGCACCGACACCGCAGCCGCGCCGGCCGAGGCGTAATCCACCACGCGCGCGGCCAGGTTCTCCTCAGCGGCACGCAGCAGGCCCATGGCCGGCGAACGCAGTTTGACCTCGGCGATCAGGTCGAAACCCTGCGGCGACAGCGTCAGCCGCGGCGGCAATGGCGTCTCAAGCGCGCGCGCCAGCAGTTCGCCATCCGGCAGCGTCGCGCGTGCTGCGGCCACGCGAGCACTGCTGGAAGCTGCCATGCCGGCGAGAAAATCCTCGCTCACGATGCAGCTCCGCCGAAGGCCGCCAGCTTCGTCAGCAGCTGCGCTGCTGCGCCGGAGTCGATGGCGTGGGCAGCCTGCGCCACGGCCTCGCGCGGCGCCGCGGCCACGCCCATTACTTCCAGCGCCAGCGCGGCACCCAGCAGCAGCGCATCGCGATGCGCACCGCGATCTTCACCGCGCAGGGCCGCTTGCAGCGCGCGCGCATTGAAGGCGGCATCGCCGCCGGCCAATGCATCGGCACTGCAACGTGGCAGACCGAAGTGCGCCGGATCGCGTTTGCTGCGGGTGACCGTGCGCGGCGTCACATCGAACAGCTGGAACTCACCGATGGGCGTGGGCTCATCCCAGCCGCCGGCGCCGTGCACGACGAAGGCGCGTTTGATTGGCATGCCCGACAGCGCCTCCGCCATCAGTTCGGCGGTGGCCAGATTGAAGGCGCCGATCACATGGAAATCCGGCTCGGCCGGATTCGACAGCGGACCCAGGATGTTGAATACCGTGCGCACACCCAGCGCCTGGCGCACCGGTCCGATGTTCTTCATCGCCGGGTGGTAATGCGGTGCGAACAGGAAGGTGAAGCCGGTGGCAGCCAGACATTCACCGGCGCGCACTTCGTCGAGCGGCAGTTTGATGCCAAGGCATTCCAGTACATCGGCGCTGCCGGCACGGCTGGATACCGAACGATTGCCATGCTTGACCACGCGCTGGCCGCAGGCCGCGGTCAGCAGCGCCGCGCCGGTTGAAAGATTGAGACTGCCGGACTTGTCGCCACCGGTGCCGACGATGTCGACGGTGGGTCCGCCGGGCGGCAGCTGCGGCCGGCGCGCCTGCGCGCGCATGGCGCCGGCAAAACCGCGCAGCTCCTCAGCGGTGACGCCCTTGGCGCGCAGTGCTGCCAGCACGGCGCCGGCCAGCGCCGGCGCCAGATCCGGCGCGGTGAGCCCAACCAGCAGCTCGCGGGCCTGCCGCTCGCCCAGCGATTTCCCATCCAGCAATTGATCGAGGATCTGCTTCATCGGCGACCTGCAGTGAAGCGCAGGAAGTTCTGCATCATCGCCGGACCATCCGGCGTCAGTACGCTTTCCGGATGGAATTGCACGCCTTCGACGCACAGCTCCCGATGACGCAGCCCCATCACTTCACCCTCATCGGTGCGCGCCGTCACTTCAAGTTCCGGTGGAAGGCTGGCGGGCTCTGCAATCAGCGAGTGATAGCGGCCGACCTCGCAGGGACTGGGCACGCCGGCAAACACGCCGCGGCCATCGTGCTCGATCAGCGAGGTCTTGCCATGCATCAGCCGCGGCGCGCGCACCACCTTGCCGCCGAAGGCTTCGGTGATCGATTGATGCCCGAGGCACACGCCGAACACCGGAATGTCGCCGGCGAAATGGCGGATCATCTCGATCGACACGCCGGCCTGCTGCGGCGTGCCGGGACCGGGCGAAATGCACAGATGCGTGGGCGCCAGCTCATCGGCCTCGGCCACGGTGATGGCATCGTTGCGGTACACGCGCACATCGGCGCCCAGCACCATGCAGGCCTGCACCAGGTTGTAGGTGAAGGAATCGTAGTTGTCGATCAGCAGCAGACGTGGCGTCACAGCCCCTCTCCGGCCAGCGCCAGCGCGCGCACTGCGGACGCGCTCTTGGCGAGGATTTCATCGTGTTCGGCTTCGGGCCTGCTGTCGGCGACGATGCCGGCGCCGGCCTGGTAGCTGTATTCATCGCCATGGAACACCAGCGAACGGATGGTGATGGCCTGGTCCATGTCGCCCTGCGCGCCGAAGTAACCCACGGTGCCGCCATACAGGCCGCGCCGCACCGGCTCCAGCTCTTCGATGATTTCCATGGCGCGCACCTTGGGCGCACCCACCAGCGTGCCGGCGGGAAAGGCCGCCGCAAACAGATCGAAGGCATCGCGACCGGCGGCCAGCTGGCCGCGCACACCGCTGACGATGTGCATCACATGGCTGTATCGCTCGATGGCGCGATAGGGCTTCACATACACGCTGCCCGGTGCGGCGACGCGCCCGAGGTCGTTACGCGCCAGATCCACCAGCATCACGTGTTCCGCGTTCTCCTTCGGATCGGCCAGCAGCTCGGTCTCGCGCGCCGCATCGACGGCGGCATCGTCCGAGCGCGGTCGCGTGCCGGCAATGGGTCGCAATTCGGCCTGCCCCCCATGCAGCTTCACCAGCGCTTCCGGCGAGGAGCCCACCACCGTGAGTTCGCCCAGCTTGCAATAGAACATGTACGGCGAAGGATTGATCAGCCGCAGCGCGCGATACACCTGGAAGGGATCGAGCTGATGCCGGCCCGAAAAGCGCGATGACAGCACCAGCTGGTATACATCACCGGCGGCGATGTATTCCTGCGTGCGGCGCACGCCGGCCATGTAGGCCTCGCGCGACAGCGCGGCCGTCGGCGCCGAGTAGCTGCCCCCATGCGCCAGCGTGCCGGGTGCCGGACCGCGCAGCGCATCGATGACGGCGCGACGCAGCGCGGCGCGATCGATCTCGCTCCCGGCATGCAGCAGCGCAATGGCGCGCGTGGAATGATCGAACACCAGCAGCGAGCGTGGCGCAGCGTAGTGCAGCAGCGGCGGCGCATTGGGGAGCGGCGCGGCATGCGAGGGCAGCCGCTCGAAGTAACGCACGATGTCGTAGCTGGCGTAGCCCACCAGTCCGCCGGCCAGCGGCACCTGCGCAATCGCAGGTAAAGGGCGCGGCGCCTGCGCCAGCGCGGCACGCAGGCCTGCCAGCAGCTCGGCAGCATCGCGCGGTACCGGCTGCGCCTTGCCACCGACAATGAATTGCTGCGCGTCGAGCTTTACTTCCAGCGCGTCGCCAAAACCGATGAAGGAATAGCGCCCCTGGCGCTCACCGCCTTCGACGCTTTCGAGCAGGAAGCGGGGATTGAACGCCGACAGTTTGGCGAAGGCCGAAACCGGCGTATCAAGGTCACCTGCAATGTCGAATGGTGGCTTCATGGATCCCATAAAAAAACCCATCCCGGAGGCAGTCCGGAGATGGGTCGGTATTGAATAGCCCTGCGCCCTCTCCGATCAGGAGTGGCGCCACCAGCGGGAAATCGCGGCAAATGGAGCTGATTCAGGCATGCGGGCAGTATGGCGAGGCCTCGCCGGGGCCGTCAAGTCATTGAATCAACCCGATAAAGGGCTGCTTGCACGGGGAGGAAGGGATGGCTAGTTTGCCCTTCCATGCACAGCGACTACGAAAAACTCGGCATGTTCTATCTGGGTCGCGAATACGACCCCGCCGGCACCGCCACCACCGACACGCCGATTCTCTATGACTCGAAGGACCTGACCACGCATGCGGTCTGCGTGGGCATGACCGGCAGCGGCAAGACCGGACTTTGTCTGGCCATGCTCGAGGAAGCGGCCATCGATGGCATCCCGGCCATCTGCATCGATCCCAAGGGCGATATCGGCAATCTGCTGCTGAACTTTCCGGCGCTGTCGGCCGATGAATTCAAACCCTGGGTGGATCCGGCCGAGGCCGAACGACGCGGACTGAGCGTGGACCAGTTCGCGGCGCAGACCGCCGACACCTGGCGCAAGGGTCTCGCGGAATGGGACCAGGAACCCTCCCGTATCGCGCGCCTGCGCGACGCGGTGGACGTGGCCATCTACACGCCCGGCGCCAGCAGCGGGCTGGGACTGTCGGTGTTGCGCTCGCTGGCCAGTCCCGGTGCCGAAGCGCTGGCCGATCCGGCCGCGCTGCGCGAACAGATCGGCAGCACGGTGGCCGCATTGCTGGCGCTGCTCGATCGCGATGCCGATCCAGTGAACAGCCGTGACTACATCCTGTTGGCGCGCATCATCGAACAGAGCTGGAGCGCCGGCGTGGCGCTGGATCTGGCCGGGCTCATCAATGCCATCCAGAAGCCACCCTTCGACAAAGTGGGCGCCTTCGATCTGGAAACTTTCCACCCCGCCAAGGACAGGCTGCAGCTGGCGATGGCGGTGAACGCGCTGCTGGCCTCGCCGGGCTTCGCGGCCTGGATGGAAGGCGAGCCGCTGGATGCACAGCGATTGCTGTATACGCCGGAGGGGAAACCCCGTATCGCGGTGATTTCGATTGCGCATCTGCCGGATGCCGAGCGCATGTTCATCGTCACGCTGGTGCTGAACGAGCTGGTGGCATGGATGCGCCGACAGAGCGGCACCGGAAGCCTGCGCGCGCTGTTCTACATGGACGAGATCTTCGGCTACTTCCCGCCGACGGCTAATCCGCCCTCCAAGCAGCCCATGCTGACGCTGCTGAAGCAGGCGCGCGCCTTCGGTCTGGGCTGCGTGCTGGCCACGCAGAACCCGGTGGACCTGGACTATCGCGGCCTCGGCAATGCCGGCACCTGGCTGATCGGCCGTCTGCAGACCGAACGCGACAGGCTGCGCGTCATCGAGGGCTTGACCAGCGCGCTCGGTGGCGACAACACGCTGGATCGCAGTGAACTGGCGCAGCTGATGTCCTCGCTGACGCCGCGGGTATTCCTGTTACGCAATGCGAAGGAAGATGCGCCGCGGCTGATGAAGACGCGCTGGACGCTGTCCTATCTGCGCGGGCCGCTGACGGCGCCGGAGATCGCGAAGCTGATGGCGCCACGCAAACACGCATCAGCCGCGGCCAGCGCGGCAACGGCCAGTGCCGCGCCGACAATAATGGATAGCGTGCCGGCCTCCCGTCCGCCACTGGCACCATCGATCCGCGAATACTTCCTGCCGCCCATCAACGGGAGCGGCGCCATCGAATACCGGCCGATGATTCTCGGCGCCGCCAGGCTGCACTACATCGACGCCAGACTCGGCGTCGATGCCTGGCAGACGCTGCACTTGCTGGCGCCGCTGTCCGATGATGGGCACGAAGTACTGTGGGCCGAGACACGCGATGCCGGCGCGCTGCGCTCGCAGGCCACGGCCACGCCCGCCGATGGCAGCAGCTTCAGCGCACTGCCCGGTGTGGCCTCGCGCGCCGACAGCTACGCCGACTGGGGCAAGGCGCTGGCTGCGCATCTGTATGAAACCGCCCGCAATTCGCTGCTGGTGTGCGATGCGCTGAAGCAGTGCTCGAATCCCGGTGAGAGCGAGGGCGAGTTCCGCACACGACTGGGACAGTCGCTGCGCGAGTCGCGCGATGCGCAGATCGAAAAGCTGCGCGCTTCTTATGCACCCCGGTTTGCGACGCTGCAGGACCGATTGGCGCGTGCGCAGGCGCGCGGTGAACGCGAGCGCTCGCAGCTGTCGCAGCAGAAACTGCAGACCGCGGTGTCGATCGGCGCCACGATCCTGGGCGCCTTTCTCGGCAAGCGCGCCCTCTCAGCCACCAGCATGGGCCGCGCCGCGACTGCGGTGCGTACTGCAGGCCGCATCGGCCAGCAGCAACAGGATGTGGAGCACGCCGACGAGAGCGTCGCAGCAGTGGAGCAACGCAGCGCCGAACTGCAGAGGCAATGCGAGGTCGAGATCGCCGCACTCGGCACCTCGCTGGACCCGGCCGGGATCACACTGCGCAGCGTGCAGCTCGCGCCGCGCAAGTCGGACCTGGCCATCGGCGAAGTGGCGCTGGCCTGGCTGCCCTGGCGCATGGGCGCCGACGGCTTCGCGGCGCCGGCAGCCTGACGATGGCGGACCTCAAGCTCAAGGACCTGCGCTATCTGGTGACACTGGCCGACACGCGTCACTTCGGCCGTGCCGCGGCGGCCTGCTTCGTCAGCCAGCCGACGCTGTCGGCGCAGCTGCGCAAGCTGGAGGAATATCTCGGCGTGCAGCTGATCGAGCGGCAGCCCAGGCACATTGCGCTCACCGAGGCTGGCGAGGCCATCGTGGCACGCGCGCGGCGCATGCTGGAGGCCGGCGATGAAATCGTCTCGCTGTCGCACGCCTGGCGCGATCCGCTGGCCGGGCGGCTGCGCGTGGCCCTGCTGCCTACCATCGGTCCCTACCTGCTGCCGCAGGTGGCGATGAAGATCCGCAAGGCGCTGCCGCGGCTGGATCTGATGCTGTACGAATACCAGACCGGCCCGATGCTGGAGAAGCTGCACAACGGCGATGTCGATGTGGGCATCCTCGCGCTGCCCATCGATGAGGAAGGGCTGGTGACGCGCAAGCTGTTTGCCGAGGCCTTCGTGCTGGCGGTGCCCGAATCGCATCGTCTGGCGGCGCAGGAACAGGCGCGCATTGCCGATCTCGATGGAGAAACGCTGCTGCTGCTGGAAGATGGTCACTGCCTGCGCGATCAGGCGCTGGCCGTGTGTTCGCGCAGCGATGTGCAGGAACGGCAGGACTTCCGCGCCACCAGCATCGAGACGCTGCGGCAAATGGTGGCCACCGGCGCCGGCATCACGCTGCTGCCATTGCTGGCCACACAGGGCGCCTATGGCAATGCGCGCGGCGTGAAGCTGGTGCCGCTGGTGCGACCGACGCCGACACGGCAGATCGGCGCCGTGTGGCGCAAGAGCAGCGCGCGCGTGCCGGCCATCGAAGCCGTGTGCGAGTTGCTGATCAGGCATGCCGGCCCCGGCGAACGCGCATGAGCGGCGATGAGCCGGCCAATCTCTCGGGCTACGACCGCGCACGACGGAGCGATGACGAGCTGATCGCCGGACTGGCCAGCGGCGCGCATCAACGCGAGCTGGCGCTGTATCTCGGTGAAGACGAATACCGGCTGCTGGCGCCGCTGGCACGCGCAGCCGCCGCGATGCCGAACAGCGCGCCGCGTGGTCAGGTGCTGGTGATCCCCGGCATCATGGGCACACAGCTGGGCATTGCGCGCGACGCGCCGTGGCCACACGACCTGCTGTGGGTGGACGCCGTGGACATCAGTCACGGCCGGCTGCTGGAGCTGCGGCTGGATGCGCCGGTCCGGCTCCGCACACTGGGTGGCATCAGCTATTCATATCTCGCGTTGCAGCTGCGGCTGCGTGTCGCCGGCTTCGCCGTGACGCTGTGGGATTACGACTGGCGGCACAGCCTGCGCGACTCGGGCGCGGCGCTGGCGCAGCGTATCCGCGAATTCAACACGCCGGTGGCCGTGGTGGCACACAGCATGGGCGGATTGCTGGCGCGTGCGGCACTGGCGGCCGATGCCTCGCTGCCGCTGCAGCGGCTGATCACGCTGGGCGCTCCGCATCACGGCACGCTGGGCGTGGTGCAGGCGCTGCGTGGCACCTACCCCACCGTGCGACGGCTCGCCGCCATCGACCCGCTGCACAGCGCCGAGCTGCTGGCGCAACAGATATTCAATGGATTTCCAAGCATTTACGAGATGCTGCCCGCGACTGGTGTGCTCGGCGACATCGACCTGTTCGATGCCGCGGCATGGCCGGCCACCGAACCGCGCCCCGATGCGCAGCAGCTGCAGGCGGCCAGCGGTTTGCAGCGCGCACTGGCGGACGCCGATGCGCGCTTTCACTGCATTGCCGGCACCGGCCAGCGCACCGTCACCGGACTGGCCAGCAGACCGGAAGGCTTCGAGTACCGCATCAGCTCGGACGGCGACGGCACCGTGCCGACGGTGTGCGCCACATTGAGCGGCGCGACCAACTACTACGCGAGCTGCGAGCACAACGAGCTGCCGCGCAGTGAGGCCATCGCCGCAGCCGTAGTCGAACTGCTGCAAGCCGGCCGCACTTCATGTCTCGCGCGCGACTGGCAGGCATCGGGTGACCGCTTGGTGCGCGTCAGCGACGCCGAGCTGCGCAACACCTGCAACACCAAGGTGGACTGGCGCATGCTGAGCCACGACGAACGACGCAATTATCTGAACCGGCTCAATCAGGCGCCGCCGCAGTATTCAGTCGAAGTCGGACGCCCGCTGTGAAACAGGACGCTGCCCACGGGCGTTGACCTATCGCAGCGCGAGACAGCCGGGGGCGTCATCTGCCGGCAGGGTCTTGCCGGTTTCCACGATGGCAGGCAACAGACCCGCATCGGAATTCGCTCTGGCATTCCGCAACGCTTCCCGCGCCTCGCTTCCACATCCCTGCTCTCCCAGCACCTGCGCCAGATTGTTCCAGGCAGCGGCAAACGTGGGCTGCAGTGCGGTGGCGCGCCGGTAAGCCGCGGTGGCAGAAGCCAGCGCCTGCGATTGATAGTGCACGTTGCCCAGTGCAAACCAGAAGCGGCTGTCGTCGGGCCAGCGTTCGATGGCCTGCTGATAGCCGCGGCGCGCACTGGAGAGATCGCCGGTCTGTTCCAGCGCGGCAAAGGTATCCAGCCAGCGCCGCGCCTCGGGCTCGCCGGGCCAGCTGCCGGGCGACAGCGCCACGAATCCCCAGCGATCGGCGTAACGCCAGCTGCGCTCGAAGCGGCTCAGACTCATCTTCTGTTCGGCATTGCGGCCGGAGCGCAGCGTGACGTGGCGCGAGTCGATGCCGATCACCACGGCGTAATGCCAGCGCGGCCAGCGTGGCAACGCCAGATTCTGCAGCACCAGCACCGGCCGGCCGGCCTTCAACTCCGCGGCAATGGAATCGAGCCGCGGCGCCACGCGATAGGGCACACGACCCAGGCGGCGCGTGGCGGCCAGCAATTCCACCTGCAAACTGCCTTCGCGATCAGGGAGGTAGACGCGCTCGGCCAGCTGCTCGGGCGTGACGCTGACGCCATCGGCCACCAGCACGGTGGCCAGCGCGGCCGGACCGCATTGATGGATTTCCTGTGGGAAGAACGGCGTCGCCGTCAGCGGCGCCACCGCTGCAACATCGGCGGTCGGAACGGAAACACAACCGCCGGAAAGCAGCGCGGCGGCCAGAGCCGCCGCGCTGTACCGATGCCAGCGCAAATCCGCCGGCTTCAGCGACTGCCCGTGCTGACCGGGCCGATGGACTTGAACATGTCGATGACCCCCGCCAGCTCCAGTATCAACAACACGATGAAGGCCACGCCGATCACGGCCAGCACATCGCCGCCCGCCGGCGCCTGCTCGACGCGATCGGCCAGCGAGGCCAGCTCGGCATTGCCGAGGCCGGCCAGACGCTCATCCACCGCCTGCGGCGTCACACCCATCTTCAGCAGCGACTCGCGCACCTGCTCGCGCGACAGCGCCTGCTGCACGCGGTCCAGATTCGCGGCGCGCTCCGAACTCTCAACCACGACGCCGGTCGGAAGAATTGCAGCGCTGGCACTGCGCGCCAGCGCCGGCGTCAGGCTCATTGCGCAGAGAACATACACGGCAAACCGATAGGCGCGATTATGATGCATTGTCGTATCCTTGAATTCGTTTCAGAAGCTGCGGCTCGATGCCACGGCAGTGTTTTACTCATGAGCCTTCATTCAGGTCAAGCACGGCAGCATGTCGGCGATATCCGACACTGACAAAGGAGAATTTCAGATGAGCCAGCACAGCGACTCCGACGATGGTTTTTCACGCCGCGACATGCTGATGGGCTCGGTGGCCATGATGGCCACCTCGTCCGGTACTCGTGCCCAGTCCGGTGCGCCCGCTGCGGCAGTGGCGCCGTTTTCATTACCGTCACTGCCCTGGGCCGACAATGCGCTGGCGCCGGTGATTTCGGCCAACACCATCGGCTTCCACTACGGCAAGCATCACCGCACCTATCTGGACAACCTGAACAAGGCGGTGGCCGGCTCCGCGCTGGCATCGCAATCGCTGGAGCAGATCATCCGCAGCACGCAGGGCAAGGGAGAGCAGGTTGGCATCTACAACAATGCCGCGCAGACCTGGAACCACACTTTCTATTGGCGCAGCCTGCGCCCGAACGGCGGCGGCGCACCGCCGGCCGCGCTGAAGCAGCGCATCGAGGAAAGCTTCGGCAGCGTCGACAACTGCAAGAAGGAACTGGCCACGGCCGCGACCACGCAGTTCGGCAGCGGCTGGGCCTGGCTGGTGCTGGACGGGCAGAAACTGGCCGTCATGAAGACCGGCAATGCCGATTCGCCGCTGATCGCAGGCAAGAAACCACTGCTGACCATCGACGTCTGGGAGCACGCCTACTATCTGGACTACCAGAATCTGCGCGCCAGTTACGTCAATGCGGTGCTCGACAAGCTGATCAACTGGGGTTTCGCAGCCGACAATCTCGGCTGATGCGGCGCGACGCGCAGTGGCTCAATTGTCGCTGCGCGTCGAGACCGTGATGCGGTTGCGGCCGTCCTGCTTGGATTTGTACATGGCGCGGTCGGCCCGCTCCATCAATGCAACGAACTGCTCGCCATCGACGCGCACGGCAACCCCCACCGATACCGTGACGCCGCCGATGGGTTCGTTGCGGTCGCAGTCCTGACGGCGGACGTCGCTCTTCTCCACCGACGTACGGATGCGCTCGGCCAGATCCACGGCGTTCGAAGCCGTCACGCCCGGCAGCACCACGGCGAATTCCTCGCCGCCCATGCGCGCCACCTTGCCCTTGTCGCTGACGCAATCGCGGATCACCTGCGCCACCGTGGCCAGCACGCGGTCACCGAGCAGGTGGCCGTGCCGGTCGTTGATGGCCTTGAAGTGATCGATATCGAAAAGCAGGGCGCTGCATCGCTCAGCGCCGTCTTTCTGCATCTTCTTCGCCAGCCGCTCGAAGCCGCGCCGGTTCAGCAGTCCGGTCAGCGGATCGGTGAGCGCCAGTCCCTGCGCCATCTCCAGCTGCTCACGCAGCCGCACCACTTCCTGGGTACTGTCCTGCAGGTTTTCCCGGATATCGCCGGTGCGACCACGGATGCGGTTGGTGTCGCCGCGCAGCGATTCCACCAGGCCGGTCATCGCGCTACGGTCCAGATCCTCGCGCAACAACTGCTTGTGGTATTCATCGAGACCGCGGCTGTACTGCGTCACCTCGATGCTCGCCGCGCTGGCCTCTGTGTTGACGCGCTCGATGACCTGCTGCATCTGCGCGCGCATGCGTATCGAGGACTCGATATCGCGCAGCGCCACATGCTTGTCGAACAGCTGCTCGATGTCGGCATCGTTGAGCAGGCGCTCACCGGCAGTCATTTCGTCAACGGCTGACTTGAGCGCGAGATTGGCGCCGGAGACGTACTCGTACCAGACCGCATAGCTCAGCGGATTGAAGGTCGCCGCGTGCCGGGACATCAGCGGCAACAGCATGCGCAGCAGCTCCGCTGACTCCTCCCTGCCCTCGTAGTAGCGCATGGGCCGAGCTTACCCGTCAGGCTGAAGCGCTGAGCGTGACGCCGGCCGCAATCAGCGCGGCGTAGGCCGGTTCTCCGGTCTGTTGCTGGATTTGCAGTTGATTGCGCAGGGATTCGACGCCCATCGGCTCACCGAATAACCGCCCCTGGCCGTGATTGCAGCGATTGGCGCGCAGGAAGGCCATCTGGGCCGTGGTTTCGATACCCTCGGCCACCACTTCCATGCCCAGACCGTGACCCATGTCGATGATGGTACAGACCAGCGTCGCATCCGCCGGGTCTTCCGATACGTCGCTGACGAAGGAGCGATCGATCTTCAGCGTGCCGATCGGAAACTGCTGCAGCGCAGACAGCGATGAATAGCCGGTGCCGAAATCATCGATGGACAGATGCAGCCCCATCGCGGCCAGCTGGTGCAGCATCTGCACGGTGCGATGCGGATCGGCCATCAGCGTGGTCTCGGTGATCTCCAGCTCCAGGCTCTGCACCGGCACATTGTGCCGCTCGAACACCGACCGGCACTTGAATATGAAGCTGGCCTGCCGCAGCTGCTTCAGCGACAGGTTCAGCGCGATGCGGCCCGGATTGCCGGCGGCACGCTTCAGCATGTTGACGTCGATGCAGACGCGCTCCAGCACCCATTCGCCAATGACATCGATCAGATTGTTCTCTTCGGCCAGCGGAATGAACTGCGCGGGGGGGATGTCGCCGTGGCCGGGCAGTCGCCAGCGCAGCAGCGCTTCGGCGCCGATGATGCGGCCGTCGCGCAGATCCACCTTGGGCTGGTAGTGCACGACGAACTCGTCGCGCTCCACCGCGCGGCGCAGTTTGCTCTTCAGCATCAGACGTTCGACCGCGGCCGCATTCATCTCCTGCGAGTACAGCGCGAAGGTGTTGCCACCGTTCTGCTTGGAGTGATACATCGCCGCGTCCGCGTTGCGGATCAGGTCGATGACATTCTCGGCATCGCGCGGGCAGAACGCCACGCCGATGCTGACGGTGAGGAACACTTCATGCTGATTGATGTGAAAGGCCGCGCCGGCCGTATCGAGCACGGTGCGCGCCAACGGCGAGATCTGCGCCGTGGCTTCATCGTTGTCGGCGCTGACACCGTCGATGAACAGCGCAAACTCGTCGCCGGCCAGCCGGCCCAGCACTGCTTCGCTGGGCAGCACGCGCGTCAGGCGTTCAGTCAGCACTTCCAGCACGCGGTCGCCGGAGGCATGACCGAAGGTGTCGTTGACCTCCTTGAAGCGATCCATGTCGATGTACAGCAGTACCACGCCCATGCCGCTGCGGCGCGCGCGCGCAATGGCCTGCTGCAGCAGGTGCTGGAACTGCATGCGATTCGGGATCTTGGTCAGCGCGTCATAGCGCGCCAGATAGCGGATGCGCCGCTCGGCACGCTTGCGTTCGGTGATATCGCGCGCAACGTAGATTTCGCCGGCGTACTGCGCGTCGTCGGTGGCAATGGTGGAGGCCACGAAAGATACCGGAATGGTCTGTCCGGACCGGGTGCGCAACACGGCTTCGCCGGCCTCGCGCGCCAGCGTCAACACGTCGGCGTCTTCACTCTGCTCCAGCAGTGAATCCACCGTGGTGCCCAGCAGCTCGGCCTCGCTGCAGCCGGTCAGCCGCTGCGCCGCGTCGTTGGCAATGCGGATCTGTCCGGCCGGCGTGGTCACGAACACCGCATCGCTCATGCTGTTGAGCACGCCATGCAGATAATTGCGGCTGAAGGTGGTCTGGCGCAGCGCCACGCGCATGCGCTCGAAGGCCTGCTGGATCTTGCCGTACTGGTCGCTGCGCTGGCCGCTGAGTCCCTGCGTGAAATCGCCGCGGCTGATGCGTTCGGCCGCTTCGATCAGCTCGCGCGCATCCTCGTGCACTTCATGCGCATGCCGCCAGGCGCGGTAGCCGGCCAGCAGAAACGTCACCACCGCCACCACCATCAATCCCACAATCAGGCGTGACGGCCGCATCGGCAACGTGGCGACAATGCACAGCGCCCAGCCGACGGTTCCCGCCGCCATCGAAACCAGCACCAGATGACCAGGCTTCTTGAGTACGCGCCTCAACTGCAATGCGATCTCCTGCGACGACGGCTGTAGAATCATGCCCGATGCCCGCTGCAGCCGCCATTGCCACACCCTTGGATATCCCCGCGCTGACCGGACAGATTCGCAGCCATGTCGAAGAATCGCAGGCGCCACCCTGCCTGCTGCATCCGGCAGCCATGCGGGCCATGCAGGCCATGCGGGAAGCGGCCGCTGCAGCCGGCATCGATCTGGTGCCGGTCTCAGCCTTCCGCAGCTTCGAACAGCAGCTGACGATCTGGAATGAAAAATTCACCGGCCAACGCGCGCTGCTGGATCGCAGCGGCGCGCCATTGGATGTGGCCGGCATGAGCGAAGGCGACATCGTCGACGCCATTCTGCAGTGGTCGGCGCTGCCGGGCGCCAGCCGCCATCACTGGGGCAGTGATTTCGACGTCATCGATCGCGCGGCGCTGGCGCCCGGACAGCAGGCGCGTCTGCTGCCGGAGGAATATGCCGGCGATGGAGTATTTGCCCGACTGGCAGCCTGGCTGACCGATGCCGCCGCGGACTTCGGGTTTTTCTGGCCCTACGACCGCGATCGCGGTGGCGTGCAGCCCGAACCCTGGCATCTGAGTTTTGCGCCGCTGGCGCTGCCGGCGCTGCACCAGCTGACCGTGGATGTGCTGGCCAATGCGCTGGCCGACAGCGTATTGCAGGGTCGTACCACGGTGTTCACGCGTCTGCCGGAACTGCATCAACGCTATGTGCTGGCGGTGGCGCCGCCACCGCTGCGGGCGCTGGCCGCGCCCGCATTCAATCCCGCATCCAGGCCTTCTTGATATAGCCCAGCATCTTGACCCGGACCGTGCTCATCACATTCGGATCGGCGGCATACAGCGGCGGATTGCGCCGGAGCATGCGCCAGCTCTCGCTGCGCAGCACCTGGTCGAGGAACTGCATGTTCAGATCGATGGCCGTCATGTACGGGTTGGTGCCGTCGAACAGCACTTCCAGATAGCGGTAGGCCTTGTTGAAATCGCCATCCAGCCGGCCATTGCGGGTATCGGCCACGAACTTGGGTGTCTGGCGCAGCAGGTCCAGTCCCGAAGCATAGCGGGCGGTCGGCACCTGCTTGTCGCCCACCGGCAATGCCACACCGGCCAGCACGAATTCCGGATACAGGCGATCGCGGCATTTTTCCAGATAACAGCGATCAGCCATCTGCGTGATCATGTCGGCGGTGCCCAGCAGATGCCCCAGTCGCAGGTCACGCGCATCCTCGACCACGATGTCGGTGAAAGGACGCTCGTAGCCGGTGAAATGCAGGATCTGCGCGGCCACCGGCGCCCAGGACGCCAGGCCGATGCGCGGCAGATAGTCGTTCAGGAACTCAATGCCGCGGCTGATGTGCGTGCGGGTGAACTCGGCGCCGTTCTGCGAGGTTTCATGCGCACGGCGCAGATAGCCCACGTCATGGAACAGCGCCATGATCACGCCGGCGACGGCGCGTTCGGCGCCCAGTCGCCACAGCGGCTCGACCTGCCGCTCGTAGCCGGCCACCAGCCGCGCCATGGTCAGCGTCACATCCAGCGTGTGCTGGCGGTCGTGATAGACGGTGTCGACGCCGTGATAGCCGGGCGCCCGGCCGGCGAACATCTCTTCGCAGTCCTGGAAGGCCTGCCTGAGCGGCGCCGCTGCAACATCCGGCCACGTGGAATCGAGCAGCTGACCCGCCGCATGCAGCACGGCCTGCGGCGAGCTGACCCGGACGGTATTGGTAATGTCGAAGTCGCTGCGGCGGGTGCCCCCGGCTGACGCACCGCCATCAGCCGGGTTGAAGCGCCAGAGATCAGAGGTGGCAGCCATGAGGGGAAAGTCTAGGCCAGCCATAGACCTTGAACCAGCGACCTGCCGCACAGTTCCACCGTCGGCCGGCCCAGATGTCAAACGGTGCGGCGGAGATCGGCCAGCTGCACCGCCACCTCAGGCATGGGCGGTCTGAATTCCATACTGTTTCAGCAGCGCGCCCACATCGGGCTCGCGGCCGCGGAATTCGACGAAGGCCTGCAGCGCATCGCGGCTGCCGCCGCGCGACAGGATGCTGTCGAGAAAGCGCTGCGCCACGTTGCGGTTGAACACGCCTTGTTCCTCGAAGGCGGCGAAGGCATCGGCCGCCAGCACCTCGGCCCATTTGTAGCTGTAGTAGCCGGCCGCGTAGCCGCCGGCAAAAATGTGCCCGAAATTATGCGGAAAGCGGTTCCACGACGGCACCTGGATCACCGCCACCTCGCGCCGCACCTCGTTAAGAATCTGGTAGACGCGGCTGCCACGCGCCGGGTCGTACTCGGCATGCAGCCGCATGTCGAACAGCGCGAACTCCACCTGGCGCAGCGTCTGCAGGCCGGCCTGGAAAGCGCGTGTCGCAATCAATTGCTGCTGCTTGGCCAACGGTAGCGGCTCGCCGCTGCCCACATGCGCCGACACCCTGACCAGCACCTCCGGCAGCCAGGCGAAATTCTCCATGAACTGGCTGGGCAGCTCGACGGCATCCCAGGCCACGCCGTTGATGCCCGACAGGCTGGGATAGCCGATGCGCGTCATCATGTGATGCAGGCCATGACCGAATTCATGGAACAGCGTCACCACATCATCGTGCGTCAGCAGCGCCGGCCGCTCGCCCTGCGGCGGCAGTGAATTGCAGACCAGATAGGCCACCGGCAGCGTCAGCGAACCATTGAGCTGCTTGCGGCCCACGCAGTCGTCCATCCAGGCGCCGCTGCGCTTGTGCGGACGCGCATAGGGATCGAGGTAGAAGCCCGCCAGCAGCTGGTCGCCCGCGCCCAGCACTTCGTAGTAACGCGCGTCGGCGTGCCACAGCGGCACGCCGCTGCGTTCGCGGATCGATACGCCGTACAGCTTCGATGCCACCTCGAACAGCCCGTCCAGCACGCGCGGCAGCGGCAGATACTCGCGCAGCTCTTCCTGCGACACCGAATAGCGCTGCTGCTGCAGCCGTTCCGAATGGAAGGTGATGTCCCAGGCATCGAGCTTATGCCCGGCGAATTCCTCGAGTTCGAGCAACTCGGCGTGCGCGGCATCGCGCGCGGCGGCCGCCAGCCGGTGCAGGAAGCCGGTGACTTCCGGCACCGTATGCGCCATGCGATCGGCCAGCGCGTACTCGGCAAAGTTGTTGAAATCCAGCAGCTGCGCCGCTTCGTGACGCAGCTTCAGGATGCTCTCGATGACGGCGGTGTTGTCCCAGCGGCCGGCCGACGGCCCGCTGTCGGAGGCGCGCGTGCTCCATGCCTCGTAGAAGGCGCGACGCAACGCGCTGGATTCGCAGTCGGTGACCACGGCCACATAGGTGGGCTGATCGAGGCCGAACAGCCAGCCCGCCACTCCCTTGTCGCGTGCGCGCTGCGCGGCCTGCTCGATGATGGCCGCGTTGATACCGGCCAGCTGTGCGGCATCGGTGACGTGATGGCTCCAGTCGTTGGTGGCATCCAGCACGTTCTCTTCGAACTTCGCGCCCAGCTGCGACAGCTCCATCATCACCGCCTTGAAGCGCGCCTTGCGCTCGCCGGTCAGTGCCACGCCGGCCAGCCGGAAATCGCGCAGCGCGTGCTGCAGCACTTCGCGCTGCACATCGTTGAGCTGCGCGGACTCGCGCGCGGCAATGGTCTCGTAGGCCCGATACAGCTGCTCGCTCTGCGCCAGATCGGTGTGATATTCGGACAGCAGCGGCAGGCAGGCGTTGTAGGCGGCGCGCAATGCCTCGGAATTCATCACGCCGTTCAGATGACCCACTGGCGACCAGACGTGGCCCAACCGGTGCCGCATTTCCTCCAGCGGCACCACCACGGTGGCGAAGGTCGGCTCGGCAATGGCTTCGATTTCGGCGATGCGCCGCCGCTGCTCGTCCAGCAGCTCGCGCAACGCGGGCTCGACGTGTTCGGGACGGATGTCGGTGAAGCGCGGCAAACCATCCGTGGCCAGCAGTGGGTTCTCTTTCATTGCACGATTCTAGCGGCTTGAGCGCGGTGTAACATGAGCCATGAGCGAGGAATTCGATCTGATTGTGATCGGCGGCGGCAGCGGTGGGCTGGCCTGTGCCCAGCGCGCGGCCGATCATGGAGCAAGGGTATTTCTGGCCGAATCCGGCAGATTGGGCGGTACCTGTGTCAACGTCGGTTGTGTACCCAAGAAAATCATGTGGAACGCCGCGGCACTGGCGCATGCCAATCATGACGCCGGCGACTATGGCTTCGACCTCTCGCCGGGACGACTCGACCTGCCGCAGCTGGTGGCGCGCCGCGAAGCCTACATTGCGCGGCTGAACGGCAGCTACGAACAGAACCTGGAGAAAAGGCGCATCGAGGTCGGTCGCGGCCATGCGCGGCTGACCGGCCTGGGTCAGGTGCAGGTGGGCGAGCGCACGGTGGCCGGCAAGCACATCGTCATCGCCACCGGCGGGCAGCCGCAGATTCCATCGCTCCCGGGCGCCGAACTGGGTTTGAGCTCGGATGGTTTCTTCGCCTTGCAATCGCTCCCGGTGGGCGTGGCCATTGTCGGCGGTGGTTACATCGCCGCCGAGCTGGCCGGCATTTTTTCCGGGCTGGGCACGCATGTGACGCTGGTGCTGCGCCACGACCGGCTGCTGCGCCAGTTCGATGCCATGCTGGGCGACGATCTGATGAAGATCATGCGCGACGAGGGCACCGAGATCGTCACCGGCGCCAACCCCGCTGCGCTGGCGCGCGTGGCGGGCGGTTCGTCACTGCGCCTGACGCTGCAGGACCGGCGCGAGCTGGGACCCTTCGACGCGGTGATCTGGGCCACCGGACGCAGCGCCAATATCAGCGATCTCGGGCTCGAAGCCCTGGGCATCAGGCTGGACGCGGCCGGCCATATCCTCGTGGATGCGTATCAGCAGACCAATGTGCCGGGCATTCATGCCATCGGCGATGTCACCGGCCGCGCGCCGCTGACACCGGTGGCCATTGCTGCCGGACGCCGGCTGTCAGACCGCCTGTTCGGCGGCCAGAAGGATCGCCGGCTGGATTACGACAACATTCCGACGGTGATCTTCTCGCACCCGCCGATCGGCACGATAGGCCTTACCGAGGAGCAGGCGCGCGCGAAATTCGGCGATCAGATCAAGGTGTACCGATCCGGCTTCGTGCCCATGTATCACGCGCTGACCACACGCAAACCACGCGTCGGGATGAAACTGATCACCGCAGGGGCCGAAGAGCGCATCGTCGGCCTGCATGTAATTGGCGCCGGCGCCGATGAAATGCTGCAGGGCTTTGCCGTGGCGGTGAAGATGGGCGCCACCAAGCGCGACTTCGACGACACCGTCGCCATTCATCCCAGCAGCGCTGAAGAATTCGTGACGATGCGCTGACGGAGATCATCATGAGCAGTTACGTCGAAGGCGCGCTGGTCAGTGGCGAGCGCATCATCCACATCGGCCACATCAGCCTGTGGTCGCTGTGGGGCTACATCACACTGGGTGTGGTGCTGTTGCCGGCATTCGGTCTCGGCCTGGTCTTCCTGCTGTGGGCCTGGATCCGCTACAAGACCACCGAACTGGCCATCACCAATCGGCGCGTGATCGCGAAGTTCGGCTTCATCAGCCGCCGCACCATCGAGATCAACATCAGCAAGGTGGAAAGCATCCAGGTCGATCAGGGCATCGGTGGGCGCCTGTTCAATTTCGGCACGCTGCTGATTTCCGGCGCCGGCGCGCCACAGGCGCCGATACCCGGCATTTCAAATCCGCTGCTGTTCCGCAAAGCCTTTATCGAGGCGCAGGATCAGCCGTCAGCGAGCTCCGCAGCTGCGTCAGCGCCTCGTTGAGCGCGGCATTGAATGCCGTCACCACGTCGGACATGCGATCGGCCCGGGCCGCGACGCGGCTTTCGGCGCGGATGCTGCGCACGATGGCGCGACTGCCGCGCTGTCCGAGCGTGGCTTCCAGCACCACATGCGCCGTCGGTGTGCCAGCCGCCGGATACTCCGCCTGGAAATGACGGATCTCGGTCTGCAGCAGCAGATCGGTGCTGAACGGCGCGCCGTCTGCCAGCACGGCGCGCCAGGCGCCGGCATTGCGCAACGAATCGAGCAGCATGGTCTGCATCACCATCGGCAGCTCGCCGCTCCAGCGGCTGGCGCCGTAGAAACCCATGCGCCCGTCGACGGTCTGCAGCGCGATGCGGTCGCCGTCCAGACCAGGGGCGGCGCCGGGCAGCAGCACGGCCAGTGTGGCCGCGACCGGCACGGTCGCCGCAACGGCGGCCGGTGCAACCTGCAGCAGGTAGATCTCGTCGGCGGATTCGCGGCTGCGAAAGCCGCTGCAGCCGGCCAGCAGCACCAGCGCCAGCACAGCCAGACAGCGTTGCGGGTTCATCGCGGGATCTCCAGGCCACGGCTGGCGGGTTGATAAAGAAGCTGCGAGGGGTTGTCGCGCAGGCTGCGCGACAACATGCGGAACTCCTGCGCAGCGTCGCGGGTATCGCGCATCAGTGCCTCCAGCTGCGGCAACCCGTCACGCACAAAGCCGCGCAGGTCGTCGCGGTTCTCGACAATCATCGCATCGAACCGCTCGCTGGCCGTCGCGAAATTGTCGGCCGTCACGCGCAGACGCTGGATGGCAATGGTCAGCTCCGGCGCCGCGGCATCGGTGGCGCGACGCAGCTCGGCAAAGGTGTGCGTGGCTTCGGTGGTTGCCGCACGCAGCTCGCCGATCAGCGAGCTCGCGTCGCGCAGCGTTGCCGGCAGGGCGCTGCCTGCGGCATCGAGATTGGCCATCAGCCGCGTCAGCGCGGCGAGGTTGGCATCCGAGAGCATGGTGTTGGCACGCACCGCAATCTCGCCAAAGCGGGCGGTCACCTCGGGCAGGCTGGCAACGAAGGAGTCGAAGCTCGAACGCCGGGAGCGGATCACCGGATACTGTTCGCTGGGTACCTCTTCCAGCACGGTCGGGAAGGGCGCGTCGAGCTTCTCCTGCAGCAGGTCGATATACAGCAGGCCGGTCACGCCCTGCAGCGACAGCTGCGCAACGGTGCGCTCCGACACCGGGGCGGTGGAATCCAGCTCGACGATCACCTGCACGCGATCGGAGGCACGGCTGTCGATGCGCATGCGCAGCACCCGGCCGATGTCCACGCCCAGATAGCGCACCGCGCTGCCTTCGCTGAGACCGGACACGCTGCCGTCGAAGTACACCTCATAGCGCACGTAGTTGCGCACTTCGCGCGCATCGGCATACCAGTAGACGAATGCCGCCGCCATGCCGATCGCCAGCAGGACGAAGGCGCCGACGGCGGCGTAATTGGCTTCACGCTCCATGGAGTCCTCCGCGCAGACGCGCACGCTCGCCCTGAAAGTACGCTCTGATCCAGGGCTGCGTATTGTGAACGATACCGTCGAGTGTGTCCGTGATCATCCGGCCCTCGACAATCACACCGACCCGGTCGCAGGTACGGAAGATGGTGTCCAGGTCGTGCGTGATCATCACCACCGTCAGATGCAGATCACGCTGCAGCCCGATCAGCAGCTCATCAAAGGCCGCGGCGCTGATCGGATCCAGCCCCGAGGTGGGCTCATCGAGAAACAGCAGCCCGGGATCCAGCGCCAGAGCACGTGCCAGCGCGACGCGCTTGACCATGCCGCCAGACAGCTGCGACGGATATTTGCCGGCCGCATCGGCCGGCAACCCGACCACCTGCAGCTTCAGCAGCGCCAGTTCATCCCGCAGCGGATCGGGCAGCCGCAGATGTTCCAGCATCGGCAGCTGGATGTTCTGCAGCACCGTCAGTGAACTGAACAGCGCGCCCTGCTGGAAAGTGACGCCGTAGCGCGCCTTGACGGCGTGCAGCTCGGCCTGGCGCATGTGCGTAATGTCGCGGTCTTCCAGCAGCACCACGCCAGCCTGCGGCTGGCGCAGGCCGAGAATGGTCCGCAGCAACACTGACTTGCCGGAGCCCGAACCGCCGACGATGCCGAACACCTCGCCTTCGTTGACCTGCATGTCGAGACCGTTGTGCACGGTCTGCGCGCCGAAGCGATTGACGATGCCACGCACTTCGACGACGGCGGCCATCAGATGTCCAGCTCCATGAACAGCACCGCGAACAGCGCATCGGCCAGGATCACGAAGAAGATCGCCTGCACCACCGCCAGCGTGGTCAGCCGACCCAGTTCGCGCGAGGAGCCGCGCACGCGCATGCCGCACCAGGTGCCGGCGATGGCGATCAGCACGGCGAATACCGGCGCCTTGACCAGCCCGACCCAGAAGGTGGTTGAGGAGATGGCGTCCTCGGCGCGTCCCATGTACTGCACCAGCGACATGTCGAGCAGCCCGTAACAGAGCAGTCCACCGCCGATCAGACCCACCACATCCGCCACCACCGTCAGCAGCGGCAACGCAATGATCAGCCCCAGCAGTCGCGGCAATACCAGCACTTCGACCGGATCGACGCCGGTGGCATGCAGCGCATCGACCTCTTCGTTGAGACGCATGGCGCCGATCTCCGCGGCGTAGGCGCTGCCGGAACGGCCGGCGACGATGATGGCCGTCAGCAGCACGCCCAGTTCGCGCAGCGTGCCGATGGTCACCAGATCGACAACAAAAATGTCGGCGCCGAACTGCAGCAGCTGCTGCGCACCGATATAGGCCAGGATCACGGCAATCAGGAAAGCGATCAGCGACACGATGGGCACGGCCGTGATGCCGGTGTCGTAGATGTGGCGCGCGATCGAGACCGGATGCAGCCGGCGCCAGTGCAGCAGGCCGCGGCCCAGACTGACGCAGATGTGTCCGAGGAAGGCCAACGCGGCCTGCCCCTGCATGATACGGCGCACGGTGCGTCGTCCCAGGCCTTCGACAGCAGTGGCCGGACTCTGCTCGTCGCTGAGCGGTGCTGCGGTCACCACCGGGGTACCGGCGGCCAGTGTTTTCCCGATCAGCGTCAGTAATTCAGGCGCCGCGCCGGCGAATTCCACCTGCGCGCCTTGCGTGCGCGCCCGCTGCACCAGCCGATGCAGCAGCCAGGCGCCGGACAGATCCAGTCGCGCAGCGCGGGCATCGATCTGCAGTTGCCGGGCTGACTGCAGATCCAGTGCCTGCAGCTCGATAGCAATCTGCGTGACATTGGCCACCTGCCATTCGCCCTGCAGCGTCAGTACCAGTTGTCCGCCTTGCAGCTGCGTTTCGCAGTACACCCAGTGCTCTCCGCTGGTCGTCAGTGCCCGGCCGGATGCTACCAGCTTGGCACGGTGCTGCCGTCAGGCCTGTTCGGCAGGCTTGTTTTTCGGTGCTTGCAGCAGCTCGTCAGCCGACAGGCCGAGGCGCTGGATACTGGCGAGGATATGCGGCCATTCCGTCTCGACGAAGCGGCGGCGCTCTTCGATCAGCAGCGCAGCGCGCGCGCCGGCACTGATGAACATGCCGAGGCCGCGGCGCTTCTCGACCATCCGCTCGTCAACCAGCTGCTGATAGCTCCGGAGCACAGTCAGCGGATTGACGCGGAATCTGGCCGCAGCGTTGCGCACCGACGGCAGCGCCTCGCCTTCCTTGAGCGTGCCGTCGAGGATCATTGCGACCATCCGGTCCCGCAGCTGGCGATAGATCGGTGCGCCGTTGTTCCATTGCGTATCCACTTCGGCGCGCAAACTACCAGATGCTTCGCTCAGGGGCTCTGCGTCAGCTGGGAGTAGCCGACACCGTTGGGGCTGGTGGCCGCCGCCAGGTCGAGGTTCCTGACTACACCCAGAGTCAGCAGCACGGCCAGCACCGCCGACACCAGCACCTTGAAACCCGAATCGAATGCAGTATTCATGTTCGCTTCTCCCGACAGTTCATGTGTTTTATTTAACTACAACACTAGTAATGTGTCTAGGTAGCACTGTGTGAAGAATTGCCGAGAGCGAAAAGTCCAGTAAAATCAGCGCCCTTTTCGCACTCAACCGCCATTTGGAGCCTGACATGAAGCAGCCCCTGAACGTAGCCATTACCGGCGCCGCCGGCCAGATTGGCTATGCACTTGCCTTCCGCGTGGCCTCTGGACAGATGCTGGGCGCCGATCAGCCGGTGAATCTGCATCTGCTGGAAATCACGCCGGCGTTGCCGACGCTGCAGGGCGTGGTGATGGAGCTGAATGACTGCGCCTTCCCGACGCTGAACAAGGTGGTCGCCACCGACGATGCCAAGGTCGCGTTCCGCGATTGCCACGCTGCGCTGCTGGTCGGCGCGCGACCGCGCGGTCCCGGCATGGAGCGCAAGGATCTGCTGCTGGCGAATGCGCAGATCTTTTCGGCGCAGGGCAAGGCGCTGAATGAAGCGGCCAGCCGCGACGTGCGTGTGCTGGTGGTGGGCAATCCGGCCAACACCAATGCGCTGATCGCGCGCAGCAACGCGCCGCAGCTCAAGCCCGGCAATTTCACCGCGATGATGCGTCTGGATCACAACCGCGCACTGTCGCAGCTGGCCGAGAAGACCGGTACGCATGTCAACGACATCCGCAAGCTGGTGGTTTGGGGCAATCACTCCTCGACGCAATATCCGGATCTCAGCCATGCCACCGTGCAGGGCAAGCCGGCCAAATCGCTGGTCGACCAGAAGTGGATCGAGGAACACTTCATCCCCACCGTGCAGCAGCGCGGCGCGGCGGTGATCAAGGCGCGCGGTTCGTCATCGGCCGCTTCGGCCGCCTCAGCCGCCATCGATCACATGCGCACCTGGTTCCTCGGCACACCGGAAGGCGACTGGGCCAGCATGGGCATTCCGTCCGACGGCAGCTACGGCATCGACGCAGGCATCATCTATTCGTATCCGGTGACCTGCAAAAACGGCGAGTACCAGATCGTGCAGGGACTGGCGGTCGATGACTTCAGCCGCGCCAGGATGCAGGCCACCGAGAAGGAACTGCGCGAAGAGCGCGATGGCGTGAAGGAACTGCTGGGCTGAATCAAGGCCTGAGCCGCAGCGCTGGCTCGCGCCCCGCAGGCTTCGCGGATATAGTGTCCGCGGCCTGCGAGACGCGGCGGAGCGGCAATGTACGGCGCTGCAATCACCATTCTGTTCATCATCACGGCGGTATATCTCGCCTACCGCCGGCTGCCGCTGTTGGTCTACACACTGACCTTCACGGTGCTGCTGGGCGCCTATGTGCTGCTGGGACGGCCCACCGGCATCTGGCAGGGCATTCTGTGGCTGCTGCTGACACTGCTGTGGCTGCTGAACCTCCGGCCGCTGCGCAAGGCGCTGATCAGCCGGCGCTTCCTGAAGACCTATCTGCGGCTGCTGCCGGTCATGTCCGACACCGAGCGCGCCGGGCTCGAGGCCGGTACCGTGTGGTGGGACGGCGAGCTGTTCAGCGGCAACCCCGACTGGGACAAGCTGCGCGCCAACCCGCCAGCGAAACTCTCTGAGGAAGAGCAGGCCTTTCTCGACGGTCCCTGCGAGCAGCTGTGCCGCATGGTCGACGATTTCGATGTCACGCACCGGCGCGTTGATCTATCGCCGGAGACCTGGCAATTCCTGAAGTCGCAGGGCTTTTTCGCCATGATCATTCCGAAGCGCTACGGCGGCCTGGAGTTTTCGGCCTATGCGCATTCATCGGTGCTGGTGAAGCTGGCCAGCCGCAGCGTCACGCTGGCCTCCACGGTCGCGGTGCCGAATTCATTGGGCCCGGCCGAACTGCTGAACCACTACGGCACCGAGGAGCAGAAGAATTTCTGGCTGCCGCGTCTGGCCAGCGGCGAGGAAATTCCCTGCTTCGCGCTCACCGGCCCGCGCGTGGGCTCGGATGCCGGCGCGATGCCCGACACCGGCGTGGTCTGTCGCGGCATCTACCAGGGGCGCGAAATCGTCGGCCTGAAGCTGAACTTCTCCAAGCGCTACATCACGCTGGCGCCGGTGGCCACCGTGGTGGGCCTGGCCTTCCGCATGCTGGATCCCGAACGCCTGCTGGGCGGTGCCACCGACATCGGCATCACCTGCGCGCTGTTGCCGCGCGATACGCCGGGCATCGAGATCGGTCGTCGGCATTTTCCGCTGAACATTCCATTCCAGAACGGCCCACTCCAGGGCCGCGATGTGTTCGTGCCGCTGGACTCCATCATCGGCGGTGTCGCCATGGCCGGGCAGGGCTGGCGCATGCTGGTGGAGCAGCTGTCGGTGGGCCGCTGCATCTCGCTGCCAGGCAATGCCACCGGCGGTGCGCTGGCCGGCGTCTACGCCACCGGCGCCTACGCGCGCATCCGTCGCCAGTTCAACATGCCGGTGGGACGCTTCGAGGGCGTCGAGCAGGTGATCGCGCGCATGGTGGCGCATGCCTTCATCATGAATGCCGCGCGCAGCGTCACCACGGCGGCCATCGATGCCGGCGCGCGCCCGGCAGTGCCGGCCGGCATCCTCAAGGCGCATGTCACCGAGCTGGGCCGGCGCGTGGCCAACGACGCGATGGATGTGCACGGCGGCAAGGGCATCATGCTGGGGCCACGCAACTATCTGGGCCGCTGCTACCAGTCGATACCGATCGCCATCACGGTGGAAGGCGCCAACATCCTGACCCGCAACCTGATCATCTTCGGCCAGGGCGCCATCCGCTGCCATCCGTTCGTGCTGAAGGAGATGGCGGCAGCGCGCAATCCGGATCGCAAACGCGGCGTCGATGAATTCGACCGGGCGCTGTTCGCGCACATCGGCTTCGCGATTTCCAACACCGCGCGCGCCTTCGTGCTGGCGCTGACCTTCGCGCGTTTCACGCGCGTGCCGGGCAGCGGCCCGGTGCGACGCTACTACCAGCATATCGAGCGCTTCAGCGCCTCGTTCGCGCTGCTCACCGATGTGGCCATGCTGACGCTGGGCGGCTACCTGAAGAAGAAGGAAAGCCTGTCGGCACGACTGGGCGATGTGCTGTCCTCGATGTACCTGGCCTCGATGGTGCTGAAACAGTACGAGGACGAGGGCAGTCCGCCGGAAGAACTGCCCATCGTCGAGTGGGCCTGCCGCGATCTGCTTTACCAGGCCCAGGAGCAGCTGCATGGCGTGCTGCGCAACTTCCCGGTGCGCTGGATCGCTGTGCTGATGCGCATCTGTATCTTTCCGCGCGGCCGCACCTACTTCGCGCCCGCCGATCGGCTGGGTCGCGATGTAGCCGCGCTGGTGCTGACCGATACCGCAACCCGGCACCGGTTGGGTCGTGCGATCTACTGCAATGACGACGGCAATCCGTTGCGCCAGCTGCAACAGGCGCTGGAACTGGCCGAGCGCGCCGAGCAGATCGACAAGCGCATCCGCGTCGAAGGGGTACGCACCGGCCGCATCACCGCGCTCGATCCGCCGGGCCAGACCGCGGCCGCACTGCAGCTGGGGCTGATCAGCGGGACCGAAGCGGCCTTCCTGCGCGATTACGATCAGCGCGTCATGGACATCGTCAACGTTGATGATTTCGCACCCGACGAACTCGCCCGGCACGGTTGAGAGACGATGTATCTGAGCTTCTTCGGCCTGGCCGAGAAACCCTTCGCGATCACGCCCGATCCACGCTATCTGTATCTCAGCGGCCGGCATGCCGATGCGCTGGCGCATCTGGTGTACGGCATCAGCCATGCCGGCGGCTTCATCCAGCTCACCGGCGAAGTGGGCACCGGCAAGACCACCACCATCCGCTCGCTGCTGGCGCGCGCGCCGAAGAATGCCGAGATTGCGCTGATCATCAATCCGCGGCTGTCGCCGGTGGAGTTCGTGCAGACCCTCTGCGAGGAACTGGGCCTGGGTCTGTCCGATGCCGAGGCCGGCAACATCAAGGAACTGATCGATCAGCTGAATCGCTACCTGCTGCGCGCGCATGCCGAAGGGCGACGGGTGGTGCTGATCGTCGACGAGGCGCAGAACCTGGCGCCGGATGTGCTGGAACAGGTGCGGCTGCTGACCAATCTCGAGACCGAATCGCAGAAGCTGCTGCAGATCATCCTGATCGGCCAGCCCGAGCTGCGCGAGCTGCTGGCACGCAATGACCTGCGCCAGCTGGCGCAGCGCGTGACGGCGCGCTACCACCTCGATCCGCTGTCGGCCGAGGAAACTACCGGCTATGTGCGCCACCGCCTGCGCGTCGCCGGCGCCACCGCCGAGATCTTCAGTGCGGCAGCGCTGCGCGAGGTGTACCGGCTCAGCGGCGGGATACCGCGCGTCATCAACGTGATCTGCGATCGCGCGCTGCTCGGCGCCTACAGCGAGGAGTCGCACGGAATCGGCGCCGGACTGGTGCGCCGCGCCGGCAGCGAAGTATTCGATGAACCGCTGGCGCCACGCTGGCTGGCGCCAGCCGCCACCGTTGCAGCATTGACGCTGGTGGCCATCGGTGGCTGGGCACTGTGGCACTACGGGCCGTGGTTCAAGAGCGCGCCGGCGGCAGTGGCCGCAACCGCACCGCCGATCGCTGCACCCGCGCCGACGCCGGCACCGGTTCCGCCCACGCTGACGCAACTGCTGCAGCAGCCCGATACCGCAACCAGCGCCGATGCGGCCTTTGCGCAATTGCTGGAACTGTGGAACGGCAAGTACGTGGTCGGCGGCACCGATGGCTGCACGCAGGCCGCCCAGCAGGGACTGGAATGCATCAATCTGCGCAGCACGCTGGCGCAGCTGCGCGCGTTGAACCGGCCCGCCATATTGATGCTGGCCGACAGCGCCGGGCGTTCGCACCAGGTGGTGCTGGCAGCGCTGGGTGAGGACAGCGCCACACTGCGTCTCGGTCCGCAGCAGGTAGACGTGGGCATTGCCGATCTGTCGCGCTACTGGTTCGGTGAACTGGTGGTGCTGTGGAAACCGGCGGTGGCCACCGTCACCGAACTGCGCGCCGGCACGCGCGGGCCGGCGGTGCGACATCTGCGCACCCAGCTGCTGCGCTGGAACGGCGCCGCGGTCGCGGCACCGGTCAGCGCCACCTATGACACCGAACTCGCCCGGCTGGTCGAAGACTTCCAGCGCAGCGCGCATCAAACGCCCGATGGCATTGCAAACATCGAAACGCAGCTGCTGCTGGATTCGGCACTGGCTACACCCGGCACGCCGCTGCTGCGCAGTCCGGGCGGAGGTTGAACCATGTCATTCATTCTCGACGCGCTGAAGAAATCCGAGGCCGAGCGTCAGCGCCAGGCCGGGCCCGCGCTGCTGGAAATGCGCGTGGTGCGGCCGCGCAATCGCTGGCCGGTGTGGGCCTTTGTGCTGGGCGGCGCGCTGATACTGGCCAACTTCGGCCTGCTGGCCTGGCTGCTGCTGCGCGAACCCGCGCCTGCGCCGGTGGCCAGCGCTCCGGCAACTCCCGCCGCACCCGCCGCTCCGCCGCTGGCCAGCGCTCCGCTAACCGCCCTGCCGGTGGCGCCGCCACAGCCGCGCGCCGCCGATGCACCAGAGCTGGCCGATATCGCGCCCGCCGCCAGCAGCAACGATGGCAATCCCGCGGACCTTGAGCCAGCCGCACCACCGGACACGGCACGACGCGGCGCCGACCTGCAGACCTACGCCGAACTGAGCGGCAGCCTGCCACCGCTGCGACTGGATCTGCATGTCTACGCACCGCGCCCCGTCGACCGTTACGCCTTCATCAACATGCGCAAGGTGACCGAAGGGTCCACCACGCCCGAGGGCATGCGCGTGGTGGAAATCACGCCGGAAGGCGTGGTGCTGGACTTCCGCGACAGCGAGTTCCTGCTGGGCCGGGAGTAACGCGGCCCGCGAGCGCGGCTCCAGAATCGGGCATCGGATCCGCTGTCACGATCATTGCTGGTGCATGACGCACTCGAAAATATCCCGAAAATGTAGCAAAGCGTAATACCGAAAAAAAAGCGGGCTTTGCATAATTCATCCAGTCATTGAATGCGGCCGATTGCTTGTTGCCAGCGTTCATCAGCTACAGCCATGCCGACGAGGCCTGGGCGAAGTGGCTGCATCGCGCACTCGAAGGCTATCGCGTGCCGAAGCATCTGGTCGGAAGGGTCACGAGCGCCGGTCCGGTCCCGGACCGGCTGTCGCCGATTTTCCGTGATCGCGACGAACTGCCCACAGCGACCAATCTTGGCGCGACCTTGCTGCAGGCGCTGGAGCAGTCGGCCGCGCAGATCGTCATCTGCTCGACGACCGCCGCTACCTCACGCTGGGTGAACGAGGAAATCCTGACCTTCAAGCGTCTCGGCCGCGAGCACCGCATCTTCTGCCTGATCGTCAACGGGGAGCCTGGCGCATCAGCGCGCCCGGAAACCGCGTCCCAGGAATGCTTTCCCAGGGCACTGGTCCATCGACTTGCGCCGGATGGGAGCCTCTCGGCAGAAACACTGGAACCGATCGCCGCCGACGCGCGGCCAAACAAGGACACGCG
>JAIBJM010000023.1 GCA_020029535.1 Gammaproteobacteria bacterium | reverse complement strand
CGTTGATCTGCAGCGGCAGCTTCTCGGTGTAGGTGGAACGGAGCTTCGCCAGCGAACGATTCTCCAGGATCAGCTTCGGCAGCGCATAGCTGTCGGCCAACTCTTCCAGCACGTCTTCCGCCGTCGAAGGCTGGCCGGTGGGCGTCTTGCGCATCACCGGCAGCTGCAGTTTCTCGAACAGGATCTGCTGCAGTTGCTTCGGCGAATCCAGATTGAACGGTCCGCCGGCTTCGCTGTGGGCTGCGGCTTCGATCTCGCGCAGGCGAACGGCCAGCTCCACGCTCTGCTTCTGCAGCATGGCGCGATCGATCAGCACGCCATGGCGTTCCATGCGTTGCAACACCGGCACCAGCGGCTGCTCCACCTCGCAGTACAGCGCCTTCAGCGTCGGAATTTCCGCAAGCTTCGGCCACAGCTCGCGGTGCAGGCGCATGGTCACGTCGGCATCCTCGGCCGAATACTCGCTGGCGCGCTCGATGCTGACCTGACTGAAGCCGATCTGTTTGGCGCCCTTGCCGGCCACATCCTCGAAGTGAATGGTCTGCAGCCCGAGATAGCTGGAGGCCATTGAATCCATGTCATGCCGCGTGGCCGTGCTGTTCAACACGTACGATTCCAGCATGGTGTCGTAGCGCTGGCCGCGCAGCGTGATGCCGTGATTGGCCAGCACATGCACGTCGTATTTCAGATGCTGGCCCAGCTTGGCGTGGCTGGTTTCCTCCAGCAGTGGACGCAGTGCTTCCAGCACCTTGCCGCGATCCAGCTGCGGCGGCGCGCCCGCGTAGTCGTGCGCCAGCGGCACATAGGCCGCATGGCCAGGCTCGATGCAGAATGACACGCCGACGATTTCGGCCTTCATGTAATCGAGGCTGGTGGTCTCGGTGTCGAAGGCGAACAGCTCGGCATCGCGCAACGCCGCCAGCCATTGCTCCAGCTGCGCCCATTCGGTGATGGTTTCGTAACGGCGTTCGATGACCGGGCGCGTGGCCGCGAAGTCGGGCACGGGCTCGGCAGCGAGCGGCTCCACGGTCGCGCTACCTTCTGCCGCTGCCGTGGCATCCAGTTGCTTGAGGAAGGAACGCATCTCCAGCCGCGTGTACAGCTCGCGCAGTGCCGGCATATCGGGTGCGCGCGGCTTCAGCGCCTCTTCATCCAGCGGCAGCGGCACATCGGTCTGGATGGTTGCCAGCCGGCGCGACAACGCCAGCGTGTCGAGGCCGGCGCGCAGATTCTCGCCCACCTTGCCGCCGATCTCTTCCATATGCGCCAGCAGTCCCTCCAGAGTGCCGTAGCTGTTCAGCCACTTGGCCGCGGTCTTCGGGCCCACCTTGTCGATACCAGGAATGTTGTCGGACGAGTCGCCCACCAGTGCCAGGTAGTCGATGATCTGCTCGGGATACACATCGAACTTGGCCTTCACGCCGTCGCGATCCAGCCGCGTGTCGGTCATGGTGTTGATCAGCGTCACCTGCGCATCGACCAGCTGCGCCATGTCCTTGTCGCCGGTGGAGATCAGCACGCGTTGGCCGGCCGCCGCAGCGTGCCGCGCCAGCGTGCCGATCACGTCGTCGGCTTCGACGCCGTCCACGCGCAGCAGTGGCAGGCCCATGCCGGTCACGGCGGCCTGCAACGGTTCGATCTGCGAGCGCAGATCGTCGGGCATCGGTGGGCGATGCGATTTGTATTCGGCATACAGCTCGTCGCGGAAGGTCTTGCCGGGCGCATCGAACACCACCGCCATGCGCTGCGAGGGATATTCGCGGCGCAGCTTGTGCAGCATGTTGATGACGCCATGTACGGCGCCGGTGGGTTCGCCGCGCGAATTGCTCAGCGGCGGCAGCGCGTGAAAGGCGCGGTACAGGTAGGAGAAGCCATCCACCAGTACCAGATCGGGAGCAGCAGGATTCATGGCGCGAGATTAAGCCATGCCTGTCAATCGCGTACAGGCGGGGCGAGGGCGCCCCACGCGACTCGCCAACCGCTATGCTTTGCCGATGGACGCATCGGTCATGCAATTGCTGCCGCTTTATCAGCGGGAACGCGCGGCGGGGCGGGCCATGGCGCTGGCGCTGGTGCTGAGCACCGCCGGTTCTACCTACAGCAAGCGCGGTGCGCTGCTGCTGATTGCCCGGGATGGCGAGTACGCCGGGCTGCTGTCCGGCGGTTGTCTGGAAGGCGATCTGCGCGAGCGGGCCGGTACCGTCATTGCCGATGGCCGGCCGCAACGCATCAGCTACGACATGCGCGGCCCCGACGACGAACTGTGGGGACTGGGCGCCGGTTGCGAAGGCGCCATGGACATACTGATGTTGCGGGTGGGTGCCGATGAGGACTGGCAGCCCTTGCACTTCCTGCAGCAGGCCATGAACTCACATGTGCATACGGCACTGGCGGTGGTCGTCGAGTCGCGGGCCGACATGCCGGTGGGCAGGGTGCTGCTGCCTGCGGCGCCGGATCAGTTGCTGTTTGCGCGTGATGAAGCAGTGGGATTGTTCGTGCTGCCGGTGGAGCCGCCGCCGCGACTGCTGTTGCTGGGCGCGGGGCCCGATGCCGCCCCGGTGCTTGCTTTCGCCTGCCAGCTGGGCTGGAAGGTCACGCTGTACGATCATCGCGCGGCCAACCTGCAACCGGAACGCTTTGCCGGTGCCGAAACGCTGCTGTGCGCGCCGCCCGAAGAGCTGCCGTCGCGGCTGCAACTGGCACAGTTCGATGCCGCGGTGGTGATGAGTCATCACCTGCGTTCCGATCTGACCTACCTGCGCGCGCTGGCGCACAGCGCCGTCGGCTATGTGGGATTGCTGGGTCCGGCGCCGCGACGCGAGAAACTGCGCCTCGAACTGGGTACCGAAGCCGCGTTGCTGGCCGGACGACTGCGCTCGCCGGTGGGACTGGCACTGGGCGGACGTGCGCCGGCGTCGATTGCGCTGTCCATCGTGGCCGAGATTCACGCCTGGCTACATGACGCGCCCGGCGGGTCGCGACAAGAAATTTGAAGGCTGCTTGTACGCCGATCAGAGGCGGAGCACTATCCGCTGCAACCAACGGGGGAAATTTATGCAGTCCATGAAAGTTATGGCGGTGGCGGTCGCGCTGGCGGTGGGGGCTCCGGTTTTCGCCGAAACCCCGGCGCAGCTCGAGGCCAACAAGAAACTCGTGCTCGATTCCCTCGCAGCGATGCAGAGGGGAGATATTCCGGCCGCGTCCGCACACATGAGCGACGACTACATCCAGCACAACCCCAATGTCCCGACCGGCAAGGCAGCCTTCGTCAAGACGTTCACTGCCCTGGCGGCGCGCATGCCGCAGAACTTGCCGAAGCCGCCTCCGCCGGTCATCGTCATGGCTGAAAACGACCTGGTCACGGTGGTGGTCAAGCGCGACCTCCCCGACCCCGGTCAGCCCGGCAAGACCTACGAGGCTTTCTGGTTCGATACCTACCGGGTCAAGAACGGGCTACTCGTCGAGCACTGGGACGGAGCCACCAAGGCGCCGATGTCCGGACCTGGACCCGGCGGACCCGGACCCGCACCCACACCCGCCCCGCGCTGAGACGCGTTGGGCGGCGAGTAGAGAGGTTGGCCACAGTCCTGTTCCATGCTGTGTGCCGTCGTACTCGCAGCGGGTGAGGGCAGGCGCTTCGGCGCAGTAAAGCAGCTGGCGCATTTCAATGGCGAGCCGATGCTGCGGCTGGTATTGCAACGGGCCGTCGAACTGTGCGGCCCAGCCACCTATGTGGTGCTGGGCGCGCATGCCGCTGAGATTGCGCCGCTGCTGGGTCGCAGCGCCGTCACCGTGGTGACCAACGCCAACTGGAGCGAGGGGCTCGCTTCTTCAATCCGTGCCGGTATCGAACGCCTGCCCGGCAGCTGCAGCGGCGCGTTGTTGCTGCTGGCCGATCAGCCGGCGGTGACGCTGGCCGACCTGCAGCGACTGGCCGATGCCTGGCGGCGCGCGCCGCAGTTCATGGTGGCTTCTCAATACGCGGGCACTGTCGGCGTGCCGGCGATCTTTCCACGCAGTGAGTTCGGCGCGCTGTTGCAGTTGCGCGGCGATAGCGGCGCGCGGCTGCTGCTGCGGCGGAATCCGGAGCGGTTGATTACTGTACCGGTGAGCGGAGCGGCGGTGGATGTGGATACGCCGGGAGATCTGCCACAAGCCTAGTCATGCGCGATGGTCGTATGATGTGAGCTGTTATTTTCCGCCACCGGATTGACACTCCATGACAGATCTTTCGAACTTCCCCATCACGAAGAAATGGCCCGCCCGATATCCGGACCGCTTGCAGCTGTATTCCTTGCCGACGCCCAATGGCGTGAAGGTCTCGCTGATGCTGGAAGAGACCGGTCTGCCCTACGAGCCGCATACGGTCAGATTCGAAACCAACGACAACAAGTCGCCAGAGTTCATGTCGCTGAACCCCTACGCCAAAATCCCGGCGATCATCGATCCCGATGGTCCGGGCGGCAAACCGCTGTCGCTGTTCGAATCCGGCGCCATCCTGATTTATCTGGCGGAAAAGACCGGGCAATTCCTGCCACAGGAGCCGGCAGCGCGTTATGAAACGATTCAGTGGCTGATGTTCCAGATGGGCGGCATCGGTCCGATGTTCGGTCAGGTCGGTTTCTTCAACAAATTTGCCGGCAAGGAATACGAGGACAAACGTCCGCGCGATCGCTATGCCGGGGAAGCGAAGCGGCTGCTGGCCGTGCTGAATGGGCGACTCGCCAATCGCAGCTGGATGATGGGCGATACCTACACCATCGCAGACATGGCGATTTTCCCGTGGGTGCGCAACCTGATCGGGTTCTACGAAGCGGCGGATCTCGTGGGCATCACGGAGTATCCGCATGTCACGCGCACGCTTGAGGCTTTTGTGGCGCGGCCGGCGCTGCAGAGAGCGGTCAATATTCCGAAGCGCGATTGATGGTTGTCCTTTCTGCTGGAGGGCCTCCGGCTCTCGGCTGCAGGGGCGGTGGACACAGCGCAGCGATTGACCGGCAAGCTTCACCACTCGCGAGTCACGCCGGTACCGCCTTACGAGGCCGTACACCGAGTTTGCCGTCCACACGCGCCGCCTTCCGCTTTGCCAGTGACGTGGAGCTGCCGCCAGCCCTTCCCAGCCGCTGCGCCATATAGCGCAGCGTGAAATGGAGTACACCGTGCGTCTTCCCTGGAAGGAAGGCCCTGGTCGCCCGGGGCCGCTCATACCCCTCCCGATCATCCCTTGCTCTACTCAAGACACTGAGTAAAAATACTCAACGTTGTGAGTAAAAAGAAGACCGCCTACCAGCGCCCCCAGGCCGCAGTCCTCGCCGAGCGGCTCGCCGAGCCGCGTCGGTTCGTGCAAGTCGTGGCCGGTCCACGCCAGGTGGGCAAGTCTACCTTGGTTCAGCAGGTCACCGGTGAGCTGAGCCTGCCTGTTCGCTACGCCAGCGCGGACGAGCCGACGCTCCGAGGCGCTGACTGGATCAATCAGCAGTGGGAGGCCGTGCGGCTCGAGGCCACAGGCAAGGCAGGCGCCGTGCTGGTGCTGGACGAGATACAGAAGATCCCGGCCTGGTCGGAGACGGTCAAGCGGCTCTGGGATGAGGACACGCGCAAGAAGCGCCCACTCAAGGTCGTGCTGCTCGGTTCGGCCCCGCTACTGATCGCCCAAGGCCTGACAGAAAGTCTGGCGGGGCGCTTCGAGACTCTGCGCCTGCCGCACTGGTCGTACGCCGAGATGCGCGACGCCTTCGATTTCACGCTCGACCAATATCTGTACTTTGGTGGATATCCCGGCGCGGCACCGCTCATCCGTGATCCCGCCCGATGGTCTCGCTACATTGCGGACAGTCTCGTCGAGACATCCATTGCGCGCGATGTGCTGTTGCTGACCCGCGTGGACAAGCCGGCGCTGCTGCGCCGCCTGTTCGAGCTGGCGTGCCGGTATTCCGGCCAGATTCTTTCGTACACGAAGATGCTTGGCCAGCTGCAGGACGCCGGCAATACGACGACACTCGCGCACTACCTCGATTTGCTGGCCGGTGCGGGCATGGTCTGCGGTCTGCCGAAGTACGCGGGCGATGCGGCGCGCAGCCGAGGTTCCAGCCCGAAGCTGCAGGTGATGAATACCGCGCTGATGACGGTCACTGCCGGAGTGAGCCCGGAAGAAGCGCAGTCGGACCGGGAATTTCGCGGCAGACTGGTGGAATCTGCAGTCGGCGCCCATCTGGCCAACGCTGCAGCAACCGGGGAGTGCGAACTTTTCTACTGGCGGGATCGAGGCCAGGAAGTCGACTTTGTGACCAAGGTCGGTTCCCGCTTGACTGCGATCGAAGTGAAGAGTGGCCGGGCGCCGCAGGCCCATGCTGGCACGGCGGCCTTTGCGGCGGCGTTCAAGGTGAAGCGTACGCTGCTGGTTGGTGGCGATGGCGTCCCGGTCGATGCGTTCCTGCTAAAACCCGTTTCCCACTGGCTGACAACAAATTGACCCATGGCACTCAAGAAATCTGACCTCTACGCTTCCCTCTGGTCCAGCTGCCTGGTCCAGCTGCGACGAGCTGCGCGGCGGTATGGACGCGAGCCAGTACAAGGACTACGTCCTCGTGCTGCTCTTCATCAATTACGTCAGCGACAAGTATGCCGGCCAGCCATTTGCCGCGATCACGGTTCCGAAGGGCGCGAGCTTCAAGGACATGGTGGATCGGCTCACCAATGCCTCGAGTACATCATTGTGCACGAGATGGTCCACCTGCTCGAGCCTACGCACAATGCGCGCGTTCTCGATCTCATGGATCGCTTCCTACCGACCTGGCGCAATATGCGCGAGCTGCTGAACAGGCTTCCAGCGCGGCACGATAAATGGAGCTACTGAGGGCATCGAATCCTCTGGTCATGCGCGATGGTGTTCGATACGGCTCGCGAGCCAGCGCTGCACTTCCGATTCCACCCAGCCCACTCCGCAGTTGCGTGCTTCAATTCGGCGATGCAGGCGCGCGGCGCTTGGTGCTCGATTCTTTGTCCTCGGTTGTCGTCTGACTGGCGGTGTTGCTTGCAGGCGGCACCGCGGTGGGCTTTTCGTCAGGCAGGTAAAGCGGTCCCTTCTGTCCGCAGCCGCTGAGCAGTAGTAAAGAACAGAAGGTCAGTGACGGCAGTATGCGCATCATGATCCCGGCAGCGCCATGGGACGGCTGTCGCGCAGCGCCATCCAGCCGCGGGCGACACGATAGATGGCCCAGATGCCGATGATGCCGAGGCCGATGAAGCCGGTGATCAGCCCCAGTCCGACGATCAGCACCAGCGGTGCAGAGATGACAGCGATCACCAGCACCCACAGCAGTGCGAACCAGAAGGTGCGGATCTGCCAGCGGAAGTGGCCTTCCAGCCAGGTGCCGCGCACTTCGGCGCGACGTGCGTAGTTCATCACCACGGCGATGATGGATGGCCAGCCGAAGATGAACTTGCCGACGATGCTGGCGGTGGTGAGCACGCCGATCAGGATGGACAGCGCATGCAGGCCGTAGATCCAGTGCGTGTACTGCACCAGTTTCGGGTCGATGCTGCTGCTGACCTGCGTTTCGTTCACTTCAGCCTTTGCCGGAAAGCCTGGCGGCAATGCGCCGGTACGCTTCGCGGAACGGTATGCCTTCCTTCAGCACCAGAGCGTACGCTTCTTCGGCGGCGTTGACAGCCGGATCGAGCTTGATGCGTTCGGGACGGAACTGCAGCGCGGCCACGCCGGCGGCCATGATGTCCAGGCTCAGTCCCGCGAGGTCGATGCCGCGGAACAGCGGTGCCTTCAGCAGCTGCAGATCGCGCTGATAGCCCGAGGGGAGCTTCATGGTGATGGCCAGCGCTTCGGTCAGACAGGCCAGCGCGCTGGCGCTGCGTCCGCGCACCAGCTCGAACACGTCGGGATTGCGCTTCTGCGGCATGATGGATGAGCCGGTGGTGAAGCTGTCGGGCAGGGCGACGTAGGAAAATTCCTGGGTGTAGAACAGCAGCAGGTCGGCAGACAGGCGGCCGAGATCCTGCAGCAGCAGCGTGCATTCAAACAGCAGCTGTGCTTCGGCCTTGCCGCGCGACAGCTGTACTGCGGTCACCGGTTCGTGCGACTCGTCGAATTCCAGCGCACGCGTGGTGGCGGCACGATCCAGCGGCAGACCGGGCGTGCCATAGCCGGCGGCCGAGCCCAGCGGGTTCTTCTGCAGCCGGCGCAGCACGCTGCGAATGCCGCGCGCGTCATCGCGGATCTCGGTGGCGAAGCCACCGGCCCACAGCGCCACCGAGCTGGGCATGGCCTGCTGCATATGCGTATAGCCGGGCAGTGCAATGTTGCCCTGACGTGCGATCAGCTGATCGAGCGCATCGGCGACCCGCTGCGCGCCGGCATCCAGCTGCGCGACGGCGTCGCGCAGATACAGCCGCAGCGCGGTCAGCACCTGGTCATTGCGCGAGCGGCCCAGATGAATGCGTCCGCCCACCTCGCCGAGCTTGGCGATCAGCTTTTGTTCCAGCGCGGTCTGGCCGTCTTCATCAGCCAGCGCGATGCGCCATTCGCCGCGCGCATGCTCTGCGCCAATCTGCGTCAGCGCCTGCGTCAGCGCAGCGCAGTCGGCCGCCGACAGCAACTGCTGGTCGCGCAGCATCTGCGCATGCGCAATCGAGGCGCGGATGTCGTAGGGCACCAGACGTTCGTCCAGTGCATGGTCTTCACCGGCGGTAAAGGCCAGCACCTGCTGGTCCAGCGGTGCGCCCTTGTCCCACAGTCTGCTCATGCGGCCTCGCTCATTGCTCGGCAGGACTCAATGCCTTGACGTCGGCCACCACCAGCGTGCCGGTGCCTTCATTGGTGAAGACCTCGGTGAGTATGCTGTCGGTGCCGCTGTAGCTGATCACATGCACACGGCGCACGCCGCCGCGAATCGCGTCTTCGATGGCCTTGGCCTTGGGCAGCATGCCGTCGATGATCTTGCCTTCCTCGCGCATGCGCTTGAGTCCTGCCAGATCGGTGTACGACACCACCGAACCCGGATCGGCCACATTGTCGAGAATGCCGGGCGCGCCGGTGCACAGGATCAGTTTCTCGGCCTGCAATGCAGCGCCGATCGCGGCGGCCACGGTGTCGGCATTGATGTTCAGCAACTGCCCCTTGTCGTCGGACGACAGCGGGCTGATCACCGGCATCAGGCCATTGTTCAGATGCTTGTTGAGCACGCTGGTATCTATGCCGTCGATGTCGCCGACAAAACCGTAATCCACGGTCTCGGTGTCGCTGGGCTTGAGCCGCACCGGCGGACGGCGATGCGCGCGCACCAGGCCGGCGTCCACGCCCGACAGTCCCACCGCGTCGATGTTCAGGTCGCGGCAGAAGGCCAGGATGCGTGTGTTGATCAGGCCATTCAGCACCATGGAGGTGGCGTCGAGCGACTTTGCGTCGGTGACGCGGCGTCCCTCCACCATGCGTGTGGGCACGCCCAGCGCCTCGGTGACTTCGGTGAGTTGCGGACCGCCGCCGTGCACCATCACCACGCGCACGCCGAGGTAGTGCAGGATGGCAATCTGTTCGATCAAGGCGCGCGTCTGCACGGCGTCGCCGAACACGGCACCACCGGCCTTGACCACGAAGGTCTTGCCCTTGAACAGCCGGATGTACGGCGCGGCGGCGCGCAGCCCGGCAATGGTGGCGCTCTGGTCGGCTCGGTGCAGGATCATGCTGGCTTCCTCAACAATCGATACAACACGGCCATCTCGGCCGGCAGGCGGTTATAGGCCTGGCGCAGCACCACGCTGCGCGGGCCATCGAGCACTTCATCGGCAATGGCGGAATTGCGCCGCACCGGCAGGCAGTGCATCAGTCGGCAATCGGTGGCGGTGCGTTCGAACCAGTCGTTGCGCACGCACCAGTCCTTGAGGCCGCGACGCAATTCCTTGTCGGCGTCTTCATCGCCGTACTTCGCCGTGCTGCCCCATTCCTTGGCGTAGATTACCGTGGCGCCATCCAGCGCCTCGGCGCGATCGGCGGTCTCATGCAGCGAGCCGCCGGCGCTGGCCGCTGCCGCGCGTACCTTCTGCATGATGGCGTCGGGCAGCGCGAAACCATCAGGCCGCAGCACCACCACCTCCATGCCGCGCAGCGCGGCCATGTGCGCGGTGGCGGCAGGCACGGCCAGCGGCAGCGCCTTGGGATGCGAGACCCAGCTCAGTACGAACTTTGCCTTGCGCGGCACGCTGGTCTCATCCAGCGTCTTCCAGTCGGCCAGCGCCTGGCAGGGATGATTCATTGCCGACTCGAGATTGATCAGCGGCTTGTCGACCAGCTTGGCCATCTCGTTGAACCTGGTTTCGGCCAGGTCCGTGGCGAGATCCGTGCCTTCGGCGAAGGCACGGATGCCCAGCGCATCGCAGTAGGAAGCCAGCACCGGAATGCCTTCGCGGATGTGTTCGGCGGCGGCACCGTTCATCACCACGCCACGACGTGTCTCCAGCTGCCAGGTGCCCTGGCCAGGCGTGATGACGAAGGAAGAACCGCCGAGTTTGGCCATGCCGGCCTGGAAGGAGGCCAGCGTACGGAGCGACGGATTCATGAACAGCAGGCCCAGCACCTTGCCAGCCAGCGCCTGCGGTTCGGGAGAAGTTTCCAGCCGCTGCGCCAGCGCCACCAGCGCCTGCACCTCGTCGCGACTGAAATCGGCCAGATCGATAAAGCGTTGCACGATGCGCTCCGTTCAGCCGATGTCCAGCAGCGCGTCGCGCAGCAGGTCCACATGCTGTTCTTCAAGCACGAAGGGCGGCAACAGCCGGATCACCGCGGGATCGCCGCTGGTGCCGACCAGGATGTCGCGCTCGAGCAGTGCCTTGTGAATCTCCTTCGCGGGCCGCTTCATGATGAGGCCGGCGAGAAAGCCGGCGCCCTGATAGCCCACGGCTGGTCCAACTACGCAGGTGTTCTTTATGTATGCGCCCACACGCTGCACGCGTGCCAGCAGTCCTTCGCTCTCGATGGCCTCGATGACGGCTTCGATGACGGCGCAGGCCATGGGTCCGCCACCAAAGGTGGTGCCCATGGCGTCCAGCTTCACGGCCTTCGCCACCCGCGGCGTCATCAGCAGCGCCGCACAGGGGAAGCCATTACCCAGCGCCTTGGCGGTGGTGATCATGTCCGGCTGTACGCCATAGAGATTGGCGGCGAACGGTGTACCGGTGCGACCCATGCCGCATTGCACTTCGTCGAAGATCAGCACGGTGCCGGTGTCATTGCAGCGCTTGCGCAGCGCGGCCAGATATTCGGCCCCCAGGTCGAAGGCGCCGCCCACGCCCTGGATGGGTTCGACCAGCACGGCGGCGCTGCGCTCGGTGATGCCATTCAGTGCAGCCTGATCGCGCCGCGCGATGAACTTCACATCGAAGGGTGTGCGCGGAAAGCCGTACCACTTGGCCGCCGCCCCCCAGGTCAGCGCGCCGGCCGCGGCGGTGCGGCCATGGAAGGACTGTTCCAGCGCCACGACTTCGCTGCGCCCCGTCATCGTGAAGGCCATCTTCAGCGCGTTCTCGTTGGCCTCGGCGCCCGAATTGACGAAGAACACGCTGTTGAAATCCAGCGCCGAGTAACGGATCAGCCGCGCCGCCGCGCGCGTGCGCACCTCCAGTGGCACGGCATTGCTCTGGAAGTTGAGCTGTTTGGCCTGGTGCGCCAGTGCGCGCGTGAAGCCGGCATGACCATAGCCCAGTGCCGCCACCGCGTGACCGCCGTACAGATCCAGCACGCGACGGCCATCGGCGGTGTTCAGCCATACGCCATCACCCGACACCACGTTCAGCGGGTATTGCGCGAACACCGGTGCCAGGAAGTCGGGGACGTCGGCAAGATTGGCTGCTGCGTTTACGTTCATGGCGTATTACTCAGGTCCAGCCCGCAGCAGGCGCAGTCAATCCGGCGGTTTCCGGCAGGCCCTGCAGGCGATTCATCCATTGCACGGCGCCGCCGGCCGCGCCCTTGTTCAGATTGTCGGCCACACTCATCACGGCCACGGTGCGGCCATCACTGACGGCGGAAAGATGGGCGTAATTGCTGGCGGCGATGTCTTTCACGCGCGGCGCCGAGTCCAGCACCCGAACGAAGGGCGAGTGCGCATAGAACTCGCGTAGCAGACCGATGATGGTCTTGCTGTCGAGTTTCTTTTTCAGCACGCCCTGCACGGTGGCGTGGATGCCGCGCGCAAAGGGTCCGGAATGCGGTACGAAAGCCAGCTGCGGCACAGTACCCGAAGCTGCCGCGGTACAGGCCACCACCTCCTGCGTATGGCGATGCGCCAGCACATTGTAGGCATACAGATCGCTGTGCCGCGTCGGGTGGTGCGTGCCCTCGGTGGGCTTGCGGCCCGAACCGGTGCTGCCGGTCACTGCCGAGACAAACAGCGCAGGCTCGGCAATGCCCAGTGCAATCAGCGGAACTGTCGCCAGCAGTGTGGTGGTGGCAAAGCAGCCCGGATGAGCCACATGTGGGGTCGTAAGTGTTTTCAGATGCTCGGGCACGGCGCAGGTGAACTGCGGCAGTCGCGCCGGCGCGCCATGCGCATGCTTGTAGATCGACTCGTACACAGCCGGATCGGCGTGCCGGAAGTCGGCCGAGATGTCGACCACGCGCGGCGCATTGCCGGCGGACTCGGCCACCTTCAGCAAGCCATCGATCAGTGCCGCCGAAACGCCATGTGGCGCCGCGGCCAGAATGGCCGGCACTTTTTCCGTGCGCAGCAGCGCTTCGATCTCGGCCTGCGACTTGAATGTAGTGTCGCCCAGCACCGCCGCCAGATGTGGAAAGGCCTTGCCCATCGCTTCGCCGGGCTGGCTGTCGGACATCACCGCCGCCAGCTTCAGATTCGGGTGGCCTGCGATCAGGCGCAACAGTTCGCCGGCCACATAGCCGGTGCCGCCGAGCACGATGGTGGGAATGGTGCGCGCGCTCATCAGGCGGCTTCGATCTTCGTGGCACGCTGGGCCAGTCCCGCCGCGGCGATGGCGGCATCGCCGAGCGCGGCCGGATTGCTGATGGCATTGAAGGCCTGCACGCCGGTCTGCTGCTGGATGATGTCCACGCCCACCTGGTTGTCGGTGGCCGGACCGGTAACCAGACAGGGATCCACGTGGAAGCGCTCGCGCAGCAGTTTGACGCCGCCCCAGGCTGCCACTGGATCGTTGGCCGACAGCACCACACCGGTGATGGCCTTGCGGATGTCTTCGCAGTCGAGAATGGCGTCCACGCCATAAGTGCCGAGCAGGCCATCACCCAGTTCGAACACGATGACGTCGGGCTTGCCGGCCGACAGATCGGTCAGCATGGTGCGCGTCAGCGCCGGACCGGTGCGTCGCGTGGTGGTGATGACGCCGAGGTCGGTGAAGATCATGGTCTTGCGCGCGCCGGCGTCCTCGAAGGCCATGATGTCCCGGCGCAGCGAGACACCGGTGGCCTTGAAGGCATCGATGATGAGACCACGATGGCGCATGCGCGCCACGATGGCCGCTGCAGCGGCAGTCTTGCCGGCTTCCATGCAGGTGCCGGCCAGCGCAATCACCGGCACGCCATGCGCATCGAGCTTGGCGTCGAAGTCCAGCGGCCGGTAGCCGGCGCGCGCCGGCACGCCGATGCGTTCGCCGAGATAGGGGAAATCCAGCACCACGCCCAGCACGCGGCAGTCGAAGGGCTTGCCCTTGTCCGGGGTCGCCGAATCGCAGATGCCCAGCACGCCACCGATGTTCAGCATCTGGATCACATCGCCGGGCTTGATCGATTCCGGCACATGACCGGAGTAACCGAACAGCGCCTTGCGCGTGCCCAGCGCGCCCACCACGACGTCGCCCTTGCCCAGCTTGGCCATGCGGCCGCTGGTCAGCTCCAGCGTGTTGTAGGTGGACTTGTCGGTGAGGATTTCGACCACCACGATGACGCCTTCCTCGGCGGGAATCTCATCGGCGATGCGCAGCTCATGCCCCAGCGCGCAGGCCTGGGTGATCGAGGCGATCTTGTCGACAACCACGGTTTTCATTGCTTCGCCATCTCTCCGGCGCGGTGATAGAACACGCCGGTCAGCGCCACGATCTTCGAGAAGCCCAGCGCGTCCACCGGGGTCCATTCGCCCACGGCTTCGCCGTAGACGCCCTTGGAAGCTTTCATCAGCGAGTAGGGCGACTCGACGCCCTCGACGAACAGCGAACCGGGCCGGAGCAGCACATGCACCACGCCGGTGACGCGGCGCTGCGAGGACAGCAGCAGCGCTTCGATGTCGCGGCAGACCGGATCCAGCAGCTGGCCTTCGTGCACCCAGTCGCCATAGGGACCGGCCACGCTGTCCTTGATGCGTTGCTGGCGCGGCGTCATCACCAGCTTTTCCAGCTCGCGATGCGCGGTCAGCAGCGTCTCGGCCGCCGGCGCCTCGAAGGCCACGCGGCCCTTGGTGCCGATGATGGTGTCGCCGAGGTGGATGCCGCGGCCGATGCCATAGGGTGCGGCCAGCTCTTCGAGTTTTTCGATCACCTGCACCGGCGTCAGCGCCTGGCCATCCAGACCCACCGGCCGGCCTTCTTCAAAGTGGATGCTGTGGCGAGCCGGCGCGCGCGGCTGATCGAAGGCATGCTTCGACAGCACCCAGGCGCTTTCGGGAATGCTGCCCTTGGAGGTCAGCGTCTCGGTGCCGCCAATGGTCACGCCCCACAGGCCGCGGTTGATGGAATAGGCAGCGCCGAACGGCGGCACCGGCAGCTTGCGCTGCTGCAGGTAGTCCAGCTCTTCCTGGCGCTTGAAGGCGCGGTCGCGCACCGGCGCGATGATTTCCAGTTCGGGCGCCAGCGTGCGCAGCGCCACTTCGAAGCGCACCTGGTCGTTGCCGGCAGCCGTGCAGCCATGCGCAATCGAATTAGTGCCGAGCTTGCGCGCCATGTGCGCAATGCGCTGCGCCTGCATGACGCGCTCGGCGCCCACGCACAGCGGATACAGCTGGCCGCGCCGCACATTGCCGAACACCAGGAAGCGCAGCACCTGTTCGTAGTAGTCCTCGCGCGCGTCGATCTGGTGATGCTCGATGGCGCCGAGGGCCAGCGCGCGTTCGTGCAATGTCTTCGCCGCCTCGGCGTCAATGCCGCCGGTATCGACGGTGACGGTGATGACCGGTCGCTGGTAATTCTCGGCCACCCAGGGCACCAGAAAGGAAGTGTCGAGGCCGCCTGAATAGGCCAGCACTATGGGCGTGGCGCCCGTCTTTGCAGTCTGCGTCATGGTTCAGATCCGGAACAGTGAATGCAGGCGCTCGACCAGACGGCGCTGGGCAGGGCCGTCCGGTGTTGCGATGAAAATGGTGTCGTCACCCGAAATCGTGCCGGCCACTTCGGGCCAGTCGGCGCGGTCGATGGTCACCGCCACGCTTTGCGCGGCGCCGACCGAGGTTTTCAGCACCACGATGGAAGGCCCGGCCAGCTTCAAGCCGCGCACGAACTGCGAGATGGCATTGAAGTTGCCGTTGGCATTGGCGGTCTCGTCCGGCGGTGGCAGGTAGCGGCCGCTGGCCTTCAGCACGCCCAGTTCCCGCAGGTCGCGGCTGACCGAGGACTGTGTGACATCGAAGCCATTCTTCTTCAGCAGCTGCGCCAGCTCGGATTGCCGGCGCACGGTGCCATTGCGCAGCAGGCGCAGAATGGCATCACGGCGCTGTAGCTGTTGTTGGTCGGTCAGCATGACGGGTACGGGCTGTGCATAAATGTGCGTGTATCGTGCATAAAAATGCACGGACCGTCAAGCCCGGGGTGCCAAGCCTGAGGAGTCGCCCGCGCCGCCCGAGCAAACTCTCGCGCTATATGCCGTTATTTCGCCAGCTTTACCGGAGCGCCGAACTCCCGATACAGGGCGATCTTGCCGTTCTTCAACACCACCTGGAGGATGTAGTGGCCGGCGACGACCGGCTTGTCGGGCGTGGGAACGGTCGAGCCGTCCGCTTCGACCCAGAAAACGGTCGGATCCTGGGTGTCCCAGATGGTGGTGTTGCTCCACTTCCAGCCGGGGAACTGTGCGACGTTCTCCCTGTTGTTCTGCAGATGGGCGTCCATCCCCGCCCACTGCATGCCTCTGGGAAGAACCTGCTTCACGCCATCCTCGGTAAACAGGCGCGCCCGTTCCTCGCCAAAGGAAAGCTCGAAGTATTTCTTGACCGTGGCCCGGTTCCTGGCGCGCTCGGACTCCGCGCCGGCCGATGCGGGCGCTGGCTGGTGAATGCTATAGCTGCGCACCAGCTTGGCTTTGCCGATGATGTGGCCGTCGGGGGTGGCCAGGCCTTCCGGCGTCTCCTTGAACCCGTCGGGCGTCTGCGCCTGCATCGGGCCTGCGCAGGCCGCCGCTCCCATGATCACGATGACCGTCAGGTACTTCGATCGCATACCCCCGCTCCTTATTGATACTGGCGGCTGATGCCGCGCCGCCGATACCAACATCGTAGCCTCGGCCTGAGTCGCTTGGCCATCTGTTTCGCTGCCATGCCTTGCTTGCGTAACGGGTACCATTCATGGCCGGGTTGAAGGAGACAGCGCCGATGATGGAACTGCGACTTGGCAAGGATCGCGGCTATGCCGACCACGGCTGGCTGAAGAGTTTCCACAGCTTTTCATTTGCGGATTACCACGATTCGCGGCACATGCAGTTCGGCGACCTGCGGGTGATCAACGAGGATCGCGTGGCGCCGGGGCAGGGCTTTGGCACGCACGGTCACCGCGACATGGAGATCATCAGCTACGTGCTCGAGGGCGCGCTGGCGCACCGCGACAGCATGGGCAACGGCTCGGCGATTCACCCCGGCGATGTGCAGCGCATGAGCGCCGGCACGGGCGTGAGGCACAGCGAGTTCAACCACAGTGCAGATCAGCTGACGCACTTCCTGCAGATCTGGATCCTGCCGAGCGCCGGGGGCATAGAGCCTGGCTATGAAGAGAAGCACTTCACCACGGCTGAAAAGCGCGGGCGTCTGCGCCTGATCGTTTCAAGCGACGGTCGCGAGGGTTCGGTTCGCATTACGGCTGATGTCTCGGTGTACGCCGGCCTGTTCGATGGCGATGAGCACGCAACGTTGGCGATTCCGGCTGGACGGCGCGCCTACGTGCACATCGCGCGCGGCGCGGCGCGGGTGAACGGCCAGCCGCTGACTGCAGGTGATGCCGCCAAGCTCACTGATGAGCGCGAAGCGGTGATCGATCAGGGTCGCGACGCCGAAGTGCTGGTCTTCGATCTGGCCTGAGCCGGACTCCATCTGCTGGCGGCGGGCTTGCGCATGGCGTGACTGGTCCTGCGCGCCGCCTGAACCTCAGCGTCGCAAGGTGTAGACCAGATCGGCACCCTGCTGCTTGCCCGCCTCGGTGCGCAGCGTCCATTTGTCGTTGATGGTGTAGTTCATCTTGATGGTGTTGATCGCCTCGGCGAAGGCGAAGCCATAGCTGATGTACAGCCGTGGCGACAGATAGCGTCCCAGCACCAGCGAAGTTTCGTTCTGCAGGTCCTGCTCCACGCCCACGTCCTGGATGCCGAACCTGCTGCCGAACTGCTGCGCGATGATGGCGCCGCCCTGCACCAGCGCTGCACTGCGGGCGCTGTTCGAACCATTGGTGTTGCCGGTCTGCGCCGATTCAAGCGACCCGCCCGCCAGCAGCAGCGAGGCGATCTGCGATTGCGCAATGGCGGGATCGGAATAGAAGGTCAGTCGTGGCGCGCTCAAGGTGCCGCGCACGTTGACACCGGCGACGATGGCGCCGACGTTGGGATCATTGAAGCGCCGTGTGGCGCGCAGGTCCACGCCCGGATTGCCGAGCGGACTGCTGGCGAAGATCAGCCGGCCGCGTTCGATATCCAGCTTGCGGCCATAGGCGTTGTACTTGCCTTCCTCGATGTTCAGTTCGCCGCTGCCGCGGGTGAAGCCGCTCTCGTCGGTGACGGCGGTGATGTTGCCGCTCAGACGGCCGGACAGACCGGTGGTATTGATGGTGACACGCTCGCCGAGCTTCAGCGTCACATTGCTGTACACCTTGAACTGTTCGGCGGGATCGCCCTGCAGTTCGCCGACGATGCGTTCGTCGCCGGAGACACGCACGGCATTTGTCAGCTGTTCGGGCTGTTCCAGGCGCGCATAGGGCAGCTCGATGGTGCCGGTGACATCGATACGGCGGCCATCGATGTTCATGTCCACATTGGGCGATGCCTGTATGCGCGCCTCGGGAATGTTCAGCACACGCAGGTCTTTGCCCTCCAGGTGCAGCTTCCCGTAGGGCAGGCCATCGCGCCAGCTCATGTCGCCGTTGAAGCTGGTTTTGCCATCGACACCCGCGGTGGCCGAGCCGGTCAACGTGAGGCGGTTGTCGTGCAGCCGCGCTTCGAAGTTCAGGTCGCGCAGCGCCAGATTGATCTGGTAGGCGTCGATCTGTGCATCGCTGACTTTCAGCGTGCCATCGAGCTGCACCATGCCCAGCGTGCCGCCGAGCAGAAGGTCGGCATTGATGCGTCCGCTGGCGCGATCCACCTGCGTGACATAGGAGTCGATGATGTTCAGCGCATCGCTTTCCAGATCCAGCTGGCCACGCAGCGGCCAGTCGCGCCAGTCCGGTCCGTTCGAGCGTGCTGTGGCACTGCCGTTGATGCGTCCGCTGTTGCCGGCATCCAGCATGACGCTGGCTGCCAGGCCGGTGTCCTTCAGATCCAGGGCGACACTGCCGGTGCCCAGACTGAACGACTCGACCCGGCCGCTGGAGAAGCGGTGGCGGGCCACGGCCTCCGACAGTTGCGCATGCGCGCTGCCGCGCCAGTCCGCGGCGGGCGCGGCGCTGGCGTCGGCTTCAATTGTCAGCGTGCCGTCGAACTCGGTGGTCTGCACCAGTCCGGCGGTCAGAGCCCGCATCGGCAGATTCGAGGCCAGCAACGTTGCCGCACGCTGACCATCGACATTGCTGCCGCTGCCGCACAGGCGCGCGCGTTGATCGCGCAGGCACAGCCGTTCGACACGCTGATGATCGGCGGCCAGTTCCGCCATCACCGGTGCTTCCAGCGCCAGCGCCAGCTCGCGACCGTCTTCGGCCGACAGCTGCTGCAGCTGCAATCGCCATACGCCATCGGCAAAGCTTCCTGCGCCGCTCGAGCGCACCGTCAGTTCCGGCATCGACAGCTCGAACGAAGCCTGGTGCTGCGCAGTGGTACCGCTGGTGCTGAATAGCACCGTGTCGGCACTGCGCTCGCCCCAGCCCGGCTTGCCGAGGCGCACCGTGGCGTCGGCGCGGCCGTTACCCTGCGGATCGAAGTTGATGTCGGCGCTCAGCGATTGCGCCGACCACTGATCCCAGGTAATGCCGCTGCCGCTGGCCTGTACACGCACCAGGGGGTTTTTCAGGTCGCCGCCGATGTTGCCGCGTGCCTGGATGCGGCCGCGCGCATCGGCCTTCAGCAGCGCCAGATCATCGGCATTCACATCGAAGCGCAGATCGATGCGATCGCCCACGCGCCCGTCTGCGACGATGCGCGTCGCACCCAGCTGCAGGTTGACGTCAGTCAGCAGCCAGTCGTTGCCCTCGAGACCGACCTGCGCGCGTCCGCTGGCGCGCTGGCCGCGCACAGTGCCGCCGATATTGCCGAAGCGGCTGTTCAATGTGCGACCTTTGCCAAAGCCAAGGCCCTGCGCCTGCATCTGGAAGTTCAGCCGCGATTCGATGCCTGGCCGCAGCTGGGCCACATTGAAGTCGCGGAAGTTGCCCGCCAGCTGCCAGCGTTGTTCCGGCGACCAGCTGGCGCTGCCGCGCAACTCACCGCGACCGCCGAAGCCTTCGAGCAGCACGCGCGTGAAATCCAGATGATCGCGCGACAACCGGCCCTCGCCGTTGAACTGCAGCCCGGGCAGATCGTTGACGCGCAGATCGCCGCTGGCCGCGAGCGCGAAGGGCCAGCGGCCGCTCAGCGTGTACTGGCCACGCGCGCTGTGCACTGGCGCGGCCGCGTCGGCCAGCGGCCAGCGCAACTGCTGCCAGCCGCCGCGCAGCTCCAGCTGCGGTCCGTCGGTGACGATGCCGATGGTGCCTGCTGCCGACAGCTGCGTACCCGAGGGACGATGCAGCAGCTGCAGTCGGTCCACGCCAACCACACGTGCAGCATAGTTGCCGGCGAAATCCACCTGCAGCGGCCCGGCCTTCAGGCCTGGCGCCGTCAGCGGTCCGCGCGCGCGGAAGCCGCTGCGGTCTGCCTCCACATCCAGCGTGCCGGTGACGATGCCCAGCGCATTGCCGCCGCCCCAGGCCTGCAGATCGAAACGCTTGATGTTGGCGCGACCGTTCCAGTGCCAGCCCGAAGTCAGCGTGGTCGCATCGCCGCTGAAATCGGCGGCCATGGGTTCGGTGATGGCGCCCGTGACGGCCAGCCGGTCCAGGTTGCCGTCGATGCTGGCGTCGGCCGCCCATGCGGGCTGTCGTTCGGGATGCATGGCCAGACGCAGCGTACCGCGCAGCCCATAGGGTCGCGCCGCCAGCACTTCGCCATTGGCCTGGATATCGAGCCCAGAGTAAGTCAGCGCACCGGTGTAGATGCGTATTGAATAGGGATGCACTACGCCACCGGCCGTCAGTCCGCCGATGTCGTAGTCGCGGCCGCCGACGGGGGTCAGCGTGCCGGTGCCCAGGCGCAGCTGTGGCAGCTCAATGCTGAGCGGCGCGGGCAGGAAGCGCGGCTTCCAGTTCGGGTTGTCCTCGGTGCGCGGTAATACGCGCAGCTGCAGATTGCCGGCCTCGACCTGCTGGACGCGCACCGTGCCCCAGAACAGCGGCAATATGGCCAGCCGCAACTGCACATCGCGCGCTTCCAGATGCGAGCGACGGTGATCGAGCACCAGGCGATCCAGATGGGCGCCGCCGGCCAGCGTGCCGCGCGCGCCTTCGAGCTGCAGCGTCACCGGCCCCAGCTTGCGCGACAGTTGCGTGGTCAGCATCTCGAAGCCGGCTTCGCTCCAGCCGATGTAATAGAGCAGCGCCAGCGATGCCAGCACCGGCACCGCCAGCAGCAACCAGCCCCAACGAAGCAGCATGCGGCTCATAGTCTTTGCGAGATATTCAGGTGCAGCCGTGCGCCCGGCAAATTCATGCCCGGCGCCTCGAGGGCGCGTGCCACATCGATGCCCAGCGTCAGACCCGGCAGCCGCCAGCGGAAGCCCAAGCCCACAGAAGAAGCCAGCGGATCGCCGAAGTCATTGAATGCATTGCCGAAATCGTAGAAAGCCGCCACACCCAGATTACGCGGTAGGTCGCGCTCGATCTCGACTGTGCCTGCGATCAGATGCCGTCCGCCCAGGCCGTCGGGAGACAGCTCGTGGTAACCGAAACCGCGCACACTGCGGTCACCGCCGGCAAAGAAGCGGTAGCGACCGGGCAGCTCGGGCGTTGGCGCCGCTGCGCCGGGCGTATCGCTTTCCTTTGGGCTGCGTACAACGCTGGTGCCCACCTCGCTACGCAGCAGCAGATGCCAGCGCCGCGACAGGTTGAAAACGCGCTCGGCGCTGAGGTCCAGCCGCAGGAAGTTCACGTTGGCGCCCAGCACGCTGTGCGAGCCCAGCAGCTCGATGTAGAAGGCACGCGAGAACAGGCTTTCGCCGAGGTAACCTTCGGGCACCGAGGCGTAGGTGATGCCGGGCACGATCAGGTCGTCGACCTGCTTGACCACGCTGACGCTGCCGGGCGCGATCACCTTGTTGAACGTCACCGTATGCGTGGCGGCCACCGACAACACACGCTGCCAGCGACCCATCGCCTGTGTGATGCTGGGCTCCAACTGGCGATCGCGCGTACTGATTTCGGTGCGTTCTTCCACGCCGTCGACGATGCGCGTGCTGTCGGAATGGGTGTTCTCGGCCAGGAAACTGAGCGAGAACTTCTCCAGCGCCGGATCGCCAAAGGGAATGTCATAGCGTGTGTCGAAGCGCTGGTTGATCTGCGACAGCTTGAGCTGCATGCGCAGCCGGTGACCCAGTGAATTGATGCGCGGATTGATCCAGCCCACCGTGCCGCGCACGCCGTCGTCGGTGCCGTAGCCGACGGCGAACGGAAAGCTGCGTCGCGCCGGCTGCGCGGTGATGTGCACCGGCACGATGTGCCGCACGCTGTCGCGCTCGACCAGGGTGACCTCGACGGCCGAGAAATACTGGCTGTCGTCGAAGGCAAACTGCGTGCGCAGCCATTGGCCGGCATCGAAGTATTCGCCCTCCTTGTAGCGCAACAGCTGGCGCGCCAGCGCTTCGCGGATCACATTCTGCTCGATGGTGGTGGGCCCGAAGCGATAGCGTTCGCCGCTCTCGATCTCCAGGAATACGCTGGCCTTGTGCGCCGCCGGATCCACCAGCAGATCGCTGCGCACCATGCGCGCGTCGAGGTAACCGTAAGTCGAGGCAATGCGCTGCAGTTCGCCCTTCACCCGTTCGTACACGGCGTGCTGCAACCGCTCGCCGCTGCGCAGCGGCAGGTTGGAGGTCAGCTGGGTGAAATTCAGGTCGCTGCCGCCGGGGCCTTTGACCACCACGCTGATCTGGTCGAGCAGCACCGGCTCGCCGGGCACGATCTGGATGCGCACATCCCAGTCGCGCTTGTCATTGCGTGCCTGCAGCGAGGAGGTGATCTTCGGTTCGTAGTAACCGAAGGGGCGCAGCGCTTCGCGGGTCTCGTCGTCGACGCGACGGTACAGCCGCTCGACGGCATCCGGTTCGATGCGGTCGCGGTCCTTGTAGCGCTCCAGGCTCAGCAGCTCGGTGACATTGCGGCGCAGTTCCGCATCAACCCCTTCGATTTCAATGCGTATGGCGGCCTGCGCCGCCCCGCCCGCGGCCAGGCCGATCAGGCACAGCAGGCCGTGCGCCAGTGCTCTCCGGGGATGAAAGGACGAATGCATGTGTCAGTTGAGAGCCGTCGGGCGCGGACAGGTTCCGGCCGCGGACGGCCTATCCACAGCCCGGCGCATGGCCGTGCGCCGCTCGAGAAAAGAATCACTGAATGGGTGGTCCGGATGCTCGCTGGCTGTCATCACAGGCTCGCCGTGGAGCCCGGAATCTTAGCAGCTGGCTGCCGGGCTTCAGTGGCCGATTCGTGCCATGCCGCTGTCGGCCGAGGCATGACAGGTGACACAGCGCGGCTGGCGCAATGACAGGCGATCGACAATGACCAGCGCTCCGCACTGCCGGCATCCATCCAGCGCCAGCTCTTCGGCGCGCGTCAGCGTGGTGATCAGGAACACCGCGTGTTCAAAGCTGATCAGTGGCGCTGACACCAGACTGCAGTACACCTCGTAAGCCTGGCAGAGCAGGTGCGCGCGGCGGATACCGGCCGGCCCGCGCAGACATTCGCCGCCGGCCGCGTGAGGCAGCACGTCCAGCATGCGGCACAGACTGGCCAGTACCGCGGATTCCTGACGCATGCGCACGGTGCGCATGAAATGCGCCGCCTGGTGCGGCGATTTACCGCGATGACGATGCACGTGGGTGGCGCCGCTCTCGTTCAGGTAGGAGCGGTACAACTTGCGGATGCGATCGTCCGTCAGCCCGGTCCACTGCCGGATGGTGTGGGTGCGCGCCTCATGGCGGATGAAGCGCAGGGCGATGTCGAAACGCAGCCGGTCGCGGGCATACCGATCGTCTGAAACGCGCATTGGGGGCTCCTTGTGGGTGCTGTGTTTTACGGAGAAAATGCATCGTTGTTTGAAAATTTGGTTGAAATATCCCAATTTTCGGTTTGGCTTTCAAGGCATCCGGCCCCACGATATTTCGCCTGAAAGGGGAGAATCAGCATGAGCGATCTGCAGCCGGCCATCTGGGACCGGTCGTTGTTGAACCAGCTGTTCGACATCAATGGCCAGCTGCTTGAAACGCTGGCGCAGGCCGCTGCTGCGCGGGTGGCGGGCGGGGCACTGGTCAGCGAGCTGCGCGCAGACTGGCTGCGGTTGACTGTCGAACATCGGGCCCGGCTGGCTGCCTGCCCCTATCTGTTCATCGATGCGGGATTTGCCGATCCTGGGCGCTGGATGGAGGTGGCGGGGTGTGCTGTGCGCGAGAGTGTCCCGATGCGGCGCGCCCGCGAGGGAGGGATGGTGCTGGCGCCCGCGCTGCTGCGTCCGGCGCTGATGCTGGCATGGCATCTGGCGCGATCCAACCCGCTGCTGGCCCGTATCGCGCTGGGCATGAGCGAGCACTGTGCGGCCCTGATCGCCTCCAGCCGGCTGCAGGATCTCGAGGCGCTGGCCGAAGTATCGCCCTCCTGGATCCGTGTCCGGTGGGAGGACCGCCCGGAGATCTGGCGCCAGCTGGTACGGGCGGCAGCGGCGCAAGGGGACACACAGCTCCGCCAGCTTCAGCTGCGTGGCTTGCAGCTGTTGGCTGCGGGGGCGCGTCAAGGCTGAGCTGATCCGTCCCTTCCTGCGCTATATTCGTCGCCAGCGGCCCTCGGGAGCGGGGTCCATAAGGGAGAAATCAAATGTCTCATACGACCCTGAAATACTGGGTGGCGACGCTGATAGTGGGCGGCGCCCTGTCGATTGCACAGGCGGCCGAAAAGCAGGAGCCGCAGATTCCGGTTTGCGAAAAGAAATACGGCACGCTGGCCGTCACCGAGCCGGAGAACAAATGGTGGGTGGGCCTGAACCTCGAGTCGCCCGAAGCGCTGATCAAGGTGTTCGTGTCGCAGTCCAAGTGCTTCACACTGGTGGATCGCGGCAAGGGTTTGCAGGCCGCGCAGGCCGAGCGCGCGCTGGCCAGCTCCGGCGAAACCCGTGTCGGCTCCAACGTGGGCAAGGGCCAGATGAAGGCCGCCGACTATGTGCTGGTGCCCGACATCGTCAACCAGAACGCCAACTCGGGTGGCCGCAAGATCGGCGGCATCCTCGGCGGTCTGGTGCCGGGCGCAGCTGGCGTCCTCCTTGGCGGCATCAGCCTGAAGAGCAAGACGGCCGATGTGGTGCTGACGCTGACCGACGTGCGCTCCACCGAGCAGATCTCGCTGCAGCAGGGTCATTCCAAGAAGACCGATCTGGGCTGGGCCGGCGGTGGCGCAGTGGGCTTCTTCGGCGGCTTCGCAGCTGGCGGGGCCAGCGGCTATGCCAACACCGAGATCGGTCAGGTGGTCACCCTGGCCTACCTCGACGCCTACATCAAGCTGGTCAATGACGTGAAGCAGCTGGCGCCGGACGCCAAGGCGGAGAACGTTTCGCAGTCGGTGACCATGGCCAAGCCAGGCAGGATGTACGAGAAGGCCGACGTCAAGGCCAAGGTGGTCCGCGATCTGGACCCGGGCATGACGCTGTATCCCACCGGCGAGAAGGAAGGCATGTGGTGGAAGGCCTCGGACGAGCTGGGCAACGAGGGCTGGGTGCCTTCCACGCTGTTCGGGCTGGCCAAATAGTCTGATCCGCGGCACGGGGCCCCGCGTCGAAAGCGCGGGGCCTTGTCGTTTCCGCTTGTTATCATTACGCGAATGCAGGCTTTATCGGTTCGTGGTCTCCGCAAGACCTATGACAACGGAGTCGAGGCGCTCAAGGGAGTCGATCTGGACGTGGCGCAGGGCGATTTTTTCGCGCTGCTCGGCCCCAATGGCGCCGGCAAGACCACGCTGATCGGCATCGTCACGTCGCTGGTCAACAAGACCGGCGGCACGGCCACCGTGTTCGGTTACGACCTGGACCGCGAGCTGGAACGCGCCAAGTCCTGCATCGGCATCGTGCCGCAGGAACTGAACTTCAACCAGTTCGAAACGCCGCTGACCATTGTGGTCAACCAGGCCGGTTTCTACGGCATTCCGCGTGATCTGGCACGCGAGCGGGCCGAGAAATACCTGAAGCAGCTGCAGTTGTGGGAGAAGCGCAATAGTCCGGCGCGCGCCCTGTCCGGTGGCATGAAGCGCCGGCTGATGATTGTGCGCGCGCTGATGCACGAGCCGCGCCTGCTGGTGCTGGATGAACCCACCGCGGGCGTGGACATCGAAGTGCGCCGCTTGATGTGGGAGTTCCTGCAGCAGATCAATGTGCAGGGCACCACCATCATCCTGACCACGCATTATCTCGAAGAAGCCGAAACGCTCTGCCGCAACATCGCCATCATCAACAACGGCCTGATCGTCGAGAGCGACAGCATGGACAAGCTGCTGCGCGGCCTGCACACCGAAACTTTCGTGCTGGATCTGCGTCAGTCGCTGGCGGAAGCGCCGATCATCGCCGGCTTCAAACTGGTGCGGGTGGACGACCACACGCTGGAAGTCGAGGTCTCCAAGGAGCAGAGCCTGAACGCGGTGTTCACGCAGTTCTCGGCGCTTGGCATCGAAGTGCTGTCGATGCGCAACAAGGTCAATCGTCTCGAGGAAGTGTTCATGCGGCTGGTCGACAACCGGAGCCACACATGAACGCGCAGGCTTCCATCAACCAGATCTGGTGGATCGGCTTCCGCACCATCGTGATCCGCGAGTACGGCCGCATCATTCGCATCTGGGGCCAGACGCTGGTGCCTTCGGCCGTGACCGCCACGCTGTACTTCGTGATCTTCGGCAGCCTGATCGGTCGTCGTGTCGGCGAGATGGGCGGTTTCGGCTACATGCAGTACATCGCGCCGGGACTGATCATGATGAGCGTGATCACCAATTCCTACGCCAATGTGGTGTCTTCATTCTTCGGCGCCAAGTTCGGCAAGCACATCGAAGAGCTGCTGGTCTCGCCGCTTCCGAACTGGTTGATCGTTGCCGGCTATGTAGTGGGTGGACTGATGCGCGGCCTGATGGTAGGCGCGGTGGTGACCATCGTATCGCTGATCTTCGCGCGGCCGGCGGTGCATCATCCCGGCGTCATTGTGGGCGCCGTGGTGCTGACCTCCATCGTGTTCTCGCTGGGTGGCTTCATCAACGCCGTGTTTGCGAAGAATTTCGACCAGGTGAACTGGATCCCCACCTTCGTGTTGACGCCGCTGACCTATTTCGGCGGCGTGTTCTATTCGGTGTCGCTGTTGCCGCAGTGGGCGCAGACGCTGTCGCACCTCAATCCCATCCTGCACATGGTCAACGCCTTCCGCTACGGCTTCCTTGGCGTCAGTGACGTCAGCGTGGTGCAGGCCTTCATCATCATGATCGGGCTGGTCGTGGCGCTGTTCGCACTGGCGGTGACGCTGATGAACAAGGGCGTGGGCATCCGCGACTGACGGTCACGCGGCCCGACTGCCCGGGTGCAAGCAGTCTGGGTCAATGAGCAGTCGATTCGGTTGTCCGGCGGAGACCTGTCGCACTCGGCAGCAACAATAGCGATAACGGCCGTGACGCCTTCACGACAGCCAGCGACAACAGCGACAGGACTACGCTTGCCACGACCGCGATGGCGCTGTTGCTGTACGGGGTTTCACGACTGATCCTGGTCATCGCCCTGAGAGCCAGATCCTGGAATGGGTAGTGGAACATCAGGATGAACAGGCTCGCAGCACCGGCGAACACCAGCGCGCGTTCCAGCAGCTGCAGTCGTTTGGACCACTCGGCCAGACAAAGTATCAGGTAGATACCCGCTGCCGCCTCCAGCGTCGTTACCGGGTAGTTGTCGTAGCGCCGCTGATTGAGGTCGATCGTGGAATCGAAGAAGACATGGAGGGTTACGAACGCCAGCAACGCCAGCGCAAAGAGGCCGCGGTTGGCCCTGAAATTGCGCACCTGCGCGGACATCCAGTGACCAGCCAGCACGAACGAAACGGAAATCAGAGCGAGATCCGCGCTGAACGGCAGCGGGTCGACGCCCATGCCAGTACCGGCAATGCGTGGGCCGCAGTCAATCAGCATCAGGCCTGCCAGAAGGCAGACAAGAAGGGCTGTGCAGCGCATCCAGCCGGTCGAGTTGCGCGTCAGCCGTGCCACTATCCATGCCAACAGCAATGTCAGCGACAGGTGAGGCAGGAACCAGAGCGGGACGAAAGCGGACCAGCCCGCCGCCGAGCCGATGGATCGGCCGGTGCCCCAGAAGGCAGCCTGAACGAATTGCCATGCAGATATGTGGTCGGTCGCGACTCTGAGCACTCCGATTGCAAGCATGACGACCAGGTAGGGCTTCAGCAAAGAAATGAAACGCGTCTTCAGGAATGCGCCGAACGGTTGTGCGGAATTCAGGAACACACCCGACAGGAAGAAGAACAGCGGAATAAGGAACGAACCGATGACCTGGTACAGGACCGGGCTCCGGTCCAGCACGATCCAGCTGTGGGCAAACGCCAGCAGCAGGATTCCGATGCCCTTGGCGGCGTCGATCGTTGTGTTCCGTATCTGTGCCATGGTCGGTCCGGCCCCCCGCCGGTAATCCATCGCCATCCACAGTCTAAGGAATTCGCCCCCGGTAGCGTCTGAACCAGATCACAAGTGGCAGCACATGCACCAATGCTGCCTTCAGCGTGCGGGTCCTGCCAATCAGCAGGGTCTCCATGCCGCGCCGTTCGCTCCACATTCTGTCAAGTTGCCAGCGGCGGCGCGATGCGCAACTGTCCATCCATTGCAAGGTGGGAGCCGCGGCATACAGCTGCTCGACGCTGAAGATGTCCAGATGCGACCCGGGCGAATATTTGGCATAAGCTTCATCGAAGCAGATCTTGAAGGCGAATGCTCCCGGTGGTGCGAGCAGACTGCATTTCATTGCCACCGCGCGACCATTGCTGCGCAGGGACTGCAGTAGCAGCCGCCCGGCAATCCATCCGGCCCGGCATAGCTCCCGGAAGAAGGTCACGCGTGCCTGATTGCTGCCCAGTGCAACGCCGGCCGAACCTTTCCAGCCGCCAGCCTCGAGCTGCAGGAACTCGTCGATCCAGGGTTCAAGTCCCGATGAGTCGGTCAGGACTTCAAATCGGGTATCGCCAAGTTCGGCAAGCCGGGCATTCTGACGCCGCAGCTCCCTGCGATGCCGGTGCGAAATGCTGCGTGCCAGATAGCTGTCGGCGTCGGTTGCGGTGCTCGTATCGCAGAGAGCCCGCGTGTATCGATCCAGGGAGCTCAGTTCAAGGCCGTGATCCGGGGCATTGTCGAACAGTGCCTGGGTGATGGCACCACCGGAACCGATACCCTGCATGCGGCCGATGCAGCCATCACTCAGTTTGAGCGCCATGGCCATGATGGCCGGGACCACCCAATCGCGGTGTATCAGCGGGGTGGCGAGGCAGCATTCCGGGTATCCCCATATGGCCCTGACGCTGATGGGCACGCCCCTGGCTCGCGTTTGTCTGACAGGCGCCAGACCGACCAGTTTGCGTTGATTGCCGTCGCCGGGGTCGCAATAGACGGCAAGCAACGATACCGACGGCTCTGGAAAGGCGCTCAGCGCCGGCAAAAGTGCCCAGCGCTCAAAAAATGGATTCGGCTCCGCAGCGTGGGTGGCCAGCCGATCCCATTCTTCTGCAGCAACGCTGTTCGCCGCATTCGCGGGAAACAGCATGGCGACAAAGTGCGGCGCGGCAGGCGTCGTTGTAGTGGCCATCATTTGCCGGGCCGGCGTTTCCGCAGGCGAGCGTGCGCCACCGTCAAGAGCTTGAGTCCGTGGCTTCTGTAGACGCATACGTTGTGCATGGGTGCTGTACTGGTTGCCCACAGTAATTGCTCGCGCGAGGCATGCGTGTAGAACTCGACGACAGTATCGGAATTCATGTCCATGACATGGCGCAGAATGTGATGCATCAGTACGTAGCCGATCGAATACTGTCGCAAAGCCTCGTCATGGGTTGTCTTCAGGAAGATGCTCATGCTGCCGCCGGACAGCACCAGCAGCGAGGCAGCCAGCCTCTCACCCGCGCGGAGCTCAAATATTTTTGCGTTGCCTGACGTAGCCATGGACTGCATAAGTTCGCGGTAAAAGCGTCCCTGGACATTGTCCGGATGAAGCGAACTCCCCTCGTGGCCTTTCCAGCCGCGGCTTTCAAGCATGCCGAAGCGGTCCACCGCAGCAGCGACCGTAGTGGGTTCCGAATGTACGTCGAGCGTGAAGTGCAGCTGATCCTGGTCGGCGCGGTGCATGCGACGTCGCAGATTGTCTCTCAGGTCCTTGCGGCGACTTGCCCAATAGGCGGCGAAGCCCCTTGGTTCATGTATTGAGACGCTGTCCCAGCTGGCAGATATTCGTGAGCGCGGCGCATTCCTTCCCGCAAGTATGGAATATCGGGGGTCCTGATTGAGCAGATCCAGTTTCAAGGCAATTCCGGGAAGGCTTGCCAATAGTCTGATCAGTGGCCGGGATTGGTTGCCAAGCTTCTGGTCAAACACCAGTGGTGCAATCACCGCTTGCGCCGGACAGAACACTCGCCACTGAGCGCGCGCTGATTCAACAATCAGAGTCTTGATCAGTGTTGAATTGCCTGAACGAAGCGTTGCACCCAGCATCTGCCGGCTTGAAAAGTGTTTGGCTGTCAGTCGCACAAAGGTCGAGGACAAACCCGGATGCGAGGCAAAATGTTCCTTGTTCAAGGCGTCCCAGTCTTGCCACCAAAGGACATCGAGCTCTGCCAATGGTGTCAGTTGCCAGCGCGTCGGGGTCGTCATGGGCTCACTGGTGAACGGTTACTTCAGCGACAGCGTTACCCGCACCGCCCCGTTGGCCGGTGGTGCGTCGCTGGCCGGCGGATTCTCACGGTCGCGCTCGTTGATCACGAAGATGCGTGCCGGGTCGATGCCGGAGTCCTGCAACAGCGCGGACTGGATGGCATCGGTGCGTGCCTTGGCCAGCGCCTGCAGTTCTTCGTCGCTGACGGTAACCGTCGGTCGCAGCTGTGCTTCCAGCCAGATGATGGCGGCTGCGTTCGCGTCAACAGCGGGCTCGCCGGCGGCCGGCGGCGCGGGGCGCGGAATCTGCGGCCGGCGTCCGAGTTTCTGCTGATAGGCCGCTTCGAGCACGCGGCGATACTCGGCCGGCGTGGCCTGCACTGTCGCGATGAATCCCGGCGCTTCGCTGCGCGCGCCGAACTGGCGGCGCGCGGAGTCGATCAGCAACTGATTCCAGCGCTGTTCCACCAGCGTGGCGCGATCGCGTTGTGCATCCACGGTCAGCGGTACATCGAGATTGAGGCCGGGCCGGTCGGCCAGCGCCTTGCGCAGGCTGGCCATTTTTCCGTTGGCCGTTTCGTCAAGCAGCGCGCTGCCCGGCGCGAAGTCGACGAACTGCAGGTCATCGCCACCACCGAACAGGCTGCCCAGCAGCGCGAACGGCGCGGTCACGGCCTTCGTCAGCAGATTCTTGACCATCTTCCAGATGATGGGTGCCAGCCTGAACTGCGGATCATCCAGCGAACCGGTGATGGGCAGATCCAGATCGATCACACCATTGCGGTCCTTCAGCAGCGCCACCGCCAGACGCAACGGCAGCGACACGGCATCAGGGCTTTCGACGCGCTCGCCGAGCTGCAGCTGGTCGATGACGATCTTGTGCTTCGCGTTCAGCAGCAGGTTCTCCACCCTGTAATTGGTGGTGATCGACAGCTTGCCCTTGTCGATGCGATAGCCGGCGAACTTGCCGGCGTAGGGCGAGAAGGTGGTCAGCTCCAGGTTGCGGAAATTCATGTCCAGATCGGTCAGCGTGCTGGCCGCGAAGTAGTTCACTACGCCGGTGATTGACACCGGTGCGTAGCGATCCACCTTGCCGTCGATCTTCACCGCCGCGCGCGCATCGGGCCGGCCCGACAATCCTTCGATGCTGCCGTTCATCTCCAGGATGCCGGTGGAGAAGCTGGGCACCAACGTGTGATCGGTGAAGTTCATCGAACCATCGGCGATGCGCACCAGGCGGATCTCGACCGGCAGCGCTTCACGCGGCTCTTCCGCTGCGGTCGCAGCCGCCGGTTGCGGCCTGGGATCGCTGCCTGGTGTGGACAGGGCAATGCCCAGATTGGTGGTGCCGTCGCGATTGATCACCAGCTGCACATAGGGCTGGCGTGCCCGTATCTCGCGTACATTGACGGCCAATGGCTGCTGGCGCAGCCGCAGACCATTGAACTGCAGCGCAGTCCATTTCAGCAGATCTTCGTCGGTGAGCCGGTCGGTGATCCGCATGCCATTCAGGCTGGCGCTGCCCTCATAGACCGCGCCGCTTTTTTCCTGCCAGCGCAGCTGACCGCGCGCCGCAGCCCGGCCACTGCGCAGCACGATGGAGGTCAGCTCGGCCAGCTGTGGCTGCAGTGGCGTGAGGGCGAGCTCGGTGAGCTCAACATCCAGCTGCGCCTGCGGCGCGCGCGCATCGACATTGCCGCGTGCGGCCAGTCGGCCGCGGTCACCGATCACGGCGTTCAGCATCACCGGCATGGGCGCGGCAAAGGGCAGTTCGATGGCATCGACGGTGAGCTGCAACGCGCTGAGTGGCAGCTGCACCGGTTCGCGGCTCAGGTGACTTTCGAAAGCTACCGCACCATCGTCGATGTGCAGTTGGCCGACGCGAATCCGCATCGATCCGTCGGAGGCCACGACGTCGGCAGGCGGTGCGGGCGTCGCCGTTTCGTCCGCGGCATCCGCTGTGGTCCACAGCCGCGCCAGATTGAGCTGCCCATCGGGAGCGATGGAGGCGCTGACTCGCGGTTGGCGGACGGCGATCTTCGCCACCTGCAGTGTCGGGCCCGTCAGATCGAACTCGGTGCCTTCAATCACCACCGCCGGCACGACAATCCAGTCCTCGGTCATGTCGCGGGCGCGTACGTGCAGATCGGCGAGCTGCAGCTGCTGCATCGACATCCGCAGTGCCAGCGGCGCATCGGCGGGCAACGTCAGTTCATAGCGGCCGGTGGTGTCGAGCTGGCCGCTGAGCGCCGGCAGCGTTGGCGCCAGACTGTCGATGAAGGAAGCCAGCTGCACGCCGCCGAGCCGGAATTCGCCGCTGGAGGAGAAAGGTTGCAGATCCAGCGTACCGCGCCATTCCAGCGTGCGGATATTCGGCGACGAGGCCAGCAGCTCGTAGCGGTTGCCGCGGATCACCGTGCTGAATCCGCTCAGCGTGAAATTGACTGGCGTGAAATTCTCGACAAATTCGCGGCTGCGTGCGCGATCGACGGTGGCTACGGCCCCAGCGCGCACCACCAGGCTGTCGATGGCCAGTGGCGGCAATGCGCCGGATTGCGGCTCTGATGTTGCCGGTTCATCTGCCGACAGAAAATCCTGGAAGTTGAAGCGCTGGTCAGCACGTCGCACCAGACGGATCTGCGGTGCATCGAACTGCATCGCGCTGAATGTCCAGGCGCGCTTCCACAGCGAGCGCCAGGCATCGAAGTTGACCACCAGACCACGCCAGGTCAGCAGCGGTGGGCCGTCGGCATCGGGCAGCGAGAGTTCGCCGGCGCGCAGTTCGAAACGGAACGGATTGAACTGCACCTCGCGCAGCACCAGTGCGCGGCCGTAGCGAGTCTGAACCTGCGCTACGGCGTAGTCGGATATCCAGCGCGGGGCAAGCTTGAAGCCGACCCAGGCGTAGGCGGTCAGCAGCAGCGCGACAAGCAGCAATGCCAGCAGCGGCCATCGCCAGCGCCGCAGGGCGATGACCGCCATTGCACTACTTCTTGGCCCAAGCCCCGCCGGCGTCCTGGTAGTACCAGCCGGGCTTCGCCCCGCGCTCGATCCAGCGGCGCGCAAAGGTGCGGCGGATCTCGGGTTCCCATTCGGGATGGCCGTTGCCCTTGGCGATTTCCGCGTACAGCGAGGCACGATCCTTGTTGTCTTCAGCCACCAGACGCGTGACGACGGCGCGTTCGGCCAGCGGCGCGGCGTTGGCATCGCGCACCTGCACCATGCCATCGGTAGTCAGGCCGACCACGCCGGAATCGAAATACTTCGACAGCTGCCCGAAGCGCTGCGTCATCGAAGCGGTCAGCGCCCGCACCTCCGGCGTCGAGACATCAAGATTGGCCTGTTGCGCATGGGCGCTGGGGATCAGCAGTCCGATGGCGCGATCAGCCACTACGGCCAGCAATGTCGGCCGGTATTCGGGCGTCGCGCGCGAGGTGGGCGGCGTGGGCTGCGGTGCCACCGGTTGCGGGTTGGCGCGGTTGGTGACGGCGTCGATGATCTGGTCGGCAGCCTTCTCGGCCGCGGCGGCCGGGAAGTACACATTGATGGTGACGCAGGCGGCGATGCCGAGGCTCAGCAGCATGACTTTGAAAGGGATGAGGCGGCGCATGAGGTTCTCCTTCAATTCTGCAGATGCTCGGGCCTGCGGACTGAACCGCAGCTGAACCGGTTGATACGGCGATCTTAATACGCCGCAGTCCCGCGCAGCCACTGGGCCGCTTCCCTTTGCTGCTCATGGCGGCGCGCGGCCTGCGGCCGTCCCCTCGCATTGCACGGCGCGTTGCAGACTCGAGGTCTGCAACGCGCTGATCGTGCAATGCTCGGCGCGCCTCAATGTCGCAGCAAAGGGAAG